>JALOLK010000149.1 GCA_025456015.1 Candidatus Nanopelagicales bacterium
CAGCAGAACCGGGTCCGGGCAGATTGCGCCATCCGGGCGACACCGCCCAGGGCCGGCCTCACTCCTGCGCGAGAGCCCTGGCGGCCTCACCCGTGCGGGGGACCGTCCGGCGGCCTCACTCCTCCGGGACGCCCTCGGCCGGCGCCCGGCTGCGCTGGGCCCACACCACGCATCCGATCACCGCGACCGCGGCGAGCACGGTCGCCGGAGTCACCACCTCGCCGAGGAACAGGGCAGCCCAGACCATCGTCAGCAGCGGTTGCAGCTGCTGGGTCTGGCCGGCGTGGGCGATCCCGGCTGTCGCCAACCCGTGGTACCACGCGAAGAAGGCCAGATACATCGAGGAGACGCCCAGCACTACCAGCGCTGCCCACTGGGGCGGCGACGGCGACGACGGCGTGCCCACCGCCCAGAGCAGCACGCTTGCCGGGACCGTGATCGGCGCCGCGATCACGACCACCCACGAGATCACCTGCCACCCGGGCATCGACCGGGTGAGCGTGGCCCCCTCGACGTAGCACCAGGACGAGAACAGCACCGCGCCGACCACGAGGAGGTCTGCCACGAGGTCACCGTCTGCAGCACCGCCCCGGGCCAGCGAGAAGGCGACCAGCGCCGCGGTGCCGGCCAGCGCAGCCAGCCAGAACTGGCCGCTGACCCGCTCGCGGGCCCGCAGGACCGCGAGGGCGGCGGTCGTCAGCGGCATGAAGGCCGCGATGACGGCGGCGTGGGCCGAGGTGGTGCGCTGCAGGGCCAGGCCCATGAGGATCTGCCACCCGAAGACCGCGCCGAGGGTGGTGTAGATCAGGGGGCGGCGGAACTGCGGGGCCGGCCAGGGCACCCGGCGGACAGCCAGCACCGCCGCCGCCAGCGCCGCTGCGATCGCCGCGCGGGCCATCGCCACGAAGACGGGATCGAAGCCGCCGACGGCAACCTTCGTCAGCGGCAGGGAGAACGAGAACAGCAGGACGCCGAGCAGGGCCCAGGCCAGGCCGGCTCGGGAGCCCGAGCGCGAGTCGGATCGCCCGGGTGCGCTCACCCGGGCGAGGGTAGCGGGCGCCGTGGCCCGTGTCGGTGCCGTGACCCGCGCGCCGGCACGGCCGGACCGGCACGGCACCGCGACCGGCCGCGGACCGGCGGGGCACCCGGCCCCGGACCCGCGGGGCACCGGCACCCGGCCCCGTCCCTGTCCGGCGCACGGTCGACGACCCGGCCGGGCCTGCGGCACGATCGTGGCATGCGCCTGCGCTTCGTCACCTGCGACGTGTTCACCGACACCCGGTTCGGCGGTAACCCACTGGCCGTGCTGCCCGACGCCCGCGGCCTGACCGGCGCCCAGATGCAGCAGGTGGCCCGGGAGTTCAACTACTCGGAGTCCACGTTCGTGCTGCCGGCGGAGCGAGGCGGCGACCGTCGCGTGCGCATCTTCACGCCCACCCGCGAGGTCCCGTTCGCAGGGCACCCCAACGTGGGCACCGCGTTCGTGCTCGCCCGGCTCGGCGAGCTGGGTGCGTTCCCCGAGCCGCGGACCGTGGTGTTCGAGGAGGACGCCGGGGACGTGCCCGTCGAGGTCACCCCCGTCGGGGAGGGGCTGTTCTCGTGCCAGCTGCGCGCACCGGAGGCGGTCCGCCTGGGCCCCGAGCTCCCGGTCGACCTGGCGGCCGCGGCGCTCGGGATCGACCCCGCCGACGTCGTCACGCGAACGCACGGTCCGCGGGTCGCCTCGGTGGGCCTGCCCTTCATCGTCGTGGAGGTGGTCGGGCTCGTGGCCCTGGGCCGTGCTCGGGCCGACCTCACGGCCCTCGAGCGACTGGCGGCGGCAGCAGGGGGAACCGCCGACATCCACGTCTACGTGCGCACGCCGGCGGCAGCGGACGCTGCGTCACAACCTGTTCCCGGCCTGGCGCCCCCGGACCTGCGCACCCGCATGTTCGCGCCCTTCGACGGAGTGCCGGAGGACCCGGCGACGGGGTCGGCCAACGCCGCGCTGGCGGGGTTGCTGGCCAGTCTGGACCCCGGGCCCCGGGGGACGTTCGCGTGGCGGATCGCCCAGGGCGTGGAGATGGGCCGACCCAGCGTGCTGTCCGTGCGTGCCGAGAAGGCCGATGGCATCGTCACCGGGGTGTGGGTGGCTGGCGAGGCAGTGCAGGTCAGCGAGGGCTGGATCGAGGTCTGAGGCCCGCCGCAGCGCCCCGCCGCGTCGCTGGCGCCGTGCCCCGCCCCGCCCGCTCGGCATGTGGGCGGGGCGGCCTCAGATGGTGACCGCCACCCTGGTGCCCTGGTCGATCGCGCGCTTCGCGTCGAGCTCGGCGGCCTCGTGTGCGCCACCGATGACGTGCACGCGCATGCCCGCGGCGACCAACGGCGCCGCCAACTCCTGCTGCGGCTCCTGCCCGGCGCACAGCACGATGGTGTCGGCCTCGATGAGCCGCTCCCCCTCGCGCTGCTCGCCGAACGACACGACGAGCCCCTGCGGCGTGATCCGCTCGTAGTTCACGCCGGGCATCATCGTCACCCCCTTGGCGTGCAGCGCGGCGCGGTGGATCCAGCCCGTGGTCTTGCCCAATCCTGCGCCGGGCTTGCCTCGCTTGCGCTGCAGCAGCGTGACCTGGCGGGCCGGCGGGGTCGGCCGGCTCTCGACCAGCCCGCCGCGCGCCTCGGCCGGGTCGGCCACCCCCCATTCCTGGCGCCACTGCGCGAGGTCCATGGTGGGTGACTCGCCGGCCGGCACCACGAGGAACTCCGCGACGTCGAACCCGATCCCGCCGGCCCCGACGATGGCCACCCGCTGGCCGACCGGCGCCCCCCCGGCCAGCACGTCGACGTAGCTGAGCACGTTCGGGCCGTCCTGGCCGGGGATGTCGGGGTCCCGCGGGGTCACGCCGGTGGCCAGCACGACCTCGTCGACGCCCAGTGCGAGCAGGTCCTCGGTGCTGACCCGCCGGCCCAGGTGCAGGCGCACGCCGGTGTCCTCGA
>JALOLK010000093.1 GCA_025456015.1 Candidatus Nanopelagicales bacterium
CTGCGCGAGCTCGTCAGCGCGGTGCGCGACGACGAGCGGTTCACCCCGGCGCTGCTGCCGGTCGGGGACGGCCTGCTCGTCGCGGTGCTGCGCGAGCGCGGCTAGGCGCGATGCCGGCCCTGCGCGCTGACGTCCTGGCCCCGGCCCTCCGGTTTCCGCCGGAATCGCGCACCCCGGCCTGATCGAAACCCGGCGCAAGCCGCCCGGAAGCGACGAGATCCGGCGCAACTCGGCAGGGGGCGGCCGGGGCAGGCGGCAGGGGCGGCGCGACGTCGGAACGTGGAGATGTCGGCGCCGGGACCCCTCAGGCCGGCGCGCCCGCCGCGATCCAGCGCAGCAGCAGCCGCGCGCCGAACCCGGTGCCGCCCTTGGGCAGGTCGTCGCGCTCGGCCCAGCAGCCGCGCGCCGAACCCGGTGCCGCCCTTGGGCAGGTCGTCGCGCTCGGCCTCCGAGCGCCCGGTCCCGGCGATGTCGAGGTGCGCCCAGGGCGTGTCCCCCACGAACCGGCGCAGGAACAGGGCGGCCGTGATCGAGCCGGGGCCGGGGGCCCAGCCGGTGCTGGGGGCGCTGTTCGCCTGGTCGGCCACCTCGCTGGCGATCAGCGCCCTGTAGTCGTCGTGCAGCGGCATCCGCCACAGCAGCTCGCCGGCCTGCTCCCCGGCGGCCAGCAGGGCCTCGGCCAGCGGCTCGCTCGTGCTGTAGAGCGGGGCGTGCCGGCGCCCCAGGCCCAGGGTGGCTGCCCCGGTGAGCGTCGCGACGTCGACGACCACGTCGGCGGCGAGCCCGTGGGCGGCGAGGTCCAGCGCGTCGCCGAGGACGAGGCGGCCCTCGGCGTCGGTGTTCACCACCTCGGTGGTGAGGCCGCCGTGGTGGGTGATGACGTCGCCCGGGCGGGCCGCCGAGGCGCCCGGGAGGTTCTCGGCGAGCGCCAGCACCCCGGTGATCCGCAGCCCCGCGGGCACCCGGTCGCGCAGCGCCTCGAGCACCGCCAGCACCACGGCCGCCCCGGACATGTCGGTCTTCATGCCGATCTGCTGCTCGGGGGCCTTCAGCGACAGGCCGCCGGAGTCGAACGTGATGCCCTTGCCCACGAGCACGACGTGCCGGGCCCCCGGCTCGTCGGCCCCGCGCGTCATCCGGACGAGTCGGGGGGGTCGCGACGACCCCGCGCCCACCGCGAGCAGGCCGCCGAAGCCGTCCTCGGCCAGGGCCTGCTCGTCCCACACCTGCACGTCGAGACCGGGGTCGTCGGCGGCCAGGTCCGCCGCCAGGGCGGCGATCGAGGTGGGGTCCTTGAGGTTCGACGGGGTGTGGATGAGCCGTCGCGCGGCCAGCGTCGCCCGCGCGTGCGCGGTGCCCTCGGCCACGGCGGCGGCATCGGTCGCGGCGTCGCCGACCAGCAGCCGCACGCGCCCCGGCGGGCTCGGCGGCGGGGCGCTGGCCCACGTCACCGCGCCGGTCGGCAGGTGCAGGCCCTCGGTCAGGGCGCGCAGCTCGTCGGCGGCGAGGTCGACGGAGGCGAGCAGCAGCACGTCGTCGACATGGCGCAGCCGGCGCACGAGCGCGGCAGCGGCGCGGCGCAGGTCCTCCGGCGCGGCCGGACCCAGGCCCAGGGCGACGACGGCCCGAGGCTGCTCGCCCTCGAGGTCGATCCAGGTGAGCTCGCCCCGGGCGCCGGTGGCCCGGGCCCGGGCGAGCCGGCGGGGCAGGTCGACGCCGAGCCCGGCCAGCAGCGCGACGTCGGTGGGGCGCAGCACCGGGGGCGCCGGCACGTCCGGGCCAGCCGGGTCGGCCGAGGATGAGCGGTCAGCGCCCTCGCCATCGGCGGGACGGGCGGGCCGCACGGCGATCACGACGACCTCGGACGCGCCCAGCTCGGCCAGCGCCGGGACGTCCCCCGGGGGCTCCCCCACGACCACCTCGACCTGCAGTGCCGGCCCCTCGTGCACGATTCCTCCCCGGACGTCGAAGACCCCGCCACCGTACCGCCGGGTGGGCGGTCGGCGCGGGGTCCGCGACGATGGGCTCGGGCCGGTCAGCCGGCCACCGTCGTGAGCTGGGTGCCCAGGTCACGGGCCTCGTCGGCGTTGAGCTCGACGACGAGACGACCGCCACCCTCGAGCGGGACGCGCATGACGATGCCGCGGCCCTCCTTGGTGACCTCGAGTGGGCCGTCCCCGGTCCTCGGCTTCATGGCGGCCATGGTGTGCCTCCCCTTGTCCTGGTCCCGACCCCCGGACGGGCCGTAGCGTGCCCCCATTATCCCCCATGCGTCGACCCCTCCGGCGCACCGCGCAACGCACGGCCGGCACCGGGGCGAGGGGTCCACCAGGGGGCGGGGGCGCTGGGGCTCAGTCCGGCGAGGCCGCCCGCCGAGCGGTGACGTAGGCGGCGAAGCGCCGCAGCGAGTGGTCGACCCCGGCGGCGAACGCCGGGCGCACGAGGGCGAAGCCGATTCGGCCCACGGCGCCCAACGGCAGGTCGAGCTCCTCGCGCCACACGAAGCGGCTGCGCCCCTCGGGCAGGGACAGCACCTCGAAGACGCCCGGCCCTCGGACCACGCGCCCGGTGTGCTGGACCCGCACGAGCCGGGGCGGCTGCCAGTCGACGATCTCCATGGTGTCCAGGAACCCCAGCCCGCCCACGCCGGTGAACGCGGTGATCCGCCCGCCCACGCCGTCGGCCGGCCCCTCGGCCCAGACCTGGGTGCCGAGCATCCACTCGCCCTGGGTGCTCCAGTCGACGAGGGCGGCGAAGACCTCCTCGGGCGGCGCGTCGACCACCACGGAGTGCACGAGGTGCTTGCGCCCGCTCACTGGGGCTCCCCCGCGCCCTCGGCGGCCAGGGGCGCACCCTCGACCCCGATCCCGACGGCGGACGGCGTCCCGCCCAGCGCGGCCACGACGGTGAGCAGGGCCTCGATCCGGGCGTCGCGCTGGGCCAGCGCCACGCTGGCGTCATCGAGGACCCGGTCCACCTCGTCCATCCGGTAGCCGCGCAGGACGACCGGGAAGCCGACCTCGACCAGCGCCCCGGGGGTGAGCGCGTCGGGGCCGGGCCAGGTGGAGGGGGCCGCGATCGGGGGCTCGTCGGGGAGCACCGGCTGGTCCCGCGCGAGCAGGACCACGACACCCCCGACGATCACGAGCGCCACCAGCACGAGCAGCAGCGTGAGCACGGGCCCATCCTGCCATCGGCGCACCCGCCCCGCCCCGGACGGCAGGGGGCGTGCCGGCTCAGGTGCCGTCGGCCAGCGCCACGTCGAAGGGCGCGGCCTCCCCCAGGGGGTGGGCGGTCCCGCGCGACAGCTCGGCGTCGCGCAGGATCGCCACCACCTCGTGCGGGTCGTCGGTCACGTGGATCAGCTCGAGGTCGCGCGCGGAGATCTTGCCGTCGGCGCGCATCGTCGCGGTGAGCCAGTCGAGCAGGCCCCGCCAGTAGGCCGTGCCCATGAGGATGATCGGGAAGGTCGTGACCTTGCCGGTCTGCACCAGGGTGAGCGCCTCGAACAGCTCGTCGATCGTGCCGAACCCACCGGGGAAGACCACGAACCCCTGGGCGTACTTCACGAACATCGTCTTGCGGGCGAAGAAGTAGCGGAAGTTGACCCCCAGGTCGACCCACTCGTTCATGCCCTGCTCGAAGGGCAGCTCGATGCCCAGGCCCACCGACGTCCCGCCGGCCTGCCACGCGCCGCGGTTGGCCGCGGCCATGATCCCCGGGCCGCCGCCGGTGATGACCGCGAAGCCGGCCTCGACGAGCAGCTCGGCGGTCCGCTGGGCCAGCGCGTACTCGGGGTGGTCCTGCGGCGTGCGCGCCGAGCCGAAGACGCTGATGGCCGGGCCGAGCTTGGCCAGCGCGCCGAAGCCCTCCACGAACTCGGCCTGGATGCGCAGGACGCGCCAGGGGTCGGTGTGCACCCAGTCGCCGGAGTCGCGGGTGTCGAGCAGGCGCTGGTCGGTCGTGGTGCCCGGGATCTGCCGACCGCGCAGGACGACCGGGCCCTTCGTGCGGGCGGTCGGCCGAGGGCCGGGATCGGGGGCACCGGGGTCGGCGTGGCGCGCGGGTGCGGGGGTCGAGGCGTCAGGGCGCTCGGTCGGTGGGGTGTCGGATCGCTCCATGGCCGGCACGGTAGCCCGGGTCGGGGGGATCGGGGCGTCCAGCGCTTGACAGCCAGATGAATTCACGCTTCAATCATCTTGTTGAACGATCAACGACAACGAGAGGACGCACCGTGACCGACTACTCCGCCTACGAGGGCAGCTGGGCCATCGATCCCACCCACACCCGCCTGGGCTTCGTCGCCCGGCACGCCATGGTGACGAAGGTGCGCGGGCAGTTCGACGCGTTCGCCGGCACGATCACGATCGACGCCGCGAACCCGAGCGCCTCGACCGCGAACGTCACGGTGCAGCTGGCCTCGGTGAACACCGGCAGCGCCGACCGCGACGCCCACCTGCGCAGCCCCGACTTCTTCGATGTCGAGACCAACACGGAGATGACCTTCGTCTCCACCGGCGTCAAGCAGGAGGGTGGCCAGTTCGTCATGCTCGGCGACCTGACCATCAAGGGGGTCACCCGCCCGGTCGAGCTCGAGCTCGAGCCCACCGGCGTGGCCACCGACCCGTTCGGCAACGTCCGCGCCGGGTTCGAGGGCGAGACCCAGCTCTCCCGCAAGGACTTCGGGCTGACCTGGAACGTGGCCCTCGAGGCCGGCGGCGTCCTGGTCTCGGACACGATCAAGATCCAGCTCGACGTGTCGGCGATCAAGCAGGCCTGAACCCGCTGACGCGCCACGCGCGCGCCGTCGCACGACCCCGCCCCGACCCTCGGGGGCGGGGTCGTCGGCGTCCCGGGCGGGGTGACGCCTGCCGGTCGACGCGCGGGGGTCAGGTGGCGCGCTGCACGCCCGAGCGTCGCCGCGGCGGCGCTGCCTCGCCCGCCGGCCTGCCCCAGGCGTCCACGCGCGGCACCGGGGCGCTCAGCCACCGCTGCATCACGTCGTACGTGTCGCGCACCTGCGCGGTCGGCACGTACTCCTCGCGCGTGTGCGCCAGCGCGGGGTCACCGGGCCCGTAGTTCACCGCCGGCACGCCCAGGGCGCTGAACCGGGCCACGTCGGTCCACCCGAACTTGGGCCTGGGCACCGCCCCGGTGGCGGCCAGGAACGCCTGGGCCGCCGGGTGGGCCAGGCCGGGCAGCGCGCCCGCGGCGACGTCCACGATCCGCACGTCGAAGCCCTCGAAGACGGTGTGCACGTGGCGGATCGCCCGTTCCGGGTCCAGCGACGGGGCGAACCGGTAGTTCACGGTGACCACGCAGGCGTCCGGGATGATGTTCCCGGCCACCCCGCCGGTGATCCCGACGGCGTTGAGGCCCTCGCGGTACTCCAGGCCGTCGATCGTGACCCGGGACGGCTGGTACTCCGCCAACCGGGCGAGCACCTCGGCCGCACCGTGGATCGCGTTGCTGCCCAGCCACGACCGGGCACTGTGGGAGCGGCGGCCGTGCAGGTGGATCTCGGCGCGCAGCGTGCCCTGGCAGCCCGCCTCCACGCCCGCGACGGAAGGCTCCATGAGCACGGCGAAGTCCCCGGCGAGCAGGTCGCGGCGGGTGTCGGCCAGGCGCTTGAGGCCGTTGTAGCGCTCCTCGATCTCCTCGGCCTCGTAGAACACGTACGTGACGTCGCGGGTGGGCTGGGCCAGGCGTGTCGCCAGGGCCAGGGCGACCGCGACGCCACCCTTCATGTCGCACGCGCCGAGGCCGACGAGGCGCTCCTCGCCGTCGACCTCGTCGAGGTAGTGGGGCAGGTTGTCCGCGGCCGGCACGGTGTCGATGTGACCGCAGATCACGACCCGGTCGGGCAGCTCGAGCTGGGTGCGCGCGACCAGGGAGTTGCCCTCGCGGACCACCTCGAGGTGCGCGGCCGTGGACAGGGCCGCCTCGATGGCATCGGCGATCGGGGCCTCGTCGCGGCTCTCGCTGGGGATGTCGACGAGGTCGCCGAGCAGCGCCACGAGGTCGCCGTGCGGGTCCAGCGCCATCGGGGGCCTCCTTGTCGGTGGAGCCGCCTACGCTACCCACCCATGGAGCTGCTCACCGCGCCCGGCGCCGGGCTGGGGATCGCCACCTTCGCCTCGACCGCCGACGATGCCGCGATCCTCGACGTCTGGTACCCCGCCCCCGCGCTGGCCGACGTGCCCGCGCCGGTGCCCCACCTGGCCGACGCCTGTGGCGAGGACCCGATCCGGGGGACGGTCACGCGGGTGGTGAGCACGGTGGTCGCCGACCTGTCCCGACCGCCGGCCGACGTCGCCGACGCCTACCTGCGCCTGCACCTGCTCTCGCACCGGCTGGTCCGCCCGCGCACCGTGAACGTCGAGGGCATCTTCGGGGTGCTGCCGAACGTGGCATGGACCTCCCTGGGGCCGGTCGCCATCGAGGCGCTGCCCGAGGTGCGCCTGCGCGCCCGCATCGCCGGCGAGGCCCTGGTGGTCCTCGGCGTGGACAAGTTCCCCCGGATGGTCGACTACGTGGTGCCCTCCGGGGTGCGCATCGCCGACGCCGACCGGGTGCGGCTGGGCGCGCACCTGGCCGAGGGCACCACGGTCATGCACGAGGGCTTCTGCAACTTCAACGCCGGCACGCTGGGCCCCTCGATGGTGGAGGGGCGCATCTCCGCAGGCGTGGTCGTCGGCGCCGGCTCCGACATCGGCGGCGGCGCCTCGATCATGGGCACGCTGTCCGGCGGCGGCACCGAGCAGGTCACCATCGGCGAGGGCGCGCTCATCGGGGCCAACGGCGGCATCGGCATCTCGCTGGGCGACCGGTCGGTGGTGGAGGCCGGCTGCTACGTGACGGCCGGCTCGAAGGTGACCCTGCCCGACGGCACGGTGGTGAAGGGCCGCGAGCTGTCGGGCGTCGCCGACCTGCTGTTCCGGCGCAACTCCGTGAGCGGTGCGCTCGAGGCGACGCCGCGCAGCGGGCACTGGGGCGGCCTGGCCGAGCACCTGCACGCCAACGACTGACGCTCGGGGGATCGCGCCTGCGGCGCAGCCGATCCGGGCAGGCGAGCACGACGTAGGCTTCGCCGCATGCGCCTGGCCGGTCGACTCCTCGCGGTGGCGATGGTCGGGCTGCTCATCGGCCTGGTCGGCGGCGTGGGCCAGTGGTGGACCCTCGACGTCGCCGGGGTTGGCCTGCCCGTGGGCGCCCTGCTCGGGATCGTGACGGCGGCCCTGGTCGTGCGGGCGTGCGCGTGGTGGGTCGGGTCGCGCGCGGGTGCGATCGCCTCGGCCACCGGCTGGCTGGCCGCCACGCTCATGCTGGGCACGACCAGCGCCTCGGGCGACCTCATCCTGAGCAGCGGCACCCGGCAGGTGGCCTACCTCATCGTCGGGTCGATGGTGCTCGCGGCGTGCTGCGGGTTCCCCCTGCTCCCCGACGAGGACGCCCCCGAGGCCGCCGAGGGCGTGCCCGCCGGGGCCGGCGATGCCTGAGCGTCACGCCGCGCCGCCCGGCGCCCCGTTGTCCGCCCCCACGGCGGCCCAGCTGCGCCGGGCCGCCTCCCGCTACGCCACCGGCGTGGCCATCGTGACCACGCGGGTCGACGGCGTCGACCATGCGATGACCGCCAACTCGTTCACCACCGTCTCGCTGGACCCGCTGCTCGCGCTGGTCTGCGTCGAGCGCGACTCACGGTTCCACGAGGCCGTGCTGGGCGCCGGCTCCTGGGCCGTGTCGTTCCTGGCCGAGGGTGGTGAGGCCACGGCCCGCTGGTTCGCCACCCGCGGCCGGCCGCTGGCCGGGCAGTTCGACGCCGTGGCGACCCGACGGGGCACGAACGGCTGCCTGCTGCTGGCCGGCGCCCTGGCCGGCCTCGAGCTGCGCACGGTGCAGGTCGTGCCGGCGGGCGACCACGACATCGTGCTGGGCGAGGTGACGGCCGTGCACGAGCCGTCCGACGACACCGAGGAGCCGGCCCGGCCCACCGTGTACTTCGCGTCGCGGTTCCACGACCTGCGCTGAGCCGGCTCGGCGAGGGCAGGCGGCCCGGTCGCGGATCGGCACCTACCATGGCGCCCGTGGCGCAGGACGCACCCCGATCGGGTGCCGCTTCGGATCCCGCTCCCCCGCGACGACGGGGCCGGCGGCTGCTCGGCGCGCTCGGGCTGGCCGGCCTGCTGGTCGCCGGCGGGTATGCGGCCACCGTCTGGGCGGTCTCCGGCTCGGACGTGCCGGAGGGCACCACGGTCCGCGGCATCGACATCGGCGGGCTGTCCACGGAGCAGGCCGCCGCCGAGCTCGAGGCCGCCCTCGGCGAGCAGGCCGAGGCGCCGATCCCGGTGGCCGCCGGGCAGGCCACCGCCGAGCTCGAGCCCGCCGAGGCGGGCCTGGCCGTCGACTGGACGGCGACCGCCGCCCAGGCCACCGGCCTCGTGCTGCGCCCGGCCGAGCTGGTGGCCCACCTGCGCGGCGAGGTGACCGTCGAGCCGATCGTCACCGTCGACGACGCGGCCCTCACCGCCGCCCTCGAGCAGGTGGCCGACGAGGCCGCCACCGAGCCGCAGGACCCGACGATCCGGTACACGAAGCGCGCCGAGGTGCGGCTGACGCCCGGCGTGCCCGGCGGCGAGCTCGAGGTGCCCGCCGCAGCCGACCTCGTCGCGGCGTCCTACCTGCAGGCCGCGCCGGTGCCGCTCGTGCTGCCGATGCGCGAGCTGCCCACCGCGGTGTCCGACGCCGAGGCCCAGCGCGTCGTCACCGAGCTGGCCGAGCCCGCCGTGGCCCTGCCGATCACGGTCGCCGTGACCCGCGGCTCCGCGCAGGAGCCCGAGGTCGTCGGCCGCGTGCGGATCGAGCCCGTCGACATCGCGCGATCCATGACCTTCGCCACCGTCGGCTCCACCATCGAGGGCACCCTGGATGCCGAGGCGCTCGACGAGCGGCTCGACGACGAGCTGGCCGAGATCGAGCGGCCTGGGCGCGACGCCAGGATCGTCATCCGCGAGGGGCGCCCCGTCGTGGTCCCCTCGCGCACCGGTCGCGCGGTGGACCCCGAGGCGCTCGGCGAGGCCGTGGAGCCGCTGCTGCCCGCGCGCACCGCCGCGGCCCGGACCACGCAGGTGCCGCTCACCGTCTCCGACGCGGCGTTCACGACCGCCGAGGCCAAGGCGCTCAACATCCGCGAGAAGCTGTCGAGCTTCCGGCAGGCCTTCCCCCCGGCCCCCTACCGCTACCAGAACGTCGGGCAGGCCGCGGAGTACCTGAACGGCACGATCCTCGAACCCGGCGAGACGTTCTCGATGAACGACACGATCAAGGAGCGCACGCCGGCCAACGGCTACACGAAGGGGTTCATCATCTCGGGCGGCCGGTTCCGCGAGGAGCTCGGCGGCGGGGTGTCGATCATCACCACGGCCACCTGGACCGCCGGGTTCTACGCCGGCCTCGAGCGGGTCGAGCAG
>JALOLK010000018.1 GCA_025456015.1 Candidatus Nanopelagicales bacterium
GGAGAACAACGTCGACTGGGCGCTGTCGCGCAACCGGTACTGGGGCACGCCGCTGCCGATCTGGCGCTGCGCCGAGGACCACCTCACCTGCGTCGGCTCGCTGGCCGAGCTCGGCGAGCTGGCCGGACAGGACCTGTCCGCGCTCGATCCTCATCGGCCCTACGTCGACGACGTGACCTTCGCCTGCCCGCAGTGCTCGGCACCGGCCACCCGCGTGCCCGAGGTCATCGACGGCTGGTACGACAGCGGCGCGATGCCCTTCGCCCAGTGGGGCTACCCGCACGCCGGCGCCGAGGCGTTCGCGCGCAGGTACCCGGCCGACTTCATCTGCGAGGCGATCGACCAGACCCGCGGCTGGTTCTACACGCTCATGGCCGTCGGGACCCTGGTGTTCGACTGGGCAACGTCCTGGAGCCGATCCCGCTCATGGACGACCACGGGGCCGACGCGGTGCGGTGGTTCATGCTCGCGGCGGGCTCGCCGTGGCAGGCCCGCCGGGTGGGCCACGCAGCCATCGCCGACGTGGTGCGCAAGACGCTGCTCACCTACTGGAACACCGTGTCCTTCCAGTCGCTGTACGCCCGCACGGCCGGCTTCGTGCCCGACGCCGCCGCGGCGCCGGCCCTCGCGGAGCGCCCGGTGCTCGACCGCTGGGCCCTGGCCGAGGCCAGCCGCCTGGCCCGCGACGTCACCGTGGCCCTCGACGGGTTCGACACGCAGCGGGCCGGCCGCCTGCTGGCCGCGTTCATCGACGACCTGTCGAACTGGTACGTGCGCCGCTCCCGGCGGCGGTTCTGGGAGGGCGATCCGGCCGCCCTGCACACGCTGCACGCCTGCCTGCGCACCGTGACCCTGCTCATGGCCCCGTTCACCCCGTTCATCACCGAGCGCGTGTGGCAGGACCTGTTCGCGACCGCGCCCGGCGAGTCGGTGCACCTGCAGGACTGGCCCGACGACGCCGCGACGCTGGCCGACGCCGAGCTCGGCGAGCAGGTGGCGCTCATCCGCCGCCTCGTCGAGCTGGGCCGCGCGGCCAGGGCGGAGGGCCGGGTCCGCACCCGCCAGCCGCTGGGCCGCGCGCTGGTGTCCGCGCCCGGATGGGACCGGATGCCCGGCGAGCTGCGCGACCAGCTCGCCGAGGAGCTCAACGTGGCCTCGGTGGTGGGCCTCGGCGGCACCGACGACGCCACCTCCGACGAGCTGGTCCACGTCACCGTGAAGGCCAACTTCCGCTCGCTGGGCCGGCGCTTCGGCAAGGGCACCCAGCCGGTGGCGGCCGCCATCGCCGCGGCGGACCCGGTGGCGCTGACCGCCGACCTGCGGGCCCACGGCACCGCCCACGTGCGGGTCGACGGCGCGATGGTCGAGGTCGGCCCGGACGACGTGGTGATCACCGAGACGCCGCGCGAGGGCTGGGCCGTGGCCACCGACGCCGGCGAGACCCTCGCCCTGGACCTGCACCTCACCCCGGAGCTGGTCCGCCGCGGCCTGGCCCGCGAGGTGGTCCGCACCGTGCAGGAGACCCGCAAGGCCGCCGGCCTCGAGGTGAGCGACCGGATCGAGCTCTGGCTGGCGACGACCTCCGAGGAGCTCGGCGCCGCGCTGGACGAGCACGCCGGCGACATCGCCGCCGAGGTGCTCGCCGTGGCGATGCACCGCACGGCCCCGCCGACCGACGCCGCGGGGGGCGAGGACGCCGACCTCGGCCTCGTGCTCGGGGTGCGACGCGCCTGATCCGGCTGTGGACGACGAGCCCGGCCTGTCAGGGCCAGGTGGCAGGGTTGGCGCCATGCACGAGGACCCGCGCATCGACCGGCACCGGGGGGCGGTCTACCGCGCCGAGGACCTGCTCGCCTCGGTGATGGCCTCGCGGCACCGACGGGTCCGGGTCGGCAGGGATGTCCTCACCCTGCCGCCGGAGGTCCACTTCGGCGAGCTCGGCGCCATGCAGGCCTTCGTCGACGCAGCCCTGGCGCAGCCCGCCACGACCGCCCGGTACCCGGCTGCGGGGCCGGTCCGGGTCGAGCATCGCCGGGGGTACCGGCGGGCCACCTATCGCGACGGCGTCATCGGCATCCCGAGCCCGCAGCGCCAGGGCCGGTGGGCCATGGCCCGCGCGGTCGCGCTGCACGAGCTCGCCCACCACCTCGCCGGGGAGCCCGGGCACGGGCCCGGGTTCCGCGACGCGCTGCTGCACCTGACCGAGCAGCACGTGGGCGTCCCGGCCGCCACCCTGCTGCGCCACCTGTTCGAGCCCCTCGACAGCCTGCCCGACCACCCGGGCGCCGGCGGCGATGCGGCAGGGGAGGCCGGCGGGACCGACCAGGTGCGCCGGGTCGCCGCCCTGCTGGCCAAGGCCACGTGCACGACGTCGGCCGAGGAGGCCGAGGCCTACCTGGCCAAGGCCGCGCTGGTCGCCCAGCGGCACAGCATCGACCTGGCCGTGGCCGCGATGGGCCAGCCCCGCCGCGTCGAGGCCCCCACCCACCGGATGCTCACGATCGGCGAGCCCCGCAAGCCGCTCAACGCGCTGCTCGTGTCGCTCTACCTGGCGATCGCGCGGGCCTGGTCGGTGCGCGTCGACATCGGCGCGGGCTCCACCTACGTGCTGGGCTACGGCATGCCGGGCGACCTCGACCAGGTGGAGTCGGTCTTCGCCACCGCGAGCACGGTGATGGTGGGCGGGGCGCAGGCGCACGTCCGGGCCGGCACCTGGCGCGGGAGCACCTACCGGGCCCCCAGCACGGGCGCCCTGCGGCCGGTCACCGCGACCGTGGCCCGCAACGCCTTCTGCCTGGGCTTCGTCGAGCGGATCGGCGAGCGCATGGCGCAGGCGTCGGCGCGTGCCCGGGCGGAGGCCCAGGAGGCGACCAGCGCGGGTCCGGGGCCTTCGACCGGTGCGGGTGGGGCGCGAGCGACGAACGTCGCCCTGGCGCTGCGGGCACGGGACCTCGCCGTCACCGACTACCACCGCGGGGTCAGCCAGGCCCGCGGCTCCTGGCGGGGCTCGGCCACGGCGGCCGGCTCGGCCAGCGCCAGCCGCCGCGCGGGGCAGCGGGCCGCGGAGGCCTACGGTCGGCGGGGCGTGACCAGTGGTCGACCGGCGCTGGGGGCCTGAGGGCAGGCCCGCGCGGGATGGGTGGCAGTCGTTCAGCCCTGGGGCTCGGCGGGCCGCTCGGCGATCGCCCGCAGGTCGCGCAGCTGTCCCTCGAAGTAGGAGGTGAGCCGACCACGCACCTCGCCCTCGAACGTCCGCAGGGCGGTCACCCGCGCCTCGAGCTCGGCGCGCTGGCCCTCGAGGCCGGCCACCGCGGCACGGGCGCGCTCCTCGGCCTCGCCGACCAGGGAGTCCGCGGTCCGGCGTGCCTCGGCGACGTACTCGTCGGCGGTCCGCTGGGCCAGCTCGAGGATCCTGGCCGCCGCCCCTCCGGCGCCAGCCGCCTCGGCCTCGGCCGGGGCCTCACCGCCGCCCGCGGGCTGTGCCGCGAGCTGGGCGCGCGCGGCGTCGAGCTCCTCGTGCAGCCGGGCGAGCTCGGCCTCCACCTCGTCGAGGAAGGCGTCCACCTCGTCGATGTCGTAGCCGGTGGCCTGCCGCACGAGCGTGAACTGCTTGTCGTGCACGTCCTGGGCGCTCAGCGCCATGCCCCACCTCCGCGGCGACCCGCCCCACGCCGGCCCTGGCCTGGCCAGCCCGTGCGCCGAGGCATCAGGCCAACCCGCGCAGGAAGCCGAGCAGCAGCTGCAGGGCGATGAACAGCACGAGGAACGCCAGGTCCAACGAGACCTGGCCGATCCGCAGCGGCGGGATGACCCGGCGCAGGGCCTTCAGCGGCGGATCGGTCACCATCATGACGGACTCGAAGATGACCACGATCGGACCGGTCGGCTGGTAGTCCCGCGCGAACACCATGATCAGGCCGATGATCATCCGGGCGATGAGCAGCAGCAGGAACAGCCAGATGGCGCTGGACAGCACGCCGACGATGAGGCTCATGCATCAACTCTGGTTGAAGAAGCCATCCTGCGCGATCTGTGCCCGCGCCTCCGCGCCCACGTCGACGTTCGCCGGCGAGAGCAGGAAGACCTTGTTCGTGATGCGCTCGATCGAGCCGCGCAGGCCGAACACCAGGCCAGCGGCGAAGTCGACGATGCGCTTGGCGTCGTTGTCGTCCATGCCGGTGAGGTTGATGATGACCGGCACGCCCTCGCGGTACTCCTCGCCGATGCGCCGGGCGTCGTTGTACGAGCGCGGGTGCAACGTCTCGATCCGGTAGACGTCAGCGCCGCCCGCCGATCCGGTCGGCCGCAGCGTCGCGGTGCTCGTGACCCGCTCGGAGAGCCCGATGGTCGCCGGGGCGGGCCGTGCCGCGACCTCGGTCACCGGCCGGGGCCGCAGGTCGGCCTGCGGCGCGGCGTAGGGCTCGCGGGCACGGCGCCCGTCGGACAGGTCGAGGTCGTCGTCGGCATCGAGGTCGTTCTCGACGAGGCCGAGGTAGACCGCCATCTTGCGCATCGCGCCGGGCATGTGCCCTCCTCCATGCTCTCCGGCCGGTGGTGCCGGCCGGGGTCTCGGTCAGGTTACTTCAGTGCTGCCACGGCGCCCGAGCAGCGCGCTGCCGAGGCGGACGTGTGTCGCTCCGGCCGCGATCGCGGCCTCGAGGTCCCCGGACATCCCAGCCGAGCGCATGGTCGCGCCCGGGTGCTCGGCCAGGAGTCCGACGTGCAGGTCGGCCAGGCGGTCGAAGGCCCCGCGCGGGTCCACCCCCAGCGGGGCGACGGCCATCACCCCGAGCAGGTCCAGGTGCTCGCTGGCCGCCACCTGTCCGGCGAGCGCGAGCAGCTCGGCGGGCGCGCAACCGCCACGCTCGGCCGTCGAGGGGCCGACGTCGGGTGGGCGCTCGTCGAGGTCCACCTGCAGGCAGGCCCCGAGCCGCCGGCCGGCCTGGCCGGCCGCCCGATCCAGGGCCGTGACCAGGCGGGCCCGATCCACCGACTCGACGATCGCCGCGTAGGAGGCCACCGAGGCCGCCTTGTTGCGCTGCAGCTGGCCCACGAAGTGCCAGGTCAGCCCCAGGTCGGCGCACGCCTGGGCCTTGGGCCGGGCATCCTGGTCGCGGTTCTCCCCCACGTCGGTGATGCCGAGCTCGGCGAGCAGGCGCACGTCACTGGCCGGGAACGTCTTCGTGATGGCCACGATGGTCACCTCCTCGCCGTGTCGGCCCGCCACCCGGCAGGCTGTCTCGATCCGCTGGCGCACCGCGGCCAGGTTGGCCGCGAGCTGCGTGCGTCGCTGGTCCTCGGCGGTCACGCCGCCACCAGGGCGATCGCCCCACCCTGGCGACCGGTCCGACCGTCCCGGCGGTGGGAGAAGCAGCCGTCGGGGTCCTCGGCCGTGCAGCCCCCGACGGCCTGCGCGGTGGCGCCGAGCTGCGCGAGCCGGGCCGCCAGGCCAGCCCGCAGGTCGATCGCCGGCTGGCCGTCCGGGGCGGTGGTGATCGCCTCCGGGCACACCGGGGCCAGCGCCGCGGCCCGCTCCGGGGGCACCGGGTAGCACGCCCCGCAGATCGCCGGCCCGAGCAGGGCCCGCACGGCGCTGGGCGTGGCCCCCAGGGCCACCATGACGTCGACGGCCGCCCCGACCACGTCGAGGGCCAGGCCCCGCCAGCCGCAGTGCACGGCCGCGACGACGCGGGCGGGCGGGTCGACCAGCAGGATCGGCACGCAGTCGGCTGCGAGGGCGACCAGCCCGACGCCGACCCGGTCGGTGACCAGGGCGTCCACGTCGCGCAGCTCGGCACCCGGGGCCACCCCGGTGGGCTCCTCGACGACCGCCACCCCCCGACCGTGGTCGGGATGCATGAAGGTCATCGCCGCCGCCGGGACCCCGAGGGCCCCGGCCAGGGCGGTGCGGTTGGCGACCACGGCGTCCGGGTCGTCCCCCACGTGCGAGCCCAGGTTGGCCGCGGCGAACGGCCAGCGGCTCGACCCGCCGCTGGCCGTCGCGCCGCCTCCGGTCCCACCCCGGCCCGTGAGGACCATCCGCGCCTCGACCCCGCCGGGCAGGGCGAGGTCGAGGCGGTGGACGATCATCGTGTCGGGCGTGGTGGGTCGGGATCTACTTCAGGAAGTCCGGGACGTCGAGGTCGTCGGGCTCGTCGAAGGAGATCGTCCGGGGCTCGCGGATGTCCACGCTGGGCCGCTCCGAGCCGGCAAGGCCGGGGGGCAGCACGACACCGGACTGGGCGCCCGCCGGGACCAGCACCGGCGCCTCGGCGCGCGGCGCGGCACCGGCGGCCGGCTCCGACTCGTCGAGCACCCGACGCCCGGCGGCCGCCTCGCGGCGCACCGGCGGGTGCCCGCCGTCGAACCCGGCGGCGATGACCGTGACCCGCACCTCGTCGCCCAGGGTGTCGTCGATCACGGCACCGAAGATGATGTTGGCGTCGGGGTGGGCGGCCTCGGCCACCAGGCGGGCGGCCTCGTTGATCTCGAACAGGCCCAGGTCGGACCCGCCCGCGATCGACATGAGCACGCCGTGCGCGCCGTCGATGCTGGCCTCGAGCAGCGGGCTGGCGATCGCGGCCTGGGCGGCCCCGACCGCGCGCTCGTCGCCGCGCGCCGAGCCGATCCCCATGAGCGCCGAGCCGGCCCCCTTCATGACCGACTTCACGTCGGCGAAGTCGAGGTTGATCAGGCCCGGGGTGGTGATGAGGTCCGTGATGCCCGAGACGCCCTGCAGGAGCACCTGGTCGGCCTGGCGGAAGGCGTCGATCATCGAGATCGAGCGATCGGCCAGGGACAGCAGCCGGTCGTTCGGGATGACGATCAGGGTGTCGACCTCGGCCCGCAGCTCCTCGATGCCGTGCTCGGCCTGGCCGCTGCGACGGCGGCCCTCGAACCCGAACGGCCGGGTGACGACGCCGATGGTCAGCGCGCCGAGCGAGCGTGCGATCTTGGCCACGACGGGAGCGCCGCCGGTGCCGGTGCCGCCACCCTCGCCCGCGGTGACGAAGACCATGTCGGCGCCCTTGAGCACCTCCTCGATCTCGTCGGCGTGGTCCTCGGCGGCGCGCTGGCCGACCTCGGGGTCCGCGCCGGCGCCCAGGCCGCGAGTGAGTTCGCGGCCGATGTCGAGCTTGACGTCGGCGTCGCTCATGAGCAGCGCCTGCGCGTCGGTGTTGATGGCGATGAACTCCACGCCCTTGAGGCCGACCTCGATCATCCGGTTCACGGCGTTCACGCCGCCACCACCGATGCCGACGACCTTGATGACTGCCAGGTAGTTCTGCGGGGCTGCCACTGCGGTGCTCCTGTTCTGTCCTGCTGCTGGGAAACGGGCTGGGGCGTTGCGTGCGGCGCGGGGGTTGAGCCCGGCTGCGGCGTGCACCTCCGGTTGAGTCTCACCCTCAACTTGAGCCTGAGAGTTATGTCAACCTGTGGTTGGCGAGGAACGTAGGCCAGCACCTGGGGCGGATCAAGGACCCCCGCCCTGGTGGGCGTGTCGCCGGCACCGTGCGGACCGGGAACGCCGATGCCATCGGCGCACCAGGGGCGCCGGCCGGCACCTGGGGACCAGCTGGGGACACGCTGGGGAGGGCGGGCGCCGGGATGGGGACCACCTGTGGACATCCCCTGTGGACAACGCTGGCGCCGGTCGTGCACAGGCTGTGGACGCGCTCGCCCGAGGGTCCCATCAGCACCGCGGAACGCGCGCCCGACCTCGCCCAGCGTGTTCGCTCAGGGCGAACAGGGTCGTCAGGGCGTGGGCTGCTCCTCGGCAGTGCGACCGCCCGTCGTGGTGGGCTGCAGGGGGCTGCTGACGTCGTACACGTCGGCCTTGACCGCGACCAGGCCGGCCAGCACCCGGGACTTGAGCTCGGCGCGGTCCGGATCGCCCCACCGCACCGTCGCGCCGCCCTTGAGCGTGAGGGTGACGTCCTGTGCGGTGCTCGCGGCCACCCGGCGCACGTCGGCCCGCAGGTCCGGCGGCAGCGACAGCAGCACGAGGCGGGCCGTCTCGCGGCCCTCGTCGGTGCGGGCCCGGATGACCGGCAGCTTGCGGGCGCTGCCCACCGTGTCGTAGACCACCCCGTCGGCATCCATGACGAGGAAGCCCTTGCCCGACTGGACCGCCGCGAGCGGGCTGCGGGCCGTCACCTCGAGGCGGATCGTGTGCGGCAGGGAGCGCTGCACCTGCACGTCGGCGACCGCGGGGATGGCGCCCATGATCGCCGCGCGCACCGCGTCGGCGTCCACCGCGGGGACGTGGTCGGCCGCCGAGATGCCCGAGGCCAGCCGGATCGACTCCGCGGACAGCCCACGCGGGGCCTCGACGACCACGTGCTCGACCAGCGTCGCCGGCGACCCCCAGCCGAGCCAGCCCAGCCCGGCCACCGTGACCGCAGCCGCGACCCACCAGCGACGGCGCACCCGTCGGCGGCGCGACCCGCCGGCCGGTGGCGACGCCGGCACCTCGTCCGGCGCCAGGTCCGTGACGAGCACCGCCTGCGGGCTCGGGGCCTCAGTGCTCATGGGGTGCTCCCTCCCGTGCGGGCGGCCAGCAGGTCCAGGACCTCCGGGCCGAGCAGGACGATGTCGCCGGCGCCCAGGGTCATGACGAGGTCACCGGGCCGAGCCCGGTCGGCCAGGTGCCCGGCCACCGCCGACCACGAGGGCTCGAACACCACCCGGTCGGCCGGCAGCGGCACGTGGGCAGCCATCGACTGCCCGCTGGCTCCCGGGATCGGCTCCTCGCCCGGGGCGTACACCTCGAGGACCACGACGTGGTCGGCCAGGCCCAGCGCCTCGCCGAACTCCTCGACGAACATCGCGGTGCGGTAGTAGTGGTGGGCCTGGAAGGCCACCACGAGGTTGCCCTCCCCCACCACCTCGCGGGCGGCGCGCAGCGTGGCGGCGATCTCCGTGGGGTGGTGGGCGTAGTCGTCGAACACCCGCACCCCGCCGACCTCGCCCTTGAAGTCGAACCGGCGCCGGGTACCGGTGAACAGCGCCAAGCCCTCGGCGAGGTCCTCGGCCCGGAAGCCCAGGCCGAGGCCGGTGACCAGGGCCGCGGCGGCGTTGCGCGCGTTGTGCTCGCCGTGCACGGCCAGGCGCAGCATCACCTCGCTGCCGTCGGGCCCGGTGAGTCGGGCGCGCACGCCGGACGCGGAGGTCACCACGTCGTGCAGGACGTGGTCGGCCGCCTGGTCGGTCCCATAGGTGCGCACGTCCACCCCCCGCTCCCGCGCGGCTCGGGCCAGCCGCACGGCACCCGGGTCGTCGGCGCACGTCACCAGGAACCCGCCGGACCCGGCCAGTCCCACGGCGAACGCGAGGAAGGCCTGCTCGAGCGCCTCGAACGTGCCCCAGTGGTCCAGATGGTCGGGCTCCACGTTCGTCACGATGCCGGCCGCCGCCGGCAGGGCGAGGAACGAGCCGTCGGACTCGTCGGCCTCCACGACGAAGAGCGCACCGCTGCCCTGGTGGGCGTTGGCCCCGGAGTCGTTGAGCTCGCTGCCGATCGCGTACGACGGGTCCGCCCCGCAGTGCTGCAGGGCGATCGTGAGCATCGAGGTCGTGGTGGTCTTGCCGTGCGTGCCAGCCACCGCCACGCCGGTGGAGCCCGCCATGAGCGCCGCGAGCGCCTCTGCCCGCGGCACCACCGGGATCCCCGCCGCGTCGGCGGCCAGCACCTCCGGGTTGTCGGCCCGGATCGCGGTGGAGACCAGGACGACGTCAACGCCGGCCACGTGCTCGGCCGCGTGCCCGACCTGGGCGTCGATGCCCAGCGCCCGCAGGGCCACGAGCCGCTTGGACTCCCGGGCGTCGCTGCCCGAGACCGTGACCCCACGCGCGGCCAGGATGCGCGCGATGCCGGACATGCCGGCCCCACCGATCCCGACGATGTGCACGTGCCCGGTCAGGGCGACCTCGCCGGCCATCCTCACTCCTCCCCTGCCACGTCCGCTGGTCGTGCGACGGCCAGCACCAGGTCGGCCAGGCGCTCGTCGGCGTCGCGCACGCCGTGCGCCAGGGCGGCCCGGCCCATCCGCTCGAGCCGCTCGGGGTCGGCCACCAGGGCCCCGACGTCGGCGGCCAGGGCCGCGGCGTCCAGCGCCTCGTCGGCCACCAGCAGCCCTCCCCCGGCATTGACCACGGGCAGCGCGTTGAGCCGCTGCTCGCCGTTGCCGATCGGGAAGGGCACGTAGATCGCGGGCAGGCCGACGGCGGCCAGCTCGGCGCAGGTCATGGCCCCGCTGCGGCTGACGACGAGGTCGGCGGCCGCGTAGGCCAGGTCCATGCGGTCCAGGTAGGCCACCGGGTGGTACCCGGCTGGGCGCTCGGTGACCGCGGCCAGGTTGGCGTGGCCCACGGCGTGCAGCACCTGCAGGCCCAGGCCCAGCAGCGTGGGCAGCGCGCCGGCGACGGCGGCGTTGATCCGTTGCGCCCCCTGGGAGCCGCCGAACACGAGCAGCACCGGGCCGTCGGCCGCGAGCCCGAGCTCGGCCCGGGCCTGCTCGCGCATGGCGGCGCGGTCCAGGGTGGCGATCGCCCGGCGCAGCGGGATGCCGATGCGGGTGGCACCCGGCAGGCTCCCGGCCGCCGCCTCCACCACGTGCGGGGTGAACCGCGCGCCCAGCCGGTTGGCCAGGCCCGGCCGGGCGTTGGCCTCGTGGATGACCAGGGGCGTGCCGGTCCTGCGCGCTGCCAGGTAGGCCGGCAGGGCCACGTAGCCGCCGAACCCGACGACGACGTCGGCGTGCACCTCGCGCAGGATCGCCTCGGTCATCGCCAGCGCGCCACGGACCCGCCCGGGCAGGGTGAGCAACTCGCCCGACGGCCGCCGGGGCAGCGGCACCGCCGGGATCAGCCGCAGCTCGTACCCACGGGCCGGCACCAGCCGGCCCTCGAGGCCCTTCTCCGTGCCCAGCGCGGTGATGCCGATGCCCGGGTCGCGCCGGCGCAGCGCGTCGGCGGTGTTGAGGGCGGGTTCGATGTGGCCGGCGGTGCCCCCGCCGGCCAGGACGACGTGCATGCTCAGCGCTCCCCCACCGGGGCGGCGCGGCGGCGCGCGCCCGCCCCGCCGGCCTCGTGCTTGGCGAAGGCCAGCAGGATGCCGATGGCCATGAGCGAGGGCAGCAGCGACGAGCCGCCGTAGGAGACGAATGGCAGCGTCACGCCGGTGATCGGCAGCAGCTGCAGCACCGCGCCGAGGTTCACCATCGCCTGGCCCATGAGCCAGGCGATGATCCCGACGCAGACCACCCGGACGAAGACGTCGTTGGTCCGGATGGCCATGCGCATCGTGAAGACCGTGATGGCCGCGAAGAGGCCCACGACCGTGAGCGCCCCGAGCAGGCCCAGCTCCTCGCCGATGACGGGGAAGATGAAGTCGGTGTGCGCCGCGGGCAGGGCGCCCCACTTCTCGCGGCTGCCGCCCAGGCCCACGCCCCACCAGCCCCCGGTGCCGAGCGCGTACTTGCCCTGCAGCAGCTGCCAGCCGGCGCCGTCGAGGTCGCCCTCGGGGTGCAACCAGGCGGTGAACCGCCGGATGCGGTAGCCCGCGGTCAGCGACAGGGCCGCGATGCCGGCCACCCCGAGCACGCCCAGGCCCACGAAGATGCGCATGGGGGCGCCGGCGACGAAGAGCAGCCCGGCCACGATGATGGCCAGGATGATCGCGGTGCCCAGGTCGCCCTGCAGCACGACCACGCCGACCACCAGGCCGGCCACGCCGAGGAACGGCCAGGCCAGCTGGCGCCACTCGTCGAGCACCCGTTCCCGCCGGGTGAACAGGTCCGCGGCCCACAGGATGAGGGCGAGCTTGGCGAACTCCGAGGGCTGCAGCCGGAAGGGGCCGAACAGGTCGATCCAGTTGCGCTGGCCGGCCACCGAGACACCGATCCCCGGCACGAACAGCAGCAGCAGCAGGATGGCCGCCCCGATCATGAACGGGGTGCTGAACCGGCGCAGCACGGGCACCGGCATCCGGGACAGCACCACCATGGCCACGAGGCCAGCTGTGGCGAACATGGCCTGGCGGGTGAACAGCGTGAACGCCGAGCCGGTGGTGTCGTAGGACTCCACGCTCGAGGAGCTGAGCACCATCACCAGGCCCAGGACGAGCAGCAGCATCGCCGAGCCCAGGATCAGGTAGTAGGGCGCCATCGGGTGCTCGTTGACCCGCTCGCGCCAGCTCGGCTCGGCCGGCGCCGCGGGTGTGGACGGGGCTCGGCCTGGGGCCGTGGGCCCCGCCGGTCCGGTCACCTGGGTCACGCGCCCTCCTGGAGTGCTGCCACGGCCTGCGCGAACTGCTCGCCCCGCTGCGCGTAGTCGGTGAACATGTCCCACGACGCGCACCCGGGGGCCAGCAGGACCGTGTCGCCGGGCCTCGCCATGGCCGCGGCTGCCGCCACGACCTCCGCCATGGCACCAGTGTCGGTGCGCGACACCTCGACGATCGGCAGATCCGGCGCGTGTCGCGCGAGCGCGTCGGCGATGACGGCCCGGTCCACGCCCAGCAGCACGACGCCGGCCATGCGCTCGCGGGCGGCGAGGATGAGGTCGTCGAAGGACTGCCCCTTGGCCATGCCCCCGGCGATCCACACGACCCGCTCGTAGGCCAGCAGCGAGGTCTGCGCCGCGTGGCAGTTCGTGGCCTTCGAGTCGTCGACGTAGCGCACGCCCGCCACCGTGCCGACGTCGGCGATGCGGTGCCCCGCCGGGGTGAAGGCCCGCAGCCCGTCGCGGACCGCGGCGGCCGGCACGCCGTGGGCGCGGGCCAGGGCGGCGGCGGCCAGGGCGTTGGCCACGTTGTGCGGGGCGGACGGGCGCACGTCGGCCAGGGTGGCCAGCTCCTGGGCCGCCTCGCGCCGGTTGGCCACGAACGCCCGGTCGACCAGCACGTCCTCGACCACGCCCAGCATCGAGATGTCCGGCACGCCGAGCGTGAAGCCGATCGCCCGGCAGCCCTCGACGACGTCGGCCTGCTCCACCATCCGCAGGGTGGCCTCGTCGGCCACGTTGTAGACCGCTGCCACCTGCGTGCGCTCGTAGATGCGCGCCTTGGCCGCGACGTAGGCCTCCATCGAGCCGAACAGGTCCACGTGGTCCTCGGCGATGTTCAGGCACACCGAGGCCTGCGGGCTCATCGTGTGCAGGAACGGCAGCTGCGGGGCGCCGACCTCCACGGCGATGGCGTCGAGGGCCCCCGGCGGGGTGGCCTCGGCCATGACGACCTCCACCATGGACACCCCGATGTTGCCCGCCGCCACCGTGCGCAGGCCCGCGGCGCGCAGCATCGACTCGAGCATGAGGGTCGTCGTGGTCTTGCCGTTCGTGCCGGTGACCACCAGCCACGGCGCGGCACCCGTGGCCGGACGCAGCCGCCAGGCCAGCTCCAGCTCGCCCCAGACCGGCACGCCCGCGGCCTGGGCCGCGACGATGACCGGTGCCCGTGGCGGCAGCCCCGGGGAGACCACGAGCAGGTCCGCGGCGCCGGGCAGCGTGTCGCCGTCGCCCAGGCGCACCGTCGCGCCGAGCATGCCGAGCACCCGGCCGCGCTCCTGCTGGCGCGCGCCGTCCGCGGCGTCGACCACGGTCACCGAAGCCCCGAGGGCGAGCAGGGCGTCGGCGGCGGCGAACCCGGCGATGCCCACCCCGGCCACCACGACGTGCAGGCCCGACCAGTCGGCGTCGCGGTGCAGCCCGGCGATGCGCCCTGCGTCCGGGGCGCTCACCCGCTGATCCATTCGGCGTAGAACAGGGCCAGGGCCGCGGAGACGCACAGGCCCTGGATGAGCCAGAAGCGCACGACGATCGTGACCTCCTGCCAGCCGCCCATCTCGAAGTGGTGGTGCAGCGGGGCCATCCGCAGGACCCGCCGGCCGGTGAGCTTGAACGAGCCGACCTGGGCGATCACCGACAGCGTGATGATGACGAACAGCCCGCCCATGAGCACGAAGAGCATCTCGGTGCGGCTCATGATGGCCAGGGCCGCCATCGCCCCGCCGAGCGCGAGGCTGCCGGTGTCGCCCATGAAGATCTGCGCGGGGCTGGTGTTCCACCAGAGGAACCCGAAGCAGGCCCCGGCGCAGGCGACCGCGAAGGTGGCCAGGTCCAACGGGTCGCGCACGGCGTAGCAGCCGGCGCCGGCCTCGATCGCACAGCTCTGCCCGAACTGCCAGACGTTGATGAGGGTGTACCCGCCGAAGACCAGCACGGATGCCCCGGCGGCCAGGCCGTCGAGGCCGTCGGTGAGGTTCACCCCGTTCGTGATCGCGGTGACGATGAACCAGATCCACAGCAGGAACAGCCCGAGCGGCAGCACCCAGGCGGTGTCACGGACCAGCGAGATCGCCTGGGAGGCCGGGGTCAGCCCCGCATCGTCGGGGAACCGGGTCGCCAGCCAGGCGAAGCTCAGGGCGACCGCGGCCTGGCCGAGCAGCTTCGTGCGCGCCCGGACGCCACCGCTGCGCGACTTGCGCCAGCAGGCCCGACGGCGTCGGAGGCGTCCAGCGGATCAGGTGGGACAGCCCGTAGCCGAGCAGCACGGCGATGACGATCGCCAGCCCACCCATCGAGGGCGTGCCCTTCTTGCCGCTGTGCTCGGGGTAGACGATGCCGTCCGCGGACTCCCGGATGGCCTGGGCGAGGTTGCGCCGGGTGAGCACCTTGATGAGCAGCGGGGTGCCGAGCAGGGCGACCATCGCCGAGATGATGGCGCTCAGGACGATCTGGATCACGGGGCCTCCTCCAGCAGCGCACGCGCCACGTGCTCCAGCCCGACCGAGCGGGAGGCCTTCACGAGGACGACGTCGCCGGGCCGCAGCAGGTCGCGCAGCATCGCCAGTGCGGCGTCGGCATCCGGCACCCACTGGGCCTCGCCGTCCCAGGAGCCCTCCTGGGCGGCGCCGAGGAAGAGCGGACGGGCCCCCTGGCCCACCGCGATCGTGCGCCACACGTCCAGCCGCACCGCCAGCCGGCCGATCGCGTCGTGCTCGGCGATCGTGTCGGCGCCGAGCTCCTTCATCTCGCCGAGCACCGCGAACGTGCGCCCACCCGGCTGGCGCATGGCGGCCAGCGCCCGCAGCGCCGCGCGCATGGACTCGGGGTTGGCGTTGTACGCGTCGTTCACGACGGTGACCCCGTCCGGGGTCGTGGCCACCTCCATGCGCCACTGGCTGCGTGGGGTGGCCGCGGCCAGCAGCGCGCCGACCCGCTCGAGCGGCAGGCCGAGCTCGAGGGCCACCGCGGCGGCCGCGCAGGCGTTGGCCGCCATGTGCTCACCGACCATCTGCAGCTGCACCGCCACCGAGCTGCCGCCGGCGTGCAGGGTGAAGCCGGGCCTGGCCAGCGGGTCCAGCTCGAGGTCGGTCATGCGGACCTCGGCGGCCGGGCTGGCGCCGAAGCGCACGACCCGGGCGGTGGTGCGGGCGGCCATGGCCGCGACGAGGGGGTCGTCGGCGTTGAGCACGGCCAGGCCGTCGGCGTGCAGCGCCTCGACGATCTCGCCCTTGGCCAGGGCGATGACCTCCCGGGTACCGAACTCGCCGAGGTGCGCCGAGCCGACGTTGAGCACCACGCTGACGTCCGGGCCCGCGATGCCGCAGAGCGTGGCGATGTGGCCCAGGCCCCGCGCGCCCATCTCGAGCACCAGGAACCGGGTGGCCTCGGTGGCCCGCAGGATGGTCAGGGGCAGGCCGACCTCGGTGTTGAACGAGCCGGCCGGCGCCACCGTGGGGCCGAGGTCCTCGAGCAGCCCGGCGATGAGGTCCTTGGTCGTGGTCTTGCCCGACGAGCCGGTGAGCGCCACGACGCGGGCGTCGGGCAGGGCGGCCAGCGTGTGCCTGGCCAGCCGGCCCAGGGCGGCCACCGGGTCGTCGACCACGATGGTGGGCTGGCCGGTCGGCCGCGAGCCCAGCGTGACCACGGCACCGGCGTCGTGCGCCGCCGCGGCGAAGTCGTGGCCATCCACGCGCTGCCCCACGATGGCGACGTAGCAGTCCCCCGGCTGCACCCGGCGCGAGTCGGCGGCGGCCCCGGTGACCGGGCGGGTGGGGTCCGGGCAGTCCACCAGCCGGCCCCCGACGGCCGCGGCCACCCCGGCGATGTCGATGCTGATCACGCCAATCCCTCCATCGCCGCGCGCAGCGCGACCCGATCGTCGAACGGGGTCACCACGCCGGCGGCCTCCTGGCCCTGCTCGTGGCCCTTGCCCAGCACGAGCACCGCGTCCCCGGGGCGCGCCATCCCCGTGGCGATGCCGATGGCCAGCGCCCGGTCGCCCTCGACGAGGACCTGGGCCCGGGAACGCCGTTCGACCCGGGCCGTCCCCAGGGCGATCGCCTCGCGGATGGCCAGGGCGGACTCGCTGCGCGGGTTGTCGTCGGTCACGACCAGGACGTCGGCCCCGCGGGCAGCCACCTCGCCCATGAGCGCGCGCTTGTCGTGGTCGCGGTCGCCCCCGGCGCCGAGCACGACGATCACCCGTCCCCCGGGCTCGAGCGCCTCGCGCGCAGCGGCGATCGCGCGCGCCACGGCGTCCGGGGTGTGGGCGTAGTCCACGACCGCCAGGAACGGCTGCCCCGCGTCCACCCGCTCCATGCGCCCGGGCACCCCCGGGCACGCGGCGATCGCTGCGGCCGCGGCCTCGGCGCGCACCCCGTGGTGGACGGCAGCCGCCAGGGCGGCCAGTGCATTGGCCAGGTTGAACCGCCCGGGCAGTCCGACGCCGGCCGCCACCGCCTCGCCGTGCGGCCCGAACGCGGTGAAGCGCTGCGCGCCGTGCGTGCCGCGGCGCTCCTCGCCCACGTGCCAGTCGGCCTGGGCCTCGACCCCGTAGGTCGTGGTCGGCAGCCCGGCGGCACGGGCCAGCTCGGCCATCCGTCGCCCCCACGGGTCGTCGACGCAGACCAGCGCGGCCCGGGCGCGCTCGGGGGTGAACAGCCTGGCCTTGGCCGCGAAGTAGGCGTCCATGTCGCCGTGGAAGTCCAGGTGGTCCTGGCTGAGGTTGGTGAACACGGCCAGGCCGAACCGCACCCCGTCCACCCGGCCCAGCGCCAGCGCGTGGCTGGAGACCTCCATCGTGACCGCCTCGACGCCACGCTGGCGCATGACGGCCAGCAGGGCGTGCACCTCGGGCGCCTCGGGCGTGGTGCGCACCGACGGCAGCACCTCGTCGCCGATCTGCGTGGCCACCGTGCCGATCAGCCCGGTGCGGCGCGGGCCCGCCCGCAGGGCCGCGTCCAGCAGCCAGCTCGCCGTGGTCTTGCCGTTGGTGCCGGTGATCCCCGTGGTGACCAGCCCGGCCGCGGGGTCCCCGTAGAGCCAGGCCGCGATCCGGCCGAGCTCCGCGCGCGGATCGGCGACCTCGAGCACGGGCAGGTCCACCCCGCCGGCCTCCGCGATGATCGCGACCCCCTGCGGGTCGGTGAGGATCGCCGCCCCGCCGTTGGCAGCCGCCTGGGCGGCGAACCGCGCCCCGTGCGTGGTGAAGCCGGGCAGGGCGGCGTAGAGGTCCCCCGGGCGCACGGCGCGCGAGTCCAGGGTGACGCCACTGAGATGGGCTGGGGGCCCGTCCGGCAGGCCGAGCCTCGCCCGCAGGGCGCTGCCGCTGGCGCGGACGCCGTCCGGGCGAACCGTCACGCCGCCCTCACCACTCCAGGGGCAGCTTCGGCGACTTCGTTCCCGAGGGCGCGATCCGAAGCTCCTGCAGCGCGTACTTCATCACCGTGTTGAACACTGGACCGGCCAGGACCGAGCCGTAGTGGCCGTTCTTCGGGTCCTGCAGCGCCACCTGCACGACCAGCTCGGGGTCGTCGGCCGGGGCCAGGCCGATGAATGAGGCGGTGAACCCCGAGTAGCGCCCGTTCACCACGCGCTCGGCCGTGCCGGTCTTCGCACCCACCCGGTAGCCGGGGATGGCGCCGGGCTTGCCGGTGCCCTGGCTCACGACGTTCTCGAGCATCTTGCGCATGGTCTGGGCGGTCTTGGCGCTCACCACGCGGGTGCCCGGCTTGGTCGGGGCTGGCTCGAACGAGCCGTCGGGGTTCACGTAGCCGTCGACCAGGCGGGGGGTCAGCCGCACCCCGTCGTTGGCGATCGTCTGGTAGACCTGCGCGACCTGCAGTGAGGTCACCGAGTAGCTCTGGCCGTAGGCCAGCGCCTGGAAGGTGGTGGGCCACCACCGGTCGGGGTGCGGCAGCAGGCCGTTCTCCTCGCCGGGGAAGCCCAGGCCGGAGGGCTGGCCCATGCCGAACTTGCGCTGGTACTCGTAGAGCGTGTCCCCGCCGATCCGGTCGGCGAACAGGATCGTGCCGATGTTGCTGGACTCGGCCATCACGCCGGCCATCGTGCGCTGGATCGTGCCGTGCGGGGTGTGGTCGTTCGTGGTGTGCCCGCCGCGGGTGAGGGTGGGCGGGATCACGATCTTGGAGCGGGGCCCGGCCTCGCCCTCCTCGACGACCGCGGACAGCGTGAGCAGCTTGCCGGTCGAGCCGGGCTCGTAGATCTCCGACACGGGGCGGTTGCCCATGTTCTCCTTGTTCGCGTTGCGGTAGTCGTTCGGGTCGAACGTGGGCGCGGTGGCCATCGCCAGGATCCGGCCGGTCTTGGCCTCGATGACGATCACGGTGCCGCTCTCGGCGGCGGCCTCCTTGACGCGGGTGGCGATGGCGCGCTGCGCGACGTACTGGATGTCGCGGTTGATCGTCAGCTGCACGCCCTGGCCCGGGACCGGCTCGCGCAGCACGTCCTCGGCCGACGGGATCGCCTGACCGGCGGCCCCCTGCTCGAAGGTGCGCGAGCCGTCGATGCCGTGCAGGCGCTTGTCCATGGCCATCTCCAGGCCCCCGGAGCCGACGCCCTCGGCGTTGACGAAGCCGAGCACGTTGGCGGCCAGCGTGCCGCCCGGGTAGACCCGCCGGGTGGTCTTCTCGCTGAAGATGCCCCGGATGTTGAGGGCCTTGATCTGGCGCCACTGCTCGGGGGTCAGGCCCTTGGCGACGTAGACGAAGATGTCGTCGCCGGTGAGCCGGCGCTGCAGCTCGGCCTGGTCCATGCCGAGCATGGGGGCCAGCCGCGCGGCGGCCTCGGCTGGGTCGGTGATGAGGTTCTGGTCGGCGGTCACGTTGCGCGACTCGACGGTGATCGCCAGCGGCGCGCCCTGCGAGTCGTAGATCGGGCCGCGGTCGGCGGGCAGGGGCAGCGTGCGCATGCGCAGGCTCTGGCCCTTGGCCGCCAGGTCGTCGCCCTTGATGACCATGAGGTCGAAGATCCGCCCGGCGTAGATGCTCAGGATCATGAGCAGCACGAAGGTGAGCGCGATGGCCCGGTTGCGCCCGTTCGCCCGGCGGTACCGGCGCGGCTGGATCGTGGGTGCCGGCGTGCTGCTCGGCGGCCGCGGTGGTGCGTACGAGCTCACGGCGTGGCTCCCGGTGTCGTCGTGGCGGCCGCGGACCGCTGGCCGGCACTCGGGGCGGGCCCGGGGGTGGCGGCGTCACTGGGCTGCGAGGGCGTTGCGGAGGGCGTCGGGGTCGACGCCTCGTCCAGGCCGGTGGCCGGGTCGAGTGCGGGGTCGATGAGGTCCTCCCCCACGGGCCCGGCGTCCGCGGCGCCCTGCGAGGTCGGGTCGGTCGGGTCGGCGTCAGCAGCCTCGGGGTCACCGGGTGGCAGCAGGCCGGGGGCGTCGGTGAAGTCCACGGGGCCGGTCGCCGCCGGCGCGGGCACCGGCTCGCCGAGGATCGCGCCGTCGGACAGCCGTAGGAACACCGGGGCGGCGGCCGGGACCATGCCGAGCTCACGGGCGCGTCGCTCGACCTCGATGGGGGCCTCGGCCTGCTGCACCGCACGTGCCAGGGCCTCCTCCTCCTCGGAGATGAGGATGAGCGCGACCTCGAGCTCGTGCTGGCGGAAGGCCCCCTGGCTGATGATCGTGTTGAGCAGCAGCACGCCGAGCAGCCCGAGGGCCAGCACGCCGGTGCATGCCAGCAGCAGCCGGTGGCGCGGCGCCCTCGGCCGGCGCAGCCGGGCCCGGTGCGCCCGCCGTGGCTGGGCGTCCTCATGCCCGGCCAACGGCTCCTGCTGGGGCGCGGGCGGCGGGTCCAGCAGCGCGGTCGTCGTGCCCCCGCCGGTCGACAGCGCCTCCGGCGCCGCCACGGTGGGGGTGCCCGCAGTCCCGCGGGAGCGGCTGCGGCGTGAGGCGCGGGAGCGCTGGGGGTCGCGACCGGTGGGTCGTGACGCGCTCATCAGTCCTCCTGGGGTCTGCCGTCCAGCTGCTCGACGGCCCGCAGCCGGACCGAGGCGGCCCGCGGGTTGCGTCGGACCTCATCTTCCGATGCTTTCTCCGCTCCGCGGGTGAGAACACGCGCAGTCGGCCGCAGTTCTTCGGGAATCACCGGCAGGCCGTGCGGGACCGGTGGGTCGGCGACCGCCGCGAGGGCCCGCTTCACGATCCGGTCCTCGCCCGAGTGGTAGCTCAGGACCACCATGCGCCCCCCGAACCGCAGGCTGGCCAGCGCGGCAGGGATCGCGCGACGCAGCACCTCGAGCTCGTCGTTCACGGCGATGCGCAGGGCCTGGAAGGTGCGCTTGGCCGGGTTGCCGCCGGTGCGCCGGGCCGGGGCGGGGATCGTGTCGCGGATGAGGGCCACCAGCCGGGCGCTGGTCGTGAACGGCGCGCGCTCGCGCTCGCGGACGATCGCCCGGGCCAGCTGGCTGGCGAAGCGCTCCTCGCCGTACGTGCGCAGGATGCGGGCCAGCTCGGCGGCCGGGGCGGTGTTGAGCAGGTCCGCGGCCGTGGCACCGGCCGTGGGGTCCATCCGCATGTCCAGGGGCGCGTCGGTGGCGTAGGCGAAGCCGCGCTCGGCGAGGTCGAGCTGCATCGAGGAGACCCCGAGGTCGAACAGGATCGCGTCGGCGCGGCGGTGGCCGGCCCCGGCCAGGGCGACCGGGAGCGTGTCGTAGACCGCGCGCACCGCCTGGAAGCGGGACCCGAACGGTGCCAGCCGCTCAGCCGCCATGGCCAGGGCCTGCGGGTCGCGGTCCAGGCCGAGCACCGTGAGGCCGGGATGGGCCTGCAGCATCGCCTCGGCGTGCCCGCCCAGGCCCAGGGTGGCGTCGACCGCCACCGCGCCGGGCCGGCGCAGCGCGGGGTCGAGCAGCTCCAGGCAGCGCGCCAGCAGCACCGGCACGTGGGCCGGGGCATCGCCCACTACGCCACCAGCTGGTGCAGCAGCAGCAGCGAGAGCACGGTGCAGGCCACGGCACTGGGCAGCGCGAGGAGCGGGCGGCGCAGGTGCGACATGGGACCTCCTGTGAGGAGCGGCCGTACCACCTGGCCCCCCGCCGCGTCGTCCCGCGGCCGGGGAAGTGGCCTCGGGCTGGGAGGTTCGGCGCCGGGGAAGGGGCGTCGAACCCGCGGAGGGGAATCGGGTGCTGCGGACGTCAGGGCCCTGAGCACGCTCAGGGCAGGGCCACACCCCCTTCCTCGTCGAGCTCGGCGAACTCGGCCTCGGCGCTGGCGAGGTAGGCATCCCAGGCCTGCGAGGACCAGATCTCGATGCGGGTGTCGGCGCCCACGACGGTCAGCTCCCGGTCCAGGCCGGCGTACTCGCGCAGCACCGGCGGCACGGTCAGCCGGCCCTGGCTGTCCAGGGACTCGTCGAAGGCCGAGGAGAAGAACACGCGGTTGAGGGCCCGGGCCCGACTGTTGGCGATCGGGGTGGCGCGCAGGCCCTCGGCGTAGGCGTCGAACTCGGCCCTGGGCCACAGGACCAGGCAGCGGTCCTGCCCCTTCGTGAGCACGAGGCCCTCGGCCAGGCCGTCGCGGAACCTGGCGGGCAGGATGATCCGGCCCTTCGCGTCCAGCTTCGGGAAGTGCGTCCCGAGGAACATCGCCGGTCACCTCCCCTGCCCACCACGAGTCCCCTGCCCGGACCCCAGTGCGCGCCACCATACTCCACACTCCTCCACTTGTCTCCCCGATTGACCCCACTTCCTCCACTGATCACCTCCACCGCCCACCGGCCGGCCCCGCCCTCCCCGCTCGGCCGAGCCAGGACGCCGACGACCCCCCGGGACTGGTCGTCTCCGGGGGGTCGCGGGGCGTGCGCGGGCGGCTACGGCGCGGCGGGTGCCTCCGGCAGCTGGAAGGGGCCGGCCTTCGCCGCCGGGAAGTAGTCCTGCCCGATGCCGCTGGCCCGCGTGGGCACCATGACCGAGCGGTCGTAGGTCATCACGACGTCGCCGTCCTGGTTCAGTGCCCGGGTCATCATCGAGATGATCCCGAAGTCGGGCCGGGACTTCGACGTGCGCTTGTCGGTGCAGATGCTCTCGGCATAGATGGTGTCGCCCACGTAGACCGGGTGGGTGAGCTTGATGTTGTTCCAGCCGAGGTTGGCCACCGCGTTCTGGCTCATGTCGATGACCGACAGTCCCAGGACCAGGCCGACGGTGAAGCCCGACACGACAATGATCCTGCCCTCGGTGATCGGGTTCTGCTGGGACAGGTGCGCGTTGAAGTGCATCTGGTTGGTGTTGCAGGTCAGCAGCGTGAACCACGCGTTGTCGGTCTCGGTGATCGTGCGACCGAAGGGGTGCTGGTAGACGTCACCCACCTCGAAGTCGTCGAAGAATCGGCCGAGCACGGCCTTGTGGACGGTCATGGGCTCCTCCTGGGATCGGGCGACGGGCCTGCCGGTGCCATCCTGCCGCGCTCCCCCGGCGCCGCCTGCGGCGGGGCGGGCACGGGGCGGCACTGGCGGGACCAGCGAGCATGGGCGATCCTTGTCGGGCGGGTGCCACGAGGATGGCCCGGCAGGGAGGCCCGGATGACCGAGACGCTCGACGCCACGGTGCTCGACACCGCGGCGCGCATCCGGGACGGCGTCGAGTCCGTGCTCGCCGGCAAGCCCGAGGCCGTGCGCATGTCGCTCACCGCGCTGCTCGCCGGCGGCCACCTGCTCATCGAGGACGTCCCCGGCGTGGGCAAGACGCTGCTGGCCAAGAGCCTCGCGCGCACGTTGGGCGTGACGGTCCGCCGGCTGCAGTTCACCCCGGACCTGCTGCCCAGCGACGTGACCGGCGTCTCGGTGTTCAACCAGGAGACCCGGGAGTTCGAGTTCCGGCCCGGCGCGATCTTCGCCAACGTCGTGCTCGCCGACGAGATCAACCGCGCCTCGCCCAAGACGCAGTCCGCGCTGCTCGAGGCGATGGAGGAGCGGCAGGTCTCCATCGACGGCCACACCCACGAGCTGGCATCCCCGTTCCTGGTCATCGCGACCCAGAACCCGGTCGACATGGAGGGCACCTACGCCCTGCCCGAGGCCCAGCGCGACCGCTTCATGGCGCGCATCTCGCTGGGCTACCCCGCCCCTGCCGACGAGCTGCGCATGCTGGCCGAGCACGCCGGTGAGGACCCGTTGGACAGCCTGCCCCCAGCGGCCACGCACGAGGAGCTCCAGCGGCTCATGTCCGCGGTGTCGGCGGTGCACCTGTCCGACCCGGTCCGCTCGCTGGCGGTCGCCATCGCGAACGCGACGCGGCGTGCCGACGAGCTGCGGCTGGGCGCATCCCCGCGCGCCACGCTGCACCTGGTCCGGGCCGCCCGGGCCTGGGCCGCCCTCGAGGGCCGCACGTTCGTGCTCCCCGACGACCTGCTGCTGCTCGCCCCGGCCGTGCTGGGCCACCGCGTGCTGCTGGCCGCGCAGCCGGCCGCCGCCGGACGCACCGGCCAGGAGATCGTGGCAACCCTGCTGACCCGCATCCCGCGCTCCGCCTGGGGCTGAGCGTGCGTGCCCTCGTGCGCCAGCTGCAGTCCCGCTCGGGCCTGACCGGCCGGGCCTGGACCTTCATCGCCTGCGGTGCCGCGCTGGTGCTCGGCGGACTGGTCGCGGCCGTGGCGCCGCTGGTGCAGCTCGGGGCGCTGCTGGTCCTGCTGCCGGTGGCCGCCGCGGTGCTCACCCGGATGCCCACGTCGGCGCTCGTGCTCGAGCGGCGGCTCTCGGCACGTGAGCTGTCGTGCGGCGACCAGCTGCAGGTGACCGTGACCGTCAGCGGGCGCTTCCCCCGGGGTCGCAGCGTGCTGCTCGAGGACCTGGCCGACCCGGCCCTCGGCGGCGCGCACCGGTTCGCCGTCGACGGCATGACCGGCCAGGCGATCAGCCGGCCGCACTACCGGGTGCGCGTCCGCGCCCGCGGGGTGCACCACCTCGGCCCCATGCGGCTGCACGTGGTCGACCGGTTCGGGATGGTGCACCGCATCCGCACCGTGGCCGGCCGCGAGGAGGTCCTGGTCACCCCTCGGGTGACACCGCTGGATCCGGTCGTGCTCGGCGGCGCGTCGGTGGGCCGCGGGGCCGGCCACGTCGGCCCGCTGGGCGCCGCCACCGACGACGTCATCCCCCGCGAGTACCACCCGGGCGACGAGGTGCGCCGCATCGACTGGAAGGCCTCGGCCCGCACCGGCTCGCTCATGGTGCGCAGCGAGGAGAGCCCGTGGCGCGCCGCCGTGACCCTCGTGCTGGACCTGCGTGGGGCCGACCACCACGGCGAGGCCCCGGACTCGTCGGTGGACGCCATGCTCGAGCTCGCCGCGAGCATCGGATGCCTCGCCCTGGCCTCGGGGTGGGACTGCTCGGTGCGCACCACCGACGACGTGGGCCTGTTCACGGGCTCGCCGATGAGCGGGGTGGAGGCCGAGCGGCGCGAGCTGCTGCGCGCCCTGGCGACCGCTCCCCTGTCGGGGGCGAGCGTGCCCGCCGCGGGCCTGCGCCAGTCCGTCGACACGGCCAGCTCCGGGCCCCTCGTGCTGCTGCTCGGCGCGCTGCCCCCGCAGTCCGCACGCCTGCTCGCCGGGGTGGGTGCCCACCGTTCGCCGCGCATGTGCGTGTCGTTGGCGGCCGAGCAGTGGGGCCGCGCCGGCGACGGTGGTCCAGGGCGCCAGGCGCTGGCCGCCGAGGCGCTGGCCCACTTCCGGGCCGGCGGATGGCGGGTGGTGCGCATGGAGCGCGACACCGGCCCTGCGGCGGCCTGGGCTGGCCTGGTGGGGGCGCCATGACCCGGCAGGTGCACCCGTGAGCGCCCCGACGCTGGCGCGCGAGGCCGCGCGCGGCGCGCGCCGCCGCCCCGAGCGCCCGGATCGGGCCGGCGCCGTGCGCCAGGGCCTGGCCCGCAGCCGGTGGCGCGTGGGCCTGGCCGGCGCGCTCGCCGTGCTGCTGGCCTCCCTGGCCCTGCAGCCGCTGCTCGACGGCGCGTGGTGGCTCAGTCGCAGCATCGTGGTGGTGGCGGCCGTGACCCTGACCGGCGTGCTCGTGCGGGCCGTGCGCGCGCCCGCCCCGTTGCAGCCGGTGGCCCAGGCGGTGGCCCTGCTCGTCACGCTCGTGGCGCTGTTCGTGGGCGAGTCCGCGCGGTGGGGCTTCCTGCCGGGACCCGCCGCGATCACCGCGCTGCGCGAGCTGGCCGCCTCCGGTCGGGCATTCGCCGAGCAGACGGTGGCGCCGGCCGGCTTCGACCCGGGCCTGCAGCTGCTCGTGGTGGCCGGCGTCGGCCTGGTGGCCCTCGTGGTGGACACGCTGGCCGTCGGGTTGGACCTGCCGGGACTCACGCTGGCCCCCCTCGGCGCCCTGTTCGTGGTGGCCTGGGCGATCGGGCGCGGGCAGGCCCCCCCGCTGGCCTTCGTCCTGGTCGCGGTGGCCTGGCTGCTGGTGCTGGCCTCGACGCAGCGTGACCGGGTGGCGGGCTGGGGTCCGGGGGCCAGGCCCGGCTCGGCTCTGGCCACCTTCGGGATCGGCGCGGTGGCCGTGGTCCTGGCGCTGGTCGCGGGGGGGCTGACCGCCCTGCGCGGCCCGGCCGGCTCGATCGGCGACTTCGGCGTCGGCACCGGCGGGGGCACCGTGACCCTCGACGCGATGGTGTCGCTGCGCCGCTCGCTGGTGCAGAACGACGATCGTGTCGTGCTCTCGTTCGCGACGACCGCGCAGTCACCGGACTACCTGCGGCTGGCCGTGCTCGAGGCGTTCGACGGCGAGCAGTGGCGCTCCGCCGGCCCCGCCGAGCTCGGCGCGCGGCCACCGCTCGCGCCCTCGGGGGTCGGTGCGGGGACCGGCCCGCTGACCGAGTACCGCCTCGACGTCGGGCCACTCACCGGCACCACCCTGCCGAGCCCCTCCGGCACGATCGCGAGCCTCAACGACTGGCCGGTGGCGTTCGACCAGCGGACCTCCCTGCCGGTGCGCACCGACGGGGCCACGATCCAGGGTGAGCGGGTGGGCCTGGTCGCGGCCGTCCCAGCCCTGGACGCCCAGGTGCTGCGGGCGGCCAGCACCGCGGGCACGGCCGGGGCCGCCCTGGACCCGGCGAACCTGGCCGACCCGAGCCCCGTGGTCGCCGAGGAGCTCGGCGAGCTCGCCCGCGAGGTGACCGCGGGCGCCGAGACGCCCTACGACGCGGCCGTCGCCCTCCAGCGCTGGTTCACGACCGACGGCGGGTTCACCTACTCCACCGCCATCGAGGGCGGCTCGGACGATGACGCGCTGGCCACCTTCCTCGACGAGCGCGTCGGGTACTGCGAGCAGTTCGCCGCCACGATGGCGCTCATGGCCCGCTCGATCGGGGTCCCCGCCCGGGTCGTCGTGGGCTTCACCCAAGGCCGTCCGGAGGGACCGCAGTGGGTGGTCCGCGGCACGGACGCCCACGCCTGGCCCGAGCTCTGGATGGGCTCCGCGGGATGGGTGCGGTTCGAGCCGACGCCCGGAGCGCCCACCGCCACGGTGCCCGCCTACTCCCGGCCGCTGGCCGAGGCCGCCGAGCCCACCGCGGCCCCCACCCAGGAGGGCTCGCAGACCGGGCCCACCGACGAGGCGCTGCCCGGCGGCATCCCGGAGGACGAGGGGATCGCTGCCGCCGGGGGCGGTGCAGCCAGCGGCGGTGCCCGCTGGTGGCCGCTGGGCCTGGCGCTGGGCCTGCTCGTGCTCGCCCTGCCCCTGGCCTGGCGCACCGCGCGACGCCGGCGGCGACTGGCCCGCGGCGATGGTGAGGCGGCCTACGCCGAGGTCGTCGACACCGCCGCCGACCTCGGCCTGCCCCTGCTCGGCAGCACGCCGCGGTCGGCCCTGGCCGAGGTGCGCCGGCTGGTCGGCGCGGCGCCCACCGCCGGCCCCGAGGTCGGCTCGGCGCTGGACCGCATCCAGCGAGCCGTCGAGTGGCAGCGCTACGGGCCGGCTGGGGCGGCCACGCCACGACGGGGCGCCCTGAGCGCCGACGTGGCGCTGGTCCGACGGGCGCTGGCAGGGCGCTGCGGCCCGGGGCGCCGGCTCGGCGCGCTGGTCGTGCCGCGCTCGCTGCTGCCGGGCACGCTGGTCGGTCCCGCGCCCCAGGCGCCGGACCGCTCGGGCGACGGCGGATCCAGCCTCGCCGACGCCGGGACCCGGCACGCGTGAGCGCCCCCGCCCGGCACTGCCGGGTGGGTGCCTGCCCGACCACCGGACGACCCCGCCCCCACCCGGCGGCTGGGGCTGGGTGAGAATGCGCCGGTGACTGCGACCCCCGGCATCCTCGAGTCCCCCGACGGCACCCAGCTGCACGAGGCGTGGAGTGCCCCTGCCGAGCCGAGGGCCACGATCGTCCTCGTGCACGGCCTTGGCGAGCACTCGGGCCGGCACGCGCACGTCGCGCAGCGACTCGTGGACGCCGGCTACGCGGTGGAGCAGTTCGACCTGCGCGGGCACGGCCGCTCCCCGGGCATCCGCGGCCACGCCCCCTTCGCGGCGACGATGGACGACATCGAGGCAGCGCTGGATGCCGCCGAGACCCGGGTCCCGGGAGTGCCGCGCTTCCTGTGGGGGCACTCCCTGGGTGGCCTGCTCGTGATCACGTACGTGCTGCGGCGACGCCCGGCGCTCGCCGGTGTGGTGGTGAGCAGCGCCGGCCTGCGCAGCCCGGTGCTCGAGCAGCGGCTGAAGATCACCGCCGCCAGGCTGCTGGGATCACTCGCGCCCAGCGTGCCGATCCCGAGCGGCCTGGACGACAGCGGGCTGTCGCGCGATCCGAAGGTCATCGAGGCCTACCGGGCCGACCCGCTCGTCCATGACAAGGCCTCGCTCGCCCTGGGCAAGGACGGCGCCGAGGGGGCCTCCTGGGCACTGGCGCACGCTGGGGAGTTCGACCTGCCCCTGCTCATGTTCCACGGTTCGGACGACCCGGTGACCTACGCCCGCGGCAGCGAGGAGTTCGCCTCGGCGGTGCCCGGTGACGTGACCCTGCGGATCTACACGGGCCTCTACCACGAGCCGCACAACGAGCCGGAGCAGGACGAGGTGCTCACCGACGTGGTGGCCTGGTTGGACGCGCACTGCGCCTGAGGCGATGGGGCTTGCCCCGCCACGGGGGTCGCTCGGGGGTCGCTCGGTGGGCGTCGACGCCCAGCGGTCAGAAGTCGCCGCGCTCCCGGCGGCGGCGCCACCGCTCCTCCATGCGCTCGGTCAGCGAGCCGCTGGGACGGGCGGGGCGGGCACGGCGCTGGGGCCGGGCTGCGGTGGTGGCACCAGGGGCTCCGGCCGCCGCGGGGCCGCCGGGCTGGGCGCCCGCCTGCTGGGGGGCCGGACGCATGGCCATGACCACCAGCCAGATGCCCCCGAGCATCGCGACGAAGCCCAGCACGCCGACGGGCACGAGCTGGGTGGCCACGCCGGTGACGAGCAGCGCCATGCCGGCCAGCAGGGCCAGCACCCCGAGGATCACGCGCCGGCGATCCCCGGCGATGGTGCGCGCGTTGCGCATGCTCGTGGCGAACTTGGGGTCCTCGGCGTAGAGCGCACGCTCCATCTGCTCGAGCAGGCGCTGTTCGTGCTCTGAGAGCGGCACGGTGACCTCCCGAGGATCGCCGGGACCGGTGGACAGGTTCAGGATAGGCAGGGTCGGCCGGATTGGAAACCCGAGGCCCCCATGTCGGGCGTGGCGCTCGTCGGCCGAGGGCCCCGTCAGCCGGCAGGGGGGTCCGCGGAGGGGTGCTCGGGCAGCAGGCGCGCCGGGCGAACCGCGTCCCGGCCGAACCGGTCGGCCAGGCGGTCGACCGCCTCCTCCGCCTCGCGCCACCCCCGTTCGGGGGCGCCGAGGACCAGCTGGGCCTCGACCTCGTCGGCCTCGACGATGCCCTCCACCCGCACGCCCACCAGACGGATGCGCGCCCGGTCCAGGCGCAGGGCCAGGTACAGCGCCCGGGCCTCGTGGAAGATCTCCCGGCTCACGTCCGTCGGCACCCGCCGGGTGTGCGAGCGGGTGATCGTCGTGAAGTCGGCGAAACGGACCTTGATCGACACGGTGCTCCCGGCGAACCCGGCTCGGCGCAGCCGGGCGCCGACCTTCTCGGAGAGCCGGAGCAGCTCGGCGAGGATGACGTCGGGGTCGTCGACATCGCGGGCGAAGGTCTCCTCGTTGCCGATGCTGCGCTCGCGCTCGAGGGTGCTGACCGTGCGCTCGTCACGGCCCCACGCCAGCTCGGCAAGATGGTTGCCGGCCGCCCGGCCCAGCGCGCGGACCAGGGTGGCGCGGGGGGTGTGGGCGATGTCCCCGACCGTGCGCAGGCCGAGCCGGTGCAGCTGCTCCTCGGTGCGCTCCCCCACCCCCCACAGGGCGCCGACGGGCATGGGGTGCAGGAACGAGACCACCCGGTCCGCGGGCACCACGAGCAGGCCGTCGGGCTTGCACTGCGTCGAGGCGAGCTTGGCCACGAACTTCGTCGGCGCCACCCCCACCGAGCAGGTGATGCCCTGCTCGTCGTGCACCTGGGCCCGGATCAGCTCGGCCACCTGCCGGGGGGAACCGAGCACCCGCCGCGCCCCGCTGACATCGAGGAAGGCCTCGTCGAGGCTGAGCGGCTCGACCCGGGGCGTGATCGCGGTGAACATCGCCATCACCGCCGAGGACACCTCGGCGTAATGGTGGTGGTCCGGCGGCACCACGACGATGTCGGGGGCCAGCCGCAGGGCGCGGCTCATCGGCATCGCCGAATGGATGCCGTACTGGCGCGCCTCGTAGGTCGCGGCCACCACGACCCCGCGACTGCCGGCGCCGCCGACGATCATCGGCCGGCCGCGCAGCTCGGGACGACGGGCGACCTCCACCGAGGCGAAGAAGGCGTCCATGTCCACGTGCAGGATGGGGCAGCCCTCGTCGTCGTCGCCGAGGCCGGTGGGCGCGCGTGGCCGCGTGATCTGGCTGCGACTCACCGTCCACCTCCTGCTCGATCCCCGTGCGCTGCCCGCACCCGCCCCGCCGCCGTCGTGGTGGGTGCCCCCACTGTGCACCCTGGTGGGCCGGGGTCACCATCCGCTGCTGCCCGGGCTGGCGTGCCAGAGCCTGCTCGGCGGCCGACGGCCCTGGCCCGGCTGCCCCTCGGTGGGCTTGGGCACCGCACCGGGCTCACCACCGGCGGGCTTCACGTCGGCGTACGGCGACTGCTTGAACCCGCTGGCGTGCACGAGGACCCGCCGGCGCTGGCCCATGCCCCCGGACACGCCGCGACCCACCCCCACCGGTGCCGGTCCGACCGGCCCGGCAGGGTCGGCGTCGGTCACCGGCACGTCGACCACCTCGACCTCCGGGCGGCGCCGTGGGTCGACCACCGGGAAGGTGGCCAGGTGGGCCGCCACCGCGTGGCGCCCCCCGGCCTGCCACACCTCGTGCAGGGGCCCGAGCTCCCAGCAGCCGGTGGCCCGGATCGACAGGCCCCGTGGCCCGGTGCGCCGGACCAGGCCGCGGACCATGAGCAGCCAGCCGCCGAACACCGTGCTGGCGTAGGGGTCCTGGGCATCCTCGAAGAAGGTGGCGTCGACCGGCCCGGTCGAGTCGTCCAGGGTCAGGAAGACCACGCGCCGACCGCTGCGGATGGGTGGGGTCTGGGTGGCGACCTTGACCCCGGCGACCCACACCTGGGCACCGCTGCGCTGGTCGAGCAGCGCGTGCGCCGGCACCACCGCGAGGTCGGCCAGCATCGGCCGGTAGAAGTCCAGCACGTGATGGCTGACGTCCATGCCGAGCACGTCGAGCTCGGCGCGGACCCGTTCGCTGGGGGTCATCTCCGGTAGTCCGCTGCTGCGCCCGGCGGGCGCCAGCGGCAGGTCCAGGGCCAGCTGCACGGCGCCGGCCCGGACCACGGCCGGTGCCTGCGACTGGGCGGCGGCGGCCAGCACCGGGTCGACCGGGTGGTGCGCCCGGTCGCCCCGGCCGGGCGCCCCAGCCGGCTCGGCGGCGCCGGGGGGTGCCGCCGAGCCGGTGGTGCGCCCCCGGCCCCAGGCCGGGGCGGCCCGGTCGGCCCCGGGGTCGGCACGGCCGGGCTGCCGACCGGCGGGAGCCAGCACGCGGCCGGCCCGTCCGGCCGTGGCGCGGCCGCGTCCCGTGGCCCGCACGCTGCGGGACAGGCGGTCGAGGTCGGCCACCTCGAGCAGCAGGTCACGCCGGGTGGTCCGCCCGCGCGGCCGGGCACCGGCCTCGAGGTCGATGCCGTAGATCGCGTCGAACCCGCCGGTGAGCACGAGGTGCTCGACCACCGGGAGCGAGACCACCGCCCGGGTCCAGAAGTCCGACAGCGAGGCGTAGGGCTGGCCGGCGACGATGCGCTCGACCTCGGCCGCCGAGATGCCCTTCACCTCGGTGAACGGCAGGCGGATGCCGTGCTCGCTGCCGTCCGGCAGGTCCGGCAGGGTCGGCCGGGCCGCGGGGGTGGGGCACCGCTCGACGCGGTACACCCGGTCGGAGCGGTTCACGTCCACCCCGAGGATGGTGATGCCCAGGTTGCGGGCGTCGTCGAGGATCAGCCGCTTGGGGTACATGCCGGGGTCATGGGTGAGCACCCCGGCCAGGAAGGCCGCCGGGTGGTGGGCCTTCAACCACGCCGACTGGTAGGTGGGCAGGGCGAAGGCCGCGGCGTGGGCCTTGCAGAAGCCGAACGAGGCGAACGAGCGCAGGATGTCCCACACCTGCTCGACCACCGGGAGCGGATAGCCCCGGCCGAGCGCCAGCGGGTAGAACCAGGCGCGCACCTGGGCCTGGCCCTCCGGCGAGCCCATGCTCCGGCGCATCTCGTCACCCTCGGCGAGGCTGCACCCGGTCATCACCGCGATCACCCCGATGACCTGCTCGTGGAACACCACCACCCCGCAGGTCCCGGCCAGCACCGGCTCGAGGTCGGGGTGCGGGTACACCGGCTCGGCCCAGCCCTGCCGGGCGCGCAGGAACGGGTTCACCATGTCGGACTTCACCGGCCCGGGCCGGAACAGCGAGATGTCGATGATGAGGTCCTCGAACGTCTCGGGCCCGAACTTGCCGATCAGCTCGCGCTGGCCGGGCGACTCGATCTGGAAGCACCCCAGCGTGTGGGTGGTGCGGATCATGGCGAACGTGGCCGGGTCGTCGAGGGGCAGCGCGTCGAGGGCCACGGGCGGCTGGCCGATCCGGACCACCTCGTCGAGGGCGTGCGCCATCGCCGACTGCATGCGGATGCCGAGCACGTCGAGCTTGAGCAGGCCCATGTCCTCGACCGCGTCCTTGTCGAACTGGCTCATCGGGAACCCCATCCAGCTGGCCTCGACCGGGGTGCGGTCCAGCAGCGAGCCGTCGGAGAGCAGCACCCCGCACGGGTGCAGCGCCACGTGGCGGGGCAGGCCGTCGAGGGCCTCGACGAGGTCCAGGAAGCCGTCGAGCCGGCCGGTCTGGGCCAGCCGGCCCAGGCCCGATGCCCGCAGCTCGGGCAGGTCGGCCAGGGCCGCGCGGGCATCCCGGGCCCGGATGTGCGGGAAGGCCTTCGCGAACGCGTCGACCTCGCCGGGCGGCAGGCCCAGCGCGGCCCCGACGTCGCGCACCGCATGGCGCACCCGGTAGGTGTCCATCATCGACACGGCGACGCAGCGCTCGCCGCCGAACCGCTCGAGGATCCTGGTGTAGATCTCGGTCCGCCGGGCGGACTCCACGTCGATGTCGATGTCGGGCAGCGCCCGGCGCAGCGGTGACAGGAACCGCTCCATGATGAGCCCGTGGGCCATCGGGTCCACCCCGGAGATCCCGAGCAGGTGGTTCACCAGGCTGCCCGCACCCGAGCCCCGGGCGGCCACCCGCACCCCCATCCCCCGGATGAGGTCGACCACCTCGGCGACGGTGAGGAAGTAGCCGCCGTAGCCGAGGGTGGCGATCGTGGCCAGCTCGGCCTCGAGCCGCTCGCTGGCGGCCCGGTGGGCACGCAGCGTGACGTACCGGTCGGCCAGCGCGGCCTCGCAGCGGTGCCGCAGCACCCGGTCGGCCAGCGCGGCCTGGGCCGAGACGGGTGCCGATCGCAGGTCGGCACGGTCCAGGCCCGGCGCCCCTGCGGGGAACAGCACGTCGAGCTCGGGCACGTGCACCGAGCCCAGGCCCAGGTCGGCGGTGGGGTCCAGGCGGCAGGCGTCGGCCAGGTCCAGCGTCGCGGCGAGCAGCCGCTGGGCCCCGGCCCGCCCGGCGCCCAGGGCGTCGGCCACCTCGGCGGCCATCGCCTGCATCGCCGGGGTGTCCTTGAGGTAGCCCTGGGCGTTGGCGCGGTCGAGGTGGCGCGGGTCCAACGGGACCAGGCGGCGGATCGCGTCGAGGACGTCGACGACCGGCGCCTGCTCGGGCGTGAGGTGCCGCACGGCGTTGGTGAGCACCGCCGGCACGCCCAGCTGCCCGGCGAAGCCGAGCATCCGGGCCGCGAACGCGGTGGACAGCGCGGCCCGCTCGCCACGGGCGGCGCTGCGGTGCGAGACCACCTCGATGCGCACCGCGGGCCCGAGGGCCTCGCGCCACCCGGCCAGCAGGTGGGCGGCCTCATCCGGCCGCCGCCGGGCCAGGGCACGGCCGACGTCGGACTGCGGCCCGAGCAGGGCGACGAGGCCAGCGGCATGGGCCCCCACCTGGGCCAGGGTCGCCAGCGGCTGGCCGCGCTCCCCCGACAGGTGGGCCGCCGAGATCAGCCGGCACAGCGACGCCCAGCCCCGGGCCCCCTGCGCGAGCAGCACCACGCGGGCATGCCCCGGGTCCACCGCGACGCCGCCCCGGGCGGGGGTCCCGGGACGACGTCGCGGCGGACCCGGGACGGCCTCCTGCGCCGCGACCGCGAGGTCGACGCCGAGGATCGGGCTGATCCCGGCCTCCCGGCAGGCCAGCGCGAAGGTCACCGCCCCGTAGGCCCCGTCCCGGTCGGTGAGGGCCAGGGCGTCCTGGCCCAGCGCGACCGCGCGCTCGACCAGGGCCTGGGGGGCGGCCGTGCCGTAGCGCAGCGACGACCCCGAGGCGACATGGAGGTGGACGAACCCCGGCATGTGGCTAGCTCCGCTCCCGCAGCATGACCTGCTGGTCGACGCCGAGGACGGCGGCGACCTGGCTGAGGAACGTCTCGGCGTCACGGAGCAGGTCGTCGGCCTCGCGCTGGCTGACCACCGGCAGGCCCGCCTCGGCGGCGGCGCGCTTGGCCGCCCCGGCGGCGAAGAAGGCCGCCCACTCCTCGAGGGCAGGGACCACCTTGGGCAGCAGTGCCCAGACGCTGCGGATGCGCGACTGCTGCACCGGATGGGCCCGGGCCGCCAGCACCGCGGCCGCCGCGCGCAGCGCCGCCAGGTGGGCCGTCGCGTAGCGCCGGCTCGCCTCGGGGGTCGCGTACGCCTCGAGCAGGCCGCGGGCCGACGCGCCCAGCAGGTCGCGGGCCTGGGCAGGGATCGGGGGGCTGATCGGGGCAGCGGTCATGGGAGCTCCTCTCCTCGGCGGTGCTGGTCGGGCTGGTCGGGCTGGTCGGGCTGGTCGGGCTGGTCGGGCTCAGTCCAGGGCACGGGCGAGCACCCAGCGGTCGGCGGCGAGGTCGCGGCGCAGGTCGTAGACCCCGGTGCCGGACGAGCGGCCGGCCTGCGCCTCCACCCGCCAGACCTCGTGCTCGTGGGCCGGGATGCCGCCCTCGAGGGCGCGCCGCGACCCGCCCCACCAGGTGGCGGACTCGATCCAGTGGGCGACCACGGCCCGCACGACGTAGAGCCGGCCCCGCCAGAGGAACTGGGCAGGTGGCTCCTCGGCAGCCAGCGGACCGGCCTCGGCGGCGCGGGGCGCGCGTCGGACCTCGATGGGGTCGGTGTAGGTACGGCTCATCGGTGCTCCACCCGGACGTGACGGACAACTGGTCGGGCCGGGGAAGGCGGCCGGGTCGGGAGGCGTGCCCGCACCGGGACGCTTCCCTCGTCCGGTGCAGGCACGCTCCCCACCTGCCGTGGGGCCGAGGTCGGGTTCGGCACCCACGCTGTTCGAACGCCTGTTCGAACGATGCTCACGCTACGCCGGGGGACCGACAACGTCAACCCCGGGCACTGCGGATACTGGGGACATGTCCCCCACCGCCGGCCCCGACGACACCCCCGCCGTCGTCAGCCTGCACGTCTGGGGGGTCGCCCCCCGCCACGTCCCCACCGCCGTGGCCCACATGGCGCGGCACCGCCGGCCCGCCCGGGCCCTGCCCGGCGTCACCTTCGCCAAGCTGCTCGGCACCGGGGCGGCGCGCACCTTCACCCCCCGCGACGCCGATGCGCGGCACTGGGCCATGCTGCTGTGCTGGTCCGACGTCGACGGTCCCCAGCGGTTCGCCGACTCCCCGATCGCCGCGGCCTGGGCCGACATCGCCGAGGAGTCCGCCACCTGGCTGCTGCGCCCCATGACCAGCACCGGCCGCTGGGCCGGTCGCGCCCCGTTCGGCGACCCGGTGCCGGTCCGCTGGGACGGTCCCGTGGCCGCGATCACCCGGGGGCGCATCCGGCCCAGCCAGTGGCCCGCGTTCTGGGCCGCGGTCCCCCCGGTCGCCCTCGACGTGCGCGACGGGGGCGGGATGACCTTCGCCCTGGGCATCGGCGAGGCGCCGCTGGGCCTGCAGGGCACCTTCTCCACCTGGACGGGCAACCGGGCGCTACGTGCCTTCGCCTACCAGCGTGGGCCGCACCGGGCCGTCATGGCGCAGACCCGCCAGCGCGACTGGTACAGCGAGGAGCTCTTCGCACGATTCGCGGTGCTGTCCGCCGAGGGCAGCCACGCGGGCCAGCCCGTCGCCGCCGTCCCCGACCCCAGCGAGCGGCCGGGCTGAGCCGAGCTTCGCTGCGCCTGCCGCCGATCGGACCGCGTCGCCGCCCCGTGATCGCCTCTGCCAGACTCCCCACCGTGAGCGGGCAGCCGGCGATCCAGGTGCGCGGCCTGGTGAAGGCCTACGGCTCCCTGCGGGCCGTCGACGGGATCGATCTCGAGGTCCAGCGCGGCCAGTGCGTGGCCCTGCTCGGGCCCAACGGCGCCGGCAAGACGACCACGACCGAGATCCTCGAGGGCTACCGCCAGCGCGACGCCGGCGACGTCACCGTCCTGGGCGTTGACCCGGGTCGGGCTGACCGTCGCTGGCGCACCCGGATCGGGATCGTGCTGCAGCAGGTGGGCGACCTCGCCGAGCTCACCGTCCGGGAGAGCCTGGCCCACTTCGCCGGCTACTACCCCGACCCGCGCCCCGTCGACGAGGTCCTCGACCGGGTCGGCCTCACCGCGAAGGCCGACGCGCGCGGCCGCACCCTCTCCGGTGGGCAGCGTCGGCGCCTCGACGTGGGCCTGGGCATCATCGGCCGCCCCGAGCTGCTGTTCCTCGACGAGCCGACCACCGGGTTCGACCCGGAGGCACGCCGGGAGTTCTGGTCGCTCATCGCGTCGCTGCGCGCCGAGGGCGCCACGATCCTGCTCACCACGCACTACCTCGAGGAGGCCGAGGCGCTGGCGGACATGGTCGGGGTGATCAACCGGGGCCGGCTCGTGGCCTTCGACCCGCCCCACGCGCTCGGGGGTCGCCACACCGGCACCACCAGGGTGGCCTGGACCGAGGACGGGGCGCCCCGGTCGGTCGAGACCGAGACCCCGACCGCCCTGGTCGCCGAGCTGGCCGCCCGCATGGGCGGGGAGGTGCCCAACCTGACGGTCACCCGGCCCACCCTGGAGGACATGTACCTGGACCTGGTCGACGACGGCCCCGGGCAGGCCCAGCCATGAGCCGCGAGCCGGGCACGCTGTCGATCGGGTGGTCGCGCATCGGCATCGAGCTCAAGCAGCTGCTGCGCGACCGCGAGGCGTTCGTGTTCACCCTGGCCCTGCCGATGATCCTCATGCTCGTCTTCGGATCGGTCTTCGGCGACCAGGAGCTGGGCCCGACGGGCATCACGTTCGCCCAGTACTTCGTGGCCGGGATGATCGCCTCGGGCATCGTCTACACGAGCTTCCAGAACCTGGCGATCGGGATCCCGCAGGAGCGCGACGAGGGCACCCTCAAGCGCCTCGAGGGCACCCCCATGCCGAAGGCGGCGTACTTCCTGGGCAAGGTCGGCCAGGTCTGCGTCGTCTACGTCCTGCAGCTGGCCCTGCTCATCGCGATCGGCGTGCTGCTGTTCGAGGTCGAGGTGCCCAGCACCGCCGAGCAGTGGGCCGCCCTGGCGTGGCTGAGCATCCTGGGCCTGACCACCTGGACCCTGCTGGGCCTGGCCTTCTCGTCGGTGCCGAAGTCGGGCAAGGGCGCCTCGGCGGTGGTCACCCCCATCATCCTGGTGCTGCAGTTCACCTCGGGGGTCTTCTTCGCCTACGACCAGCTGCCCTCGTGGATGCAGCAGCTCGCCGCGCTGTTCCCCCTCAAGTGGCTCACCCAGGGGATGCGCTACGTCTTCCTGCCCGACAGCGCCGCGGCGCTGGAGGTGACCGGCTCGTTCGAGATGGCCCGCGTGGCGATGGTGCTGCTCGTGTGGACCCTGCTCAGCGCACTGCTCGCCTGGGGGTTCTTCCGGTGGCGCCGACGCGGCGACGGCTAGCCCGGCCCGGGCAGGTCGTCGTAGAACTGCCCGTGGTAGCCCAGCAGGACCGGATGCGGCAGCTCGGCGCGGGCGATCTCGGCCAGGGTGGCCGCATCCAGCACGAGCAGGAACGAGGTCCCCCGCGCGGCGTCGAGCACCACCGAGAGCACGACGCCGTCGTCCTCGGCCACCCGGCCCGGCCGCCCCACGAAGACCCCCTCGCCCGGGTAGCAGCCCGGCGCCCACCAGGTGGTGCTCGCCCCCGAGCGCAGGTCCACCTTCACGAGCTGGTCGTAGAAGCCGCGCTCGCCGCGCAGGCCCACCCCGTAGACGTGACGGTGCTCGTGGCTGGTGTTCATCCGGGCGTAGTCCAGGCTCGGCAGCTCGATCGCCGTGTCGCTGAGCCGCTCCTGCCGGACCGGCCCGGAGGCCAGCGGCACCCGGAAGCGGCGCAGGGTGCCCGGGGGGATGCGCACGTCGGGCTCCTCCAGCCGGTGCAGGTAGAACGACTCGATGACCGCAGCATCGTCGTACCCCACGAGGTCGACCACGAGCTCACCGCCGGCCTCGAACGCGTTCACGTGGTGGAAGGCGAAGCAGGCATCCGTGGCGACCGTGCGCACGTGTGCCCCGCTGGCGCGGTCGAACACGTGGAAGCGGGTGCCGCGCCCCGGCTCCCAGCGGAAGTTCTCGATGTAGGGCCGCAGCCAGAGCAGCAGCGCCATGGGATCGACCACGAGCGGGAACTCGGCGAGCACCAGGTGGCGCGCCGACATCCCGAAGGAGTGCAGGTAGGCCGGCCGGCGCACGCGCCGGGTGGCCAGGTCGGCACCGCGCACCGCCCCGGGATCGCGGGTGTCCAGCCGCCGGAACACGTACTGGCTGGCCGCTCCGTAGCGGGTCACGAGGTTGATGGCCTCGTGCCGGCTGGCGTCGAGGTGCGGGTGCACCGTCGTCATCCTGCCGAAGGTCGAGCGGTCCCAGCCCACCACGCCCACGCTGTGCAGCGTCTGGGGGTCGAACTGCACCTGGATCGGTGTCTCGGCGAGCGCCAGGTAGCGCTCGGCGACGCGGGCGATCGCCACCTTGGCGCTGTCGGTCACCTGGGGGTCGAACACCGCCATGGCCCTGGCGAACAGCGAACGGCACGGGTCGGTGGCGAACTCCGGGTAGGCGATCCGGCCCTCGTCCCGCGCCGCGGCGTACGCGCGGGTCTCCAGGAAGCGGTTGGCGTAGGAGACCCGGCCGTCGAGGATCGAGAAGCGGTGCAGCATCGCCAGGCCGTCGAACCAGTGCCGGTACCGGCGATCCCCCACCTGGAACGTGCCCGGGCCGTTGCGCAGCAGCGACCCGGCGAGCCACTCCGGCAGCCGGCCCGTCACCGGCACGTCGTCGAGGGCCACCTCGGGGGACGTGCCGAAGCCGTGCCTGGCGTAGGCGGGGGTGGTCATGGCCGGACCGCGGCCCCCGCCGGAACGGGCGTGGCGGCGACCAGGCCCGCGGCGATCTTCCCGGAGGCCAGCACGGCCGGGATCCCTGCCCCCGGGTGGGTGCCCGCCCCGACGAGGTAGAGGTTGGGCACGGCACGGGAGCGGTTGTGCGGCCGGAACCAGCCGGACTGCAGCAGGGTCGGCTGCAGGGAGAACGCCGCCCCGTACGGGGTGTTGAGCGCATCGCGGAAGTGCTCGGGCCCCACGGCATGCTCGGCGACGACGTGCCCGCTGACGCCTGGCAGCCCGCGGGCCTCGAGCTGGGCGAGCACCCAGCGCCGCACGGTTGCGGCCTCCTCGACGGGATGCTCCGCCCGGGCCCGATGGGCGGGGGCGGCGACCAGCGCGTAGAGGGTGGTGCCGCCCGGCGGGGCCATCGTCGGGTCCGTGCGGGTGGGCACGTGGACGTAGAGGAACGGGTCCGCGGGCAGCTGCGTGGCACCGCGCGGGGCACGCGGCGCCCCCGGCAGCGCCGATCCGAAGATCCGGCGCAGCTCCGGGCCCTGGTGGCGCGGGAACCACAGGTTGTGGTGCAGCAGCGGCGATGCCGGCCAGGTCCGGTCCAACCCGAGGTGCAGCACGTGCAGCGACATGCTGGGGCTGGCCCTGCGCAGCCGGGCGCGGGCCGGGGCGGCCCTCGGCTCGTCAGCCAGCAGCGTGCCGTAGGTGGAGCCCGGGTCGGCGTTGGAGACCACGAGGTCGGCCTGCTCGGTCGTGCCGTCGAGGAAGCGCACGCCGGTCGCCCGTCCCCCGCGCACCACGACGCGCTCCACCTCGACGCCCGTGCGGATCGTGCCCCCGAGGCGCTCGAGCAGCCCCGCGAGGGCCCGGACCAGGGCGCCGGTGCCGCCCATCGCGGCGTGCACCCCCCAGCGACGCTCGAACTCCACGATGAGCCCGTAGAGCGCTGGGGTGCGGGTCGGGCTGCCGCCGATGAGCAGCGGGTGGAACGACAGGGCCTGGCGCAGGAACGGGTCGCGGATGCAGCCGTCGACGAGTCGCTGGACATCGAGCATGGCCCGGTGCTGCAGCAGGTAGGGCAGCATCGCCAGCATCACCTGGGGCTGCATCATCGGCCGCTCGGTGTAGGGGTAGAAGGCGTCGAAGATGCCGCTGATCCGGGCGGCCAGGCGGTCGTAGCCGGGCGCATCCGCGGGATGCACCGCGGCGACGGCGGCACGCATCTCGGCGTGCCCGGCGCGGTAGTCCAGGACCTGGCCGTCGGCGCCGAAGCAGCGGTAGAACGGGTCGAGGGCGACCAGCTCGACGTGGTCGGCGAGGCGCTCGCCGGCCAGGGCGAAGAGCTCCTCGAACATGAAGGGGGCGGTGAGCACGGTCGGCCCTGCATCGAAGCGGAATCCGTCCACCACGTGCTGGGCCGCCCGGCCGCCCACCTGCGGCCCCTTCTCGAGCACGGTCACCGCGTGCCCGGCGGCAGCCAGCCGGATGGCTGCCGCCAGCCCGCCGAAGCCACTGCCGATCACCACTGCCCGCATGCGCGCACTGTAGGACCCGGCTCCCACTGCCGACACGTGACGGGCCGGGTGACGGTTGGACGGGCGAGGTGGCCCGCCGCACCCCACCATGGACCCGTGCGAACGCTCACTGAGGACCTCGTCGTGCTGCTCGACGCGGACGGCACCCCGTCCGGGACCGCCCCGCGCGCCACGGTGCACGGCACCGACACCCCCCTGCACCTGGCCTTCTCCTGCTACGTGTTCGACCAGGAGGGCCGGGTGCTCATGACCCGCCGGGCACTGGCGAAGCGCACGTGGCCGGGGGTGTGGACCAACGCGTGCTGCGGCCATCCGCTGCCCGGGGAGGCCATGACGGACGCGATCGAGCGCCGGCTGGCCGAGGAGCTCGGGGCCACGGCCACCTCGCTGACGTGCGTGCTGCCGGACTTCCGGTACGAGGCCGTCGACGCCTCCGGGGTG
>JALOLK010000094.1 GCA_025456015.1 Candidatus Nanopelagicales bacterium
CGGCTACAGCCTCTACGGCACGAGCTACGGCACGCGGCTGGCGCAGGAGGCCATGCGCGGCGACCCCGAGGGTGTCCGTGCCGTGATCCTGGACGGGGTGACGGGCCCGTCGATCCCGAACAGCATGCTGAGCAGCACGAAGGCCGTGGCGCCCTACGTCGAGATCTTCGCCCAGTGCGCCGCCAATGCCGCCTGCAACGAGGCGTACCCGGACCTCGCCGACCGCTTCGGCGCCCTGCTGGAGCAGCTCGAGGACCAGCCGCTGGTGTTCGACCCGCCGCTGGTCGTCCTGCCCGCCCTGGGCGTCGCCTTCCCGCCGGTGCTCACGCAGGTCGACGCCGAGTTCTTCCGGAACCTCGCCGTGATCAACAACATCGCGCAGGGCGGGGGGTTCGCCGCCCAGGTCCCCCGGATGATCCTGGCAGCCGAGCAGGGTGACACCGACTACTTCCGCACCACCAAGCTGGCCGCCACCGAGGCGGACACCGGTGGGCAGACCCCGCAGACCACCGACCCCACTGGGGGTGGCGGCAAGCTCCCGCTCGCGTTCGACCAGCCCCTGTTCGAGGTGCCCTTCGTGACCCTGCTGAGCATCGCGCAGAACGCCGCGGCCCAGCAGCAGGCCACCCTCGACGGCCAGTGGTTGACCGTGGCGCTGGGTGACCTCGCGGTGCGCGTGGCCAAGGGCGAGGACCAGGCCGACCTCATGGAGGCGCTGCTGCGCCTGGCCGCCGTGCCCAACATCGGGACCAGCGCCGAGGAGCTCGTCGCCTACGCCGACGGCAACCTCTCCCCCGAGGCGGCCACGGCCGCGAACGCGATCGCCGGGCAGATGACCCGCAACGACGTCCGCGCGACGATGTGGGGCATCCAGGACGTGTCGATGGTGCTGGGCACCCAGCCCGACCAGCGCGCCTACTCGACCGGGATGCAGAACGCGGTCAACTGCTCCGATGAGCTGGCCTTCACCTCGATCGAGGTTGCCGAGGCGGACGTCGCCCAGACCCCCTACCCACAGCTGGTCGCCTTCCCCGTGGAGGCCAACCAGCAGACGCTGCTGACCTGCCTGTCGTACCCCACGGCGCTGGACGAGCGCGTCACCGAGCCGGTCGCCAGCGACATCCCGGCCCTGCTCTACCTGGGCCCGCTGGACAACGAGACACCGGTCGGCTGGGGCCGCGAGGTGGCCACGGGGCTGAGCCGGTCGACGGTGGTGGAGTGGGACAACCAGGGCCACGTGGCCGCGGCCAAGGACCCCGCGTTCTGCCCGGGCGACATCGCTGCGGCGTTCCTGGCCGATCCCGCGAGCGAACCCGACCTCACCTGCGCGCAGGGCGATGCCTATCGGCTCCAGTTCGTGCTGCCGGAGCCGGCGCCCTCGGCCTCCTGACGCGCGATCACCAGGCCCGCGATCACGGCGGCCAGGTGCAGCCAGTTGTCGGCCTGGTTGAGGTTGAGCAGGTTGTCCTCGGTGTCGTCGGCGACGATGAGGCCGTAGACCAGCGTGGCGCCGTAGCCGACCACGAGCAGCCAGCCGAACGCCCGCGCCTCGGACAGCGTGCGGGCCAGCACGAGGCCGGCCAGGCCGATCAGGATGTGCACGAGGTTGTGCAGCGGGTTCACGCCGAAGCCCAGCAGGGTCTCGTCGGTGTGCTCGGCGAAGTCGTCGAACCCGGTGACGAAGAACCCCGCGATGCCGATGATGAGGAACAGCGCGCCGACCGCGGCGGCCAGGCCCTGGACGAGGCGTGCCCGGCCCTCATCGAGGCGGTGCTGCGTGCTGGGGGACGTGGGTGTGGTCATGGCGATCCCTCCCATGCGGTGCTGGTGCTCACGGCACTACCCGGCCCCCTTCGGGCGATAACCACAGGACGACTGGCCGCGCACGCCTCGGGTAGGTGCCCGGGTGCCCGAGGACAGCGAGGTCGCCCGCACCGCCCGCGACGTGTTCGGCTGGGAGCAGCTGCGGCCCGGCCAGCAGGAGGCCATGGAGGCGCTCGTGGCCGGCCGGGACGTGCTGGCGGTGCTGCCCACCGGGGCCGGCAAGTCCGCGATCTACCAGGTGCCCGGCCTGCTGCGCCGAGGGCCGACCATCGTGGTGTCCCCGCTGGTCGCGCTACAGCACGACCAGCACGCCGCGGTCGAGCGGGTCGGCGACGGCGCGGTGCAGGTGAACGCCGCGGTCCCGACTGCCGAGCGGGCGGCTGCCCTGCACGCCGCGCGCCGCGCCGACGCGGAGTTCGTCTTCGTGACCCCCGAGCAGCTGGCCGACCCCGAGGTGCTGCGCACCCTGCGGGCGGGCCGGCCCTCCCTCATCGCCGTGGACGAGGCCCACTGCGTGTCGGCCTGGGGGCACGACTTCCGCCCGGACTACCGCCAGCTCGGCCGCGCCATCGAGGCACTGGGCCACCCGCCCGTCGCCGCGCTCACCGCGACCGCCGCTCCCCCGGTCCGCGACGACATCGTCGCCGCCCTGGGCCTGCGCGACCCCCTCGTGATCGTGCAGGGCCTGGACCGGCCCAACATCGAGCTCGACGTGCGCGCGTTCGCCGATGCCGAGGCCCGCCGCCTGGCGGTCATCGAACACGTGTTCGCCCTGCCCCACCCCGGCATCGTCTACGTCGGCACCCGCCGGGAGGCCCGGGAGCTGGCCGACGCGCTCGGCGGCGACACCGGCCCCAGGGGCACGCGTGTGGCGGGGTACCACGCGGGGCTGGCGGGCGCCCGGCGGCGGGCGGTCCACGAGGCGTTCCTGGGCGGGGAGCTCGACGTGGTCGTGGCGACCAGCGCGTTCGGGATGGGCATCGACAAGCCCGACATCCGCTTCGTGCTGCACGCCACGACCCCGGACTCCCCCGACGCCTACCTCCAGGAGCTCGGCCGCGCCGGGCGCGACGGCGAGCCCGCCTGGGCCCTGCTGCTGCACCATCCGGCCGACCTCGCCCTGCGGCGGTTCCTCTCCGGCGGGCTGCCGGGCGAGGACCGGATCGCCATGGTCGCCCGGGCCGTGGGCGAGCACCCGGGTGCCAGCCGCGCCGAGCTGCTCGTGGCCACCGGACTGGGCCGCCAGTCGCTGGGCCGGGCCCTGCTGCTGCTCGAGCAGGTGGGGGCGGTGCGTCGGGACGCCCGCGGGCGGCCCCACGGCCTCGGCCTCGACCCGGACGCGGCCGGCCGGGCGGGCCGCGAGCAGGCCGAGCGCCACCAGCAGGTGGTGCGCTCCCGGATCGCGCTCATGCGCGACTACGTGAGCACGGGGCGCTGCCGCCGGCAGTTCCTGCTCGGGGCGATGGGCGAGCGCCTGCAGACCCCGTGCGGGTCCTGCGACACCTGCCGAGCCGGTGCCACCGAGGTGCCCGCGGTCGCCGCCGCCGGGCCGCTGGCCGTGGCCGGCCGCGTGAGCCACCCGCGGTGGGGCGCCGGCGTCGTCATGGACCTCGCGGCGCAGACCGTGACGGTGCTCTTCGACGCGGTGGGGTACCGCACGCTGGCCCTGAACGTCGTGCAGGCCAAGGGCCTGCTCGAGCCGGCCTGACGCGGCGCCGTCGCGCGCGGCCCGCTCAGGGCGTGCTCGGGACGTGCTGCGCCAGCCAGTCGAGCAGCGCGCGGTTCACCTCGTCGGGCGCCTCGTTCTGCACGAAGTGCCCGGCCTCCTCGATCAGCACGACGTCAGCCGCGTTGCCGAACGCAAGCGTGCCGCGCAGGGCCTCCGGGGTGACCAGGTCCTGCCCCAGGAACCGGTCCTGCACCCCCCAGACGATGAGGACCGGTGCCTCGATCGGGGGCAGTCGCCGACCACGCAGGGCACTGCGCACGGCGCCCCGGAACGCTCCGCGGTACCAGGAGACGGGCCCGTGGGCGTCTGCTGGGGTGGCGAACGCCTCGGCGTAGGGGGCCAGCGTGGCCCGGTTCCACGCCGCGCGGTTGTACGAGCCCCCGACGAGGGTGCCCGGCATCTTCGCCACGACGAAGCGCTCGGGCAGGTACGGCAGCTGGAAGAAGACGATGTACCAGGAGCGGGCCAGCTGCCGTGGGTCGCGGGTGAGGTGGCGCGCGAGCACCTCCGGGGGTGGGCAGTTCATCGCCACGAGGGCCTGCACGCGCTCGCCGAACAGGTGCGCGACGGTCCAGGCGGCGCCACCACCCCAGTCATGCCCGACGACGACGGCGCGCTCGGCGCCCAGCGTGTCGAGCATCGCGACGACGTCGGCAGCCAGGTCGGCGGTCGCGTACGACCCGTCGCGCACGGAGCCGGCGTAGCCGCGCTGGTTCGGCGCGACCACGCGGTAGCCGGCCTCGGCCAGCACCGGGATCTGGTGCCGCCAGGAGATGTTGAGCTCCGGGAATCCGTGCAGCAGCAGCACCACGGGGCCGTCGGGCGGGCCGGCGACCAGGGCGGCGAACCGGCCGCGGGCGGTGTCGAGGACCTCGGCGCTGCCGACCGTCCCGGCATCCACGGCTGCTGCATCCATCGACGACCACCTTCCGTTCAGCCGACGGCGTCGGCGACTGCCGTGAGCACCTGCGAGATCGAGCCGCGGACGACGAGCTCGGCGTCGTCGTCGTACGGGGTCTCCTCGGCGTTCACGATGGCGAGCCGGTCGGCCAGGCCGGCCAGGCCGGCCACCGGGTTGACCTGCAGCGACGTGCCGACGGCCACGAGCAGGTCGGCGCGCTGCGTCGCCTGCACGGCGGCCTCGAGCACCGCGCGGTCCAGCGCCTGGCCGAACGAGATCGTCGCCGTCTTCAGGATGCCGCCACAGGCCGTGCACGCAGGGTCGTCCTCGTCGCGGGCGAGGATCTCCGGCGTGGGCCAGCGCCGATCGCAGTCAAGGCACAGGACCTCCCACATGGTGCCGTGCAGCTCGAGCACGTCGGCGGCGCCCGCGCGCTGGTGCAGGCCGTCGATGTTCTGGGTCATGAGGGCGTCCACCCGACCGGCGCGCTGCAGTGCGGCCAGGGCGAGGTGGCCGGCGTTGGGCTGCGCCGTCCACGCCGGGTTCGCGCGACGGTTGGCCCACGCGGCACGGCGCACCTCCGGGTCGCGCAGGTAGGCCCTGATGTCGAACATCGCCTGGGCCGCTGGGTTGCGGGTCCACAACCCGTTGGGCCCCCGGAAGTCCGCGATCCCGGAGTCGGTCGAGATGCCGGCTCCGGTGAGCACGGCGACCGAGCCGGCCTCGGCCCACAGCGTGCCCAGGGCCTCGCTGGCGTCCATCCACCCACCCCCTGCTGCTGCGTGTCGGTGTCGGCGCTGCCCCGCGTGGGCGGCGCGGCGCCCATCATGCGCCAGCCGCACCGGCACCCGCGCGATGATGGGTCCGTGCCCGCAGTCAGCCACCGAGCGGCCGCGCCGGACGACCTCGTCGCCCGGGCGCGTGCGGCCCCTGCGCGATGCGGCGCGGTCCGGGTGCTCTGCGTCGACGGTCCGGCCGGCTCGGGGAAGACCACCCTGGCCGAGGCGCTCGCTGCCGCGGCCGGCGGCGCCCCCGTGGTGCACCTCGACGACTGCTACGAGGGGTGGTCGCAGCCGCTGGGCGAGCCCCTCACAGCACGCCTGCGGGACTGGCTGCTGGACCCGTGGGCCCGCGGGGACGCCGGCCGGCACCCGCGCTACGACTGGGCCGCGGGACGCTTCGGGGGATGGGTCGAGGTGCCGGCCACCCCCCTCGTCGTGCTCGAGGGGTGCGGCAGTGCCGCGGCTGGCGTGCGGGAGCGTGCAGCCCTGGTCGTCTGGGTCGAGGCCGACGAGGGCGTCCGGCTCGCGCGCGGCCTGGCCCGCGACGGTGCGGCGCTGCAGGCGCACTGGGTGGCGTGGCAGGCCGCGGAGGCGGCCCACTTCGCCGCCGACGGGACCCGTGCGGCAGCCGACGTGGTGGTGCGCACCTGATGGGAGCGCCGGCACACCGGGCCGTGCCGAGGTGCACGGGGCTACATCGGGGGCCAGGGCAGGCTCGGCCACTGGCCGCCGGGCAGCGGGAAGCGCCGTGATCGCACGAGCCCCTCGAGCCGCCGTCGGGCAGCGCGCACCTCGGCGGCGGACAGGCCGGCCGGTCCGGTGGGCAGCGCCTCGTGCACCGCGTCGACGCCGGCCCGCAGCTCGGCGAGCAGCCAGTCCGGCATCGGCTCGCCCGCCCAGCCCCACAGCACGGTGCGCAGCTTGAGCTCGGTGTGGAAGCTCACGCCGTGGTCCACCCCGACGACCCGGCCATCGGCTCGGCGCAGGACGTGCCCACCCTTGCGGTCGCCGTTGTTCAGGACCAGGTCGAGGGCCACCATCCGCTGCAGGTCGGCCTCGTCGGCGTGCGCCAGGACCACCGGGCGGCCGCCCCGTCCGGACCCCTCGGCCACCTCGCGCCACCCGTCGGGCACGTCGCCCACGGGGAACACCCCGACCGGCCCGTCGCCCTCCTGCGCGACCCACTCCTGGCACATCCCCGAGCCCGCCGGTCCGTCGTCACGCCAGACCGTCTCCGGCACCAGCGACCACCCGAAGCACCGGGCGACCTCCGCGGCCAGCACCTCGCGGCCGGCGAGCACCGCGCCCGGGAAGTCCCACAGGGGCCGCTCCCCCGCCGTCGGCTTGTAGATGCAGCGCCGCCGCTCGCCGGCAACGAGGACCTCGCACAGCAGCGCCACGTTGGAGGCGTCGGGCAGCCGGCCCACCACCTCGAGCTCGCCGTGGGCCAGCGCCCGGGCCAGCTCGATCACCGGCGGTAGCCGTTGGCGCGGGGGCAGATGTGCCCGCGCGGCTCCAGCGGCTGCTGGCAGAACGGGCACGGCGGCCGGCCGGCGGCCACGACCTTCCGCGCGCGCTCGACGAAGGCCACGGTCTGGCGCAGCGTGGCGCGCACCCGCAGCATCGGGGGGCCCTCGTCGTCGTCGGCGAGGTCGGTGGGGTCGACGTCGCCGTCGCCGCTGCTGGCGTGCAGCTCGAAGAGCATCTGCTCGGCCATGGGATCCCACCCGAACGCGATCGCGCCGACCCGGAACTCCTCGGCCAGCGGCACCTCGAGCGGATCGAGGTCCAGCGGCCCGGCAGCGGGGATCTCCACGGAGAACCGCTCCCCCACGTCGCTGAGCACCTCGGTGAGGCGCTCGGCCAGCGTGGCGACCTGGGCCTTCTCGACCACGACGCTGGTGATCCGGGCCCCGGTGCGCGCCTGCACGAAGAAGGTACGGTCCCCCGGCATCCCCACGGTGCCCACGACGAAGCGCTCCACCGGGTCGTGCAGGTGGATCTCGCGTGGCATGCCCGGAAGCCTAGTCAGGCATCCCCGAACCCACACGCCGTCCCTGCTGCGTACGTCAGCCGGCCCCTCCCCCCACCGTCGGGGTCGGGGCAGCTGGCACCCGGATGCGCCCGGCCGTGAGGTTGACCCCCAGCACCATGGGCCGCTGGTCGGGCGGGTGGGCGATGACGCTGATCGACGCGGGGCTGATCGCGATCCGCTGGAAGGCGTCGAACGGCTGGCCGAGGGCGTCGGAGACGATCGCCTTGATGACGTCACCGTGGGACACCATCGCCAGGACCCCGTCGGGGTGGCGCGCCGCCCACTCGGTGACGGCCGCGACGGAGCGCTGGGCCATGGCCAGCATCGACTCCCCGTCCGGGAACTGCACGATCGACGGCTGCGACTGGATCGTGGGCCACAGCGGCTCGCGCACGAGCTCGGCCAGGGGGCGGCCCGACCAGGCGCCGTAGTCGCACTCGACGAGGCGCGGCTCAACGTGGACCGGCACCTCGGGGCGGCCCTCGAGCAGCAGCGCGGCGGTCTGCTCGCAGCGCTCCAGCGGGGAGCGCACCACCGCCGTGAGCGGCACGCCGCGCAGCCGGCCGACCAGGCCGCGGGCCTGGCGCCTCCCCACGCCGTCGAGCACGACGCCGGGCGCCCGACCGGCCAGCACGCCCCTGGCGTTGGCGGCCGTCCGGCCGTGGCGCACGAGCAGCACGATCGTCACGCGCCGCAGCGTAGGGCGCGGCGAACGGCCGCGACCGGGTGGGATCATGTCCGGCGTGATCGTCGGGATGGGCCGGTACTGCCAGGGCCGCGAGGTGGACGTGGCGCAGTCGACGCTGATCAAGGCCTTCGACACCCTCACCCCGGATGCCGTCGCGCTCGTGCGGGCCATGCACGGCCGGGCCAGCTCGGACCCCTCGGACTTCCTCTGGGTCGCCGTGGCCGGGCCCAGCCGGCGCGAGCTCGAGTCGCTCGGCGAGGTGCTCGGCATCCCCCAGCTGTGGATCGACGACGCGCTGAACCCGCGCCAGCGGGCGAAGGCCGAGATCGCCCCCGACGGGCGCTCCGCGCTCATCGTGTTCAAGATCGTCAGCTACGACGAGCCGACCTCCTCGATCGACACCGGCCAGATCTCGCTGCTGGTGGGGCCCTCCTTCGTCGTGACCGTGCGGCTCGGGCCGATCGGGGCGCTGGCCCGCGTGCGGGCGGCGGTGACCCAGCGCCCCGAGTTCCTCGCCCTGGGACCGATGGCAGCCGTGCACGCGATCATCGACGCGATCGTGGACGACTACCTGGCGGCCACCGACGAGATCGGCCACGACATCGACGGCCTCGAGGAGCAGGTCTTCTCGGCCGCGGTCACCGACGACTCCGAGCGGATCTACCTGCTCAAGCGCGAGAACCTCGAGCTGCGCCGGGCGGTCGCCCCGCTGGTGCCGGTGGCCCACGAGCTGGTCCGGGGCACCCTGCCCGGGCTGCCCGAGCCGCTGCACGGGCACTTCCACGACGTGGGCGACCACCTGCTGCGCGCCCACGACACCGTGGACGCCCACGAGACCCTGCTCATGTCGATGCTGCAGGCCTCGAACGCCCGCCAGTCCCTGCAGCAGAACCAGGACATGCGCAAGATCGCGGCCTACGCCGCCATGCTCGCCTGGCCCACGGCGGTGGCCGGCATCTACGGCATGAACTTCCGCCTGATGCCCGAGCTCGACCAGGTGTGGGGCTACCCGTTCGCCCTGCTGCTCATGGGTGGCGGCGTGTTCCTCATCTTCCGCGCGTTCAAGCGCTCCGGCTGGCTGTAGCGCCTCGGGCGGCGGGTCAGGCGCTCTCGAGCACGCCGGTGGCGAGCAGGACGAGCAGCAGGGTGCCCAGCGCGATCCGGTAGATGACGAACGGCATGTAGGACCGCGTGGCCACGTAGCGCAGCAGCCACGCGATGACGGCCAGGCCGACGGTGAAGGCGATCGCCGTGGCCAGGATCGTCGGCCCCCAGGCGACGGTGGGGTCCTGGCCGATGTCGAGGGCCTGGTAGAACCCCGCGCCCATGACGGCCGGGATGGCCAGCAGGAACGCGTACCGGGTGGCGGCCTCGCGCGTGTAGCCCATGAACAGGCCGCCGGAGATGGTCGCCCCGGAGCGGGAGACCCCGGGGATGAGCGCGAGCGCCTGGCAGGCGCCGTAGATCAGCCCGTCGCGCCACGTGAGCTGGTCCAGGGTCTTCGTGGCGCGCGCGGTCCGGTCGGCGATGCCCAGGACGATCCCGAAGCCGATGAGGGTGAACGACACCAGGTACAGGTTGCGCGCCACCGTCTCGATCTGGTCGTCGAAGAGCAGGCCCAGCACGACGATCGGCAGCGAGCCCAGGATGACCAGCCAGCCCATCCGCACGTCGGTGTCCCCGCGCGTCTCGGGGTGGCGGAACTGGCCCACCCAGGCGCGTGCGATCCGCCAGATGTCGGACCAGAAGTAGATGACCACCGCGGTCTCCGTGCCGATCTGCGTGACCGCGGTGAACGCCGCGCCCGGGTCGCTCCAGCCGAAGAGCTGCGAGGCGATGAGCAGGTGGCCGCTGCTGGAGATCGGCAGGAACTCGGTCAGGCCCTGGATGATGCCCAGGATCACGGCCTGGCCCCACGTGACCGGCTCCGGGGGCGCCTCGACGGCCCACCGGGCGGCGTGGTCGGCCAGCACCGCCAGCTGCACGGGCGAGCTCCTCCCTGGCGGGGACGGGGTGGACGCCGCTCGGGCGCCGCTGGCAGGTCGGCGGACCGGGGACCCGCGTCGGCGCGCCGCCCCGGATGGTCGTGCTGGGCCGGCGCCGCGCCGACTCTAGTGCCTGCCCCGTGGCCCGCTTCGCACCCACTAGCGTTTCGCCCGTGGAGCTCAGGGCGGTCGGGCGCAGCGGCCTGCAGGTCAGCCGCGTCGGCCTGGGCACGATGACCTGGGGCCGGGACACCGACGAGTACGAGGC
>JALOLK010000150.1 GCA_025456015.1 Candidatus Nanopelagicales bacterium
GCGTTGGCCGCGGAGGTGAGCACGACGGGGATGCCGGCCTCGGTCGCGATCCGCGCGGCCTCCACCTTGGTCGCCATGCCGCCCAGGCCCACGCCGGCGGTCCCGGTGCCCCCGATCGCGACCAGCTCGAGGTCGGCGGCCGAGGTGACCTCGCGAACCAGCCGGCTGCCGCCGCGATGGGGCGGGCCGTCGTAGAGGCCGTCGACGTCGGAGAGCAGGATCAGCGCATCGGCCCGCACGAGGTGGGCGACCAGCGCCGCGAGCCGGTCGTTGTCGCCGAACCGGATCTCGGCGGTGGCCACCGTGTCGTTCTCGTTCACGATCGGCACCACGGCGAGCTCGAGCAGCCGCTCCAGGGTGCGCTGCGCGTTGCGGTAGTGGGCCCGGCGGACCAGGTCGTCGGCGGTGAGCAGCACCTGCCCGACGGTGCGGCCGTGCCGGCCGAATGCGTCGTGGTAGTGCGCCATCAGGATGCCCTGCCCCACGCTGGCCGCTGCCTGCGCGGACGCGAGGTCGCGGGGCCGGCGGCGCAGGCCCAGCGGGGCGATGCCGGTGGCGATGGCGCCCGAGGACACCAGCACGAGCTCGGCGCCGCGGTGCCCGGCAGCGGTGAGGGCGTCGACGAGGGCGCCGACCCGGGCCACGTCGATGCCGGCCGAGACCCCCGCGAGCACCGAGCCGTCATCCGGCCCCTCGACCGCGGCGTCCTGCGCGCGGGCGCCCACCTCGGGCAGGGAGGCCCCGCGCAGGGTCAGCGAGGAGGAGCCCACCTTGACGACCACGCGGCGCGCGTCGCGGATCGCGTCCCAGGCCGAGCGGGCGGCCATCAGCGGACCGCTCCCGTCTCGTCGGGGTCGGGGCCCCCCTCGTCGGCTGGCCGTCCGGAGCCTGCATCGGCGTCGTGCGGTGCCGGGGTCCCGGATCCAGGTCCGGGGGTGACCGGTCCGGGGCTGGCGCCAGGGCGCACGGGACCGTGGCGGCGCGGCGTGTGCGGGGCCTCGTCGACGGGGTCCGGTTCCCAGCCGGCCTCGGGGTCCTCCCCCTCGTCGAGCTGGGCGCGGGTGCGCCCGTGCTGGCGGGCCTGGGGTGCCTCGATCCGGCCGTCCTGGCCACGCGGCCCCGCGACGGCGGCCCGGCCCGTGGGCTGCCAGTCGAACACGACGCTGTCGTCGGTGGACCCGATCCGCACCTCGTCGCCGGGCTGCGCGCCGAGCCGCGCCAGCTCGTCCTCGACACCCAGCCGGGCGAGCCGGTCGGCCAGGTAGCCCACGGCCTCGTCGTTGGAGAAGTCGGTCTGGCGGATCCAGCGCTCGGGCCGCTCGCCGCGCACCCGGAAGGCGGCCCCCTCGCGGACCACGTCGAACCCGCTGTCGTCCACGGCTGCGGGGCGCAGGACGATCCGGGTCGCCTCGGCCGGCGGGGCGGCCGCGCGCTGGGCGGCGACGAGCCGGGCCATCGCGAAGGACAGGGCGCGCAGGCCCTCGTGCGAGACCGCGGAGACGACGAACACGTCGTAGCCGCGGGCGACCAGGTCCTCGCGGACGAGCTCGGCCAGCTCGCGGGCCTCGGGCACGTCCACCTTGTTCAGCGCCACCAGCCGCGGCCGGTCGGCCAGGCCGCCGTAGTGCGCCAGCTCGGCCTCGATGACGTCCAGGTCCGAGATCGGGTCGCGGTTGGGCTCCAGGGTCGCGCAGTCCAGGACGTGCACGAGGGCCGCGCAGCGCTCGACGTGGCGCAGGAACTCCAGGCCCAGGCCGCGGCCCTGGGAGGCCCCCTCGATGAGGCCCGGCACGTCGGCCACCGTGAACACGGTGTCCCCCGCCGTGACGACGCCGAGGTTGGGCACCAGCGTGGTGAACGGGTAGTCCGCGATCTTGGGCCGGGCCGCGGACATCGCGGCCACGAGGCTGGACTTGCCGGCACTGGGGAACCCGACGAGGCCGATGTCGGCCACGGTCTTGAGCTCGAGGGTGACGCTGGCCTGCTCCCCGGGCTCGCCGAGGAGCGCGAAGCCGGGAGCCTTGCGCCGCGACGAGGCCAGCGCGGCGTTGCCCAGCCCGCCCCGACCGCCCCGGGCGAGCACGACGGAGGCGCCGGCGACGGGAAGGTCGGCGAGCACGGCCCCATCGCGGCTGACCACGGTGCCCACCGGGACCGGCAGCACGACGTCGGCGCCGTTGGCGCCGTTGCGGTGCCCGCCCTGACCCGGCTGCCCGCTCGTGGCCCGCCGGTGCGGGGCGTGGTGGTAGTCCAGCAGGCTCGGGGTGCCGGCGTCGGCGACGATCACGACGTCCCCGCCGCGGCCCCCGTTGCCGCCGTCCGGGCCGCCGAGCGGCTTGAACTTCTCGCGGTGCACCGAGGCGCAGCCGTGGCCGCCGTCACCGGCGGTCGCGTGGATCACCACCTGGTCGACGAAGGTCGCCATGGTTGCCTCCTCTCTGCGTGTCGTGCTCTCGTACCGCGGCTCCCCCCTCGCCAACGCTCCCGCGATGGCGCAACTCTCCCGCAATTCCGGGAGATTCCGATCAGGTGCGGAGATTCCGCGGGTGGGGGGCGGGGATCACGGGTGGGGCGGGAACGCGGGTAGGGCGGGGAAACGAAGGAGGCGAGCCCGACGGGCCCGCCTCCGATGCGCGAATCACCCGGCCGTCAGCCAGCCGGGACCTCGACGACGTTCACGACACGACGGCCACGCGCGGTGCCGAACTGCACCGCGCCGGGGGCCAGGGCGAACAGCGTGTCGTCGCCGCCGCGGCCGACGTTGGCGCCGGGGTGGAAGTGGGTGCCGCGCTGGCGCACGATGATCTCGCCCGCCTGCACGACCTGGCCACCGAAGCGCTTCACGCCGAGGCGCTGGGCGTTCGAGTCACGACCGTTCCTGGTGCTGGAAGCACCCTTCTTGTGCGCCATGGGTCACTTCCCGCTCTCG
>JALOLK010000151.1 GCA_025456015.1 Candidatus Nanopelagicales bacterium
CGACGACGACGTCGTGGCGCCGTTCAGCAGCCGGGGCACGAAGCTCGCGAAGGGCAAGCCGGACCTGGCGGCCCCAGGCGTGTCGATCGTCTCGGCGGCCGCCCCCGGCAGCCTCGCGTCGGAGTCCGCCCGCTGGACGCAGGACGGCTACATCCCCGGCTCGGGCACCTCGATGTCGGCCGCGGTCGTCGCCGGCGCCGCAGCCGCCGTGCTCGCGGGCAACCCCGACCTGCGCCCCAACGGGGTGAAGTCCCTGCTCGTGACCACGACGTACCGCTCCGCCGCGCTCGAGGCGGCCGACGGTGCTGGTGCCGGTGGCCTCGACCTCGCCGCCGCCCTCGCACAGGCCGCCGACGCGCCGCTCGACGTGGCGCCGGACCGTGGCCCGAAGCCGACCGAGGACTGGGGCCCGGCCGAGGGTGACGCCGACGCGTGGGCCGCCTTCGCCGCGGCCTGGGAGTCCGGTGACAAGGATGCGGTCCGAGCGGCGTGGGCGGGCCTGCGCTGGCAGACCAAGCAGTGGGCGTCGCGCGCCTGGATGGTGGCGGTGCTCGCCGACTCGCTGGGACTCTCGGCCAAGGACCCGCACGCAGTTGGGCCGCCCGATCCTGGGCCGATGACGAGTGGCTGGCACGCAGCTGGGCCGCCCGATCCTGGGCCGCCCGATCCTGGGCCGCCCGATCCTGGGCCGCCCGATCCTGGGCCGCCCGATCCTGGGCGGACGACGAGTGGGCCGCCCGCAGCTGGGCCGCCCGCAGCTGGGCGACCTCGACCTGGGGGGCCCGCTCGTGGGCGGCGCGCTCATGGGCCTCGACGCCGGTGGCCGGCGACTCCCCCTGGACGCAGAAGGCCCGGTCCTGGGCCTGAGGGCGCCAGCGCGGACCGTGGAGACCACGACCGACATCTGCTTGACTGACCGCGTCCCTCCCGCCCTGACGCCGGGTGCGTCCCGGGCCGTCGTTGGAGCCGCGCCGTGACCAGTGCCGCCGAGGTCAGCACCCCGATCCGCCGGGTCGTGCTGGGCACCTGCCTCCTCGGGGTGCTGGCCAGCGGGATCGTCGTCGCCCTCGCCATGACGGTGTGGCGCGACGTCACCCCCGCCGTGCCCAACGAGCCCTGGATCCTGCTGCTGGCGGTGGCACTGACCGCCGGGGGCCAGCTCACCTACGTCCGGGTGCGGCACGGGGCCACCTACGAGGAGCTGAACTTCTTCGAGGTGGCGCTGGCCGTCGCGATCCTGCTCCTGGCCCCGGCAACGGCGCTGGCGACCACGCTCACGGGCATGCTGGTCGCGGAGTTCGTCATCCGGCGCGGCCAATGGGTCAAGGTGGCGTACAACCTCGGCAACTACGCGGTCTCCAGCGCCATGATGATCGTCACCTACCGGGCGCTGCTGAACGTCGGCGAGGCCGTCGGCGGCGAGGAGGCGAGCACGAGCCTCGAGGCCCGGATGGCGCAGGTGACCTCCTGGTGGTCCATGCTCAGCCTCGTCGCCGCGTCGGCCGTGTTCACGGCGGTGAACCTGCTCCTCCTCGCCTGGTTGCTCGGGGCCACGACGGGGGCCTCCACCCGCGAGGTGCTCGACGAGGAGTGGTGGCTGTCGGCCCTCATGGCGATCGGGTCGGTCGGCATCGGCTTCATGGCCGTGGCCCTCGCGTTCGCCGCGCCGGCCGGACTGCCGTTCGCGTTCCTTCCGGCACTGGCGCTCTGGTACGCCTACGGCGCGTCCGCCCAGCATGCCGAGGCAAGGGAGCGGAACCGCTGGCTGGTCACCCTGGGCGGCCTGCTCGCGCAGCACGGCCAGGGCACTGCGGTGCTCACGCAGTCGGCCGAGGCGATCCGCCTCATCGTCGGCGCGCCAGAGGCCTGCGTCCTCGACCCGGGCGATCCGAACCGGAAGACCGATCCCCGCGCCGAGCGGATCGTCGCCTCGGTCTGGAGCGAGCCCAGCCCCCGCACCCTGTCCGACGCCGAGCTGCCCGACGGATGGCGCACCGGGGTCGTCACGCGGCTGGACCTGGGATCGGCGATCCCCGGTGCCCTCCTGCTGGGCTCCACGGAGGCCTATCGGGCCAGCCGCGTCGCCGGGCGCAGTCGGGGCTGGTCGCTGGACGAGGCGGACGCACCGGTGCTCGGTGCGCTGGTCGCGGCCGTGGGCAGCGCGATGCGGGCCGGTGCCGCCTTCGACGCCCTCACCGAGGAGACGGCCAAGCTCACCGCGGTCGTGGACAACACATCGGACGGCATCGCCGTGATCGACGAGGCCGGCGGCGTGCGCCTGTGGAGCCGCACGATGGCGAACATGACCGGCGTCCCGCTCGAGGCCCTCCCACCGGACCCAGCGGACGCGCCGCCCATCGTCCGGGCGCTGATCGACGCCGCGCTGGCCGCCGGCGAGGGCGACGCCCCTGCGCACGTCCACCTGCACCGGTCCGATGGCGAGGACGTCGAGGTCTCGCTGGTCACCGTGCGGGTCCGCGAGAAGACCGCCGCGGCCAGCGGGGGTGGCGGCTGGGTGCGCATCCTGACCGCGCACGACGAGACCCGTGAGCGCCGCGTGGAGCGTTCCCAGTCCGACTTCATCGCGAACGTCTCCCACGAGCTGAAGACCCCGATCACCCCCATCAAGGGCTACGCGGTCCTGCTGGCCAGCAGTCGCGGCGAGGGACTCTCCCGCGAGCGCCGGGCCGAGGCACTGCGGGCCATCTCGCACAGCGCCGACCACCTGACGCGGCTCGTGGACGAGCTCCTGGTCGCCTCGCAGCTGCGGGAGCACGCCAGGCTCCAGATCGTCATGGAGGTCGCCGACATCGGCGAGGTGGTCAGCGAGGCGGCGGCCAACTTCCCCTCGATGGCCGACCGGGTGGTCCTGCACCTCCCGGACGCCCCCCTGCTCGTGGAGTGCGACCGCTTCCGGGCCGTCCAGTGCCTGAACAACCTGCTCAGCAACGCCGAGAAGTACGCCCCCGGGGAGGCGCCGGTGGAGATCTCGGTCCGCGAGGTCGGCCGCCGGGTGGCGATCCACGTGCGCGACCACGGTGTGGGCATCCCGGTGTCCGAGCAGGAACGCGTGTTCGACCGCTTCTACCGGCGGGAGGACCCGTTCACGACGCACACCAACGGCGCGGGCCTCGGCCTGCACATCGCCAGGGAGCTCGCGGTGGCCATGGGGGGCGCGCTCACGCTGCGCTCCCCAGCGGCGGGCACGGGCGCCGAGTTCGTCCTCGAGCTGCCCAGGGCCGGGGCGCGTCACCGCCCCG
>JALOLK010000019.1 GCA_025456015.1 Candidatus Nanopelagicales bacterium
GCATGGTGCTCGTCGAGCGTCTGCGCGCCGCGGGCTTCACGTTCGACGTCGGCCCGTGGGAGGCGCTCGACGCCGCCGAGCCCGAGGCCGAGGAGGCCGCCGCGACGGACGAGGCCGCGGTCGGCGACCCGGACGCCTGACTGGCGACCCCGACCGTCCGCCGCCGGCTCAGGCCGGCAGGTCCGCCACGCACGGGCCGGCGAGCAGGCGCGGCAGCCAAGGGGCGGCCTCCTCGAGCTGGCCGGCCAGCGCGAACAGCAGCTCCTCCTCGCCGAACGCTCCGGCCAGCTGCACGCCCACGGGCAGCCCGGACGCGGTCCAGTGCAGCGGCACGCTCATCGCCGGCTGGCCGGTCATGTTCCACACCTGGGTGTTCGCGGCCTTCTCCAGGCGCGGTCCGGCGAGCTGGCCCAGCGCCATCCGGATCGGCGGGGCCAGCGTCACCGGCAGGGTGCGCAGGGCGCGCATGGCGACGAGGTCGGCGGCAGCGGGAGCGTTCTCGCCGACCCGGATGGGCGGGTACGGCAGCGTGGCCGTGAGGTGGGCGTCGAGGCCCTCGGCGAACAGCGCGGCCAGCGCACGGGTCGTCGCAGCCACCACGTCGCGGGCCTGCTCGAGCTCCCGGGCGCTGAGCACGTCGCTGGCCTGGCGCAGGAACCACGTGGCCGCCTCGAAGTCCGACGAGCGCGGCGAGCGCCCGGTCTTCTCCGCGGTCGCCTCGACCATGGCCCCGACCCCGGCGGCCACGATGGTGATGTAGGCGCGGGCCACCGCCTCGCGGTCGATCGGCAGCTCCACCTCGACCAGCTCGTGGCCCAGGCCCTCGAGCAGCGCAGCGGTCGCCTCCACCGCGACCACGCATTCGGGGTCCATCGCCTTGCCCAGCACCGACGCCGTCGAGTACCCGATGCGCAGCCGGCCGGGGTCGCGGCCGACCGCGGCCAGGAACGAGCCGTCCGGGGGCGCGGCGTAGGGCGCCCCCACCTCGGTGCCCTGGGTGGCGTCGAGCAGCGCCGCGCTGTCGCGCACGGTCCGGCTGACCACGTGCCGGCGCACCAGGCCGTGCCACCCCTCGCCCTCGTCCGGCCCCAGCGGCGTGCGCCCCCGGCTCGGCATGAGGCCGAACAGGCCGTTGGCCGAGGCCGGGATCCGGATGCTGCCGCCCCCGTCGCCGGCGTGCGCCACCGGCACGATGCCCGCGGCCACCGCCGCCCCGGAGCCCCCGCTGGAGCCGCCGGGCGTGTGGTCGGGATCCCACGGGTTGCGGGCCGGGCCGTGCAGGTCGGGCTCGGTGACGCCGTAGATGCCGAACTCCGGGCAGTTCGTCTTCCCCAGGTGGATCAGGCCGGCGCGGCGGTAGCGCGCGAACAGCTCGCTGTCCCGCTCGGGCACCCAGGTGGCCAGCGAGCGGCTCGCGTAGGTGCAGGGCTCGCCGGCCAGGTGGCCGTCCATGTCCTTGACGAGGAACGGCACCCCGCGCATCGGCCCGTCGGGCAGGGCGGCGGGATCTGCGGCGAGGTCGCGCGCCTGCTGGTCCATCCGGTGCACGACGGCGTTGAGCAGGGGGTTCACCTCGTCCATCCGGGCGATGGCGGCCTCGACCAGCTCGGCGGGGGTCACCTCCCCGGCCTGCACGAGGGCGGCCAGGCCCAGGGCGTCGTGCTGCACGTACTCGTCATGGCGCATGGGGGCATCTTGGCCCGGCGCCACGGGTGCCGGCTCGCTGGCGGCGGGCGTGCTCAGCCCACGAGCGCGGAGAACGCCTCGTAGACCAGGAACGCCGGCCAGAAGATCGCCTGCAGGATCGCCAGCAGGTACTCCCACCAGACGTCCGCCGCCTGCAGGTAGTACACGATGGCGCCGATGAAGCCCAGGCCGTAGACGGCGTTCCCGCCCCCTGCGGCGGCCTGGCTGCTGCCGCGTGCTGGCTGCGTCGTGGGCGCGCTCATGATGCCTCCTCGTGGGTCCCGTCCAGCATCGGCCCCCGTGGGTCCCGCCGGGAACGGCCCTTCGGCCCTTTCGGGGCTGCTCGGCGGGGGGATAGGGCTGGGGCATGCATGAGTCAGTGGATGGTCCTGTCGTCGTCGTCGAGGGCCTGGTGAAGGACTACGGCGAGGTGCGGGCCGTGGACGGCCTTGGCTTCACCATCGAGGCGGGGGAGGTGTTCGCCCTGCTCGGGCCGAACGGCGCCGGCAAGACGACGACGGTCGAGATCCTCGAGGGCCACCGGACGCGGACCGCCGGCTCGGTGCGCGTGCTCGGGATGGATCCGCAGACCGGTGGGCGCGCCTACCGCGAGCGGATCGGCATCGTGCTGCAGGAGGCCGGGTTCGACGAGGAGTTCACCGTCAGGGAGCTGGTGACGCTCTACGCCGGGCTCTACCCGCGCCGGCGCGACGTCGACGAGGTGATCGAGCGGGTGGGGCTGGCCGAGAAGGCGAAGGCCCGCACCAAGACCCTGTCCGGGGGCCAGCGCCGCCGCCTCGACCTCGCCCTGGGCCTGATCGGCGATCCCGAGCTGCTGTTCCTCGACGAGCCGACCACGGGGTTCGACCCGTCGGCCCGGCGGCGGGCGTGGGAGCTGGTCGCGTCCCTGCGTGACCTCGGGACGACCATCGTGCTCACCACCCACTACATGGAGGAGGCGGAGAGCCTGGCCGACCGCGTGGCGGTGATCCAGGGAGGGCGGCTCGTGGCGCTGGACAGCCCGGCGAACCTGGTGGCCCGCGAGGGAGCCGACGCGATCGTCTCGTTCGAGCTGCCCGACGGGGTGGCGCTCGAGGAGCTGCCGCCGCTGGGCGTCGGCCCGGCCCGCATGCGCGGCACCGAGGTGCAGGTGCGCTCCGCGGACGCCACCCGTGACCTGCACGAGCTCACCGCCTGGGCGATGGGCCGCCAGCTGCAGCTGGTCGGCCTCACCACCGGCCGACCCAGCCTCGAGGACGTGTACCTCGACCTGACCGACGGGGAGCCCGAGCTGGCCGAGGAGGGTGAGGGACCCACGCCATGACCACCACCGCCATGCAGCCGCCGGCCGTCGGGCAGGTCGCGACGCCCGGCCGGCCCAGCGCGGGGCGCATGCTGCTCGGGCAGTGCCGCTACGCGAACCGCGGGTTCTGGCGCACGCCGGTCTCGGCGTTCTTCACCCTCGTGTTCCCGCTGAGCTTCCTGGTGATCCTGTCCGCGATCTACGGCAACGAGGTGATCGATCCGGCGACCGGCCTGCGCCTGGCGCAGTACACGACCCCGACCTTCGCGGTGTTCGGCGCGACGATGGCGTGCTACGTCTCGCTGGCCACGGCCCTCGCGTTCGCCCGGGCCAACGGCGTGCTCAAGCGACTGCGCGGCACGCCGCTGCCGGCGTCGCTGCTGGTGATCGGCCGGATCCTGTCCTCGATCTGGATCGCCGCGATCGCCGTGGGCGTCATGGTGGCCGCGGGGGTCGTGCTCTACGACGTGCAGATCATCGGCGCGCACGTGCCCCCGCTGCTGCTGACCTTCCTGGTGGGCACGGGGTGCTTCGCCGCCCTCGGCTTCGCCGTGGCCGCCGTCGCCAGGACCCCGAACGCGGCACTGGCGTTCTCGAACACCACGCTCATCCTGCTGGGGTTCATCTCGGGGATCTTCGGCATCGGCGAGCTGCCGAGCTGGATGGAGACGCTCGCCTCGGTGTTCCCGCTCAAGCCCTTCGTCGACGCGTTCGCGGATGGGTTCAACCCCTACGTGGACGCCTCGACGCCGGACTGGGCGGCGCTGGCCGTGATGGTGGCGTGGGGCGTCGTCGGCGTGCTGGTCACGTGGCGGGCGTTGCGCTGGGAGCCCAGCGCGGCCGGGGCCGCCTGGCGTCGCCGCAGGTACGGGTCGGCCGAGCCCGGCGAGCCGGAGCCGGCCGTGGCTGCGACGGCTGCGGGCCAAGGCGTGGTGCGCGAGGTGGGCTCCCCGCGGGTCGGCACCCTGGTCGGGTCGCAGACCCGGTACGGGGTCCAGCAGGTGCTGCGCGATCCGATGTCGGCGTTCTTCGCCGTCGTGTTCCCGGTGCTGCTGGTCTCGTTCTTCTCCGCGGTGAACGGCCCGGAGGCCACCTGGGCGGGCCTGCCGCTCGCGCAGTACCTGTGCGCCTCGTTCGCGGTCTACGGCGTTGCCACGACCGGCTTCGTGAACCTGCCGGGCTCGATCGCCGAGCACCGCGCCCAGCGCATCCTCAAGCGGTTGCGCGGCTCGCCGCTGCCTCCCTGGGCCTACCTCATCGGCCGGGTGCTCGCAGCCCTGCTGCTGGGGCTGGTCACTGTGGTGCTGGTCTTCGCCGTGGGTGCGGTGTTCTTCGACGTGTCCCTGCCGCCGTCGGCCTGGGTGGCCACGGTGCTGACGTTCGTGCTGACGATCTGCTGCTTCGCCGCCTGCGGCCTGGCGCTGGTCGCGGTCGTGGACGGCCCGCAGGCGGTGATCGCGGCCACCCTGAGCGTCCTGCTGCCGCTGTCGTTCATCTCCGGCATCTTCATCGCGGTCGAGGAGATGCCCACCGTGCTCAACGCGATCGGCTGGGCCTTCCCGCTGCGCCACGCCGTGTCGGCGGCGGTGACCGCCACGAGCGGGGGCGCGCTGGACGCGACCTTCTGGGGCCACCTGGGCGTGCTCGTGCTGTGGACGGTGGGGACGGCGCTGGTGGCCCTGCGCTGGTTCCACTGGGAGCCGCGCGCTCGCGGCTGAGGGAGTGACCGGCCCGTCCCGGTCACGTCACTCGGGTCCGGTTCCAGCCCCTTGACCCACTTCTCGCTGTGGCTCGGCACCCCGACCGCCGTAGGCACCCGCCCCGGGGGACGGTGACGAGGGAAGCACGCCCATGACCGACGGCCGTCGTCCACTTCGCCAGGGCGGAGGGAGCGCACGTCTCGCGTGCGATGTTCCAGGTCGACCAGAACGCGGCACTCCAACCGCCGGAGCCGGGCGAGCGGGGCTGGAAGGACACGGTCATCGCCTATCCCGGCCAGGTCACCCGGGTGCGGATGCGCTTCGGCACGGCGGGCCAGTACGTCTGGCACTGCCACATCGTCAGCCACGAGGACAACGAGATGATGCGGCCGTTCCAGGTCGGGCCGGAGATCCCCGGCGCGCCGCCGCCCATGGAGGCCGGCCCGGCATGTCCTGACCGTCGCGCCGCCGCACGCGCCCTGCCGCCGGGGCGTGAGCCGCAGGCCGGTCAGATCCAGCCGAGCTCGCTGAACTGGGGGAACACGGCGTTGTCGGCGATCAGCCAGTAGGCGCCCCAGCCGACCAGCAGGAGCAGCCCGAGCCCGCCGACGAGCAGCAGCAGGCGCGCGACGGGCGCCGGCCGCCAGCGCAGCCCGGTGACCAGCAGGACGGCCAGCAGCACGAGGCCCAGCCACGGGGTGCCACCCTCGATGTAGTTGTTCACCAGGGTGATGGTCACCAGCGCGGCGACGACCAGGTCGCGTGCGCCGACCCGCAACGCAACGCCACGCAGTGCCCACGCCATCGCGACCATGACCAGGAACAGCCCGAGGTACCAGGGCCAGTGGCTGACCACCTCGTCCCACAGGTGCACGATGTCGGCCTTCGCGACCCGCTCGTCGGCCACGTTGCTCACCGAGTTGGCGGCCAGGTGCATGCCGTGGCCGAGCGTGAACGTGATGGCCCCGACCCAGTAGAGGATCCACGCGGGCCGGTCGGCGCCGGCGCGCAGCAGCACCATCGCCGCAGCGCCCAGCACGGCGTACGGGGTGAGCACGTCCACCCAGTCGGCCACCCTGGTCTCGCCGAGGGTGCCCAGCGGCTTGAAGATCGTGCCGGCCTGCATGCCGATGATCACAGCCAGCGCGAACCAGCCCAGCCAGCCGCGGACGTGGATGGGGGCGGTGGTGGTGGCAGGGGTCTCGACGGTGGTCATCTGAGCCTCCTCGCGTCGACGGTCGGCCGACGGTGGTCGGGCGACCTCATCGCAACGCGCACGCTACGCCCAGCCGACCGCCGCGAGGGAGCCCCGCATCGGTGAGGCCCCTGGGGACCAGCTCAGCGCAGCAGCATCCCGATCCAGGGGGCGACCGAGACCAGCCCGGTGCCCAGGTAGAGCCAGGAGGCGGGGCGCTGGTGGGCGGGATGGCTGGTCCGGCGCACCAGGAACGCCAGGGGCAGCAGCGCGATCCATGCGATCGTCGGGAACACCAGCAGCAGCACGATGGGCGCGGTGTACAGGATGACCAACGTGATCATGCCCGGCCCCGGTGGCGTGCTGGCGACGTCCTCGGGCCACTCGTAGCGCTCCGGGCTGGGGTCGCCCCCGGGGCCCGGGCCGGTGCCGCCGCCCATCCGGCCAGCGTAGACGAGCGGCGGCAGGTCGGCTGCGATCAGCCGATCAGCCGATCAGGCGATCAGCCGATCAGGCGATCAGGCGATCGGGCGATCGGGCGATCGGGCGATCGGGCGATCGGGCGATCGGGCGATCAGGCGACCCGGCGCACGAGCACCACGGCGTCGACCGCCCGCACGGCCCCGTCGTCCCCGAGTCGTTCCACGCTGGCGGCGACCAGCACGTCCAGCTCGGGCGCGCCGATCGCCGCGAGGACGTCCGGCGCGCCGAGCAGGCGGTGCGCGGGCGGCCCGGGCAGGCCGAGGCGCCCGTGCTCGGGATCGTGGGTGACGACCAGCAGGTGGCCGCCGGGCTCGAGCAGGCCGGGCAGGTGCGCGTACGTGCGCGAGCGATCCTCCGGCTCGGGGTGCAGGTAGCCCAGGGTGATCAGGTCGAACCGCCCGGTCGGCGACAGCGAGGCCAGGAACGCCGGATCGGTCGCATCGCCCTGCACCACGGCCATCGCCAGCCCGGCCTGCGCCGCCCGCGAGCGCACGCGCTCGAGCGCCACCCCAGCCCAGTCGACCGCCGTCACCTGCCACCCCTGGCCGGCGAGCCACAGGGCGTCGGCCCCCTCGCCGCAGCCGACGTCGAGGGCCCGGGCGCCCGGCGCAGGGATCGGCGGGGCGTGCTGGACCAGGGCGGCGTTGGGCTCGCCCGACCACACGGCACCGCTCGCGCGGTAGCGCTCGTTCCACTGCTCGGCGTCCATGCGCCACAGTCTGCCCCGCCGGCCCGCTCATGGGTCGCCCGCCCGGCTAGCGTGGCCGGCATGCACGACGCCGCGATGAACCATGCCTTCCTCGACCGCGTCCTCACCGGGGCGCAGGTCGACGTCTACTACCACTTCGGCGTCGCCAGCGACGACCCGATCCTGGCGCAGTTCCGCGACGTGCGGGCCATCGTCCTGGCCGGCTCGGGGGACCGGATCGAGGCCTTCGCCCGGCGCTGGAGCGCCCTGCACGACGGCGCCGAGGTGCTCGCGCTGCCCAAGGAGGAGCGGTTCACCACCCGCTACTGCGCCGGCGTGCTGTTCGCCTCCCACGGCATGGGCATGCCAAGCGCGTCGATCGCGATGCAGGAGCTCATGCGCCTGGTCTTCTTCCTCAAGGGCGGCGACCACGCGGCGATGGCCGAGGTCTTCTGGGCCCGGGTGGGCACCAGCGGGGGCGTCGGGCTGCCCGGCGGGACCGTGGTGGTGAGCACCGAGGGCGTGATGGCCGACCTCGGCCCGTTCCGGCTGCTCGCCGGCGGGCACGGGGAGTACCGCTTCGACGGGCGGTTCCCGCGCGACGTCGCGGAGGCGATCGTCGCGGCCAACGCGGGGTCGGGGATCCCGATCGAGCTGGGCCGGACCGTGGCGGGCAACGAGTTCTTCCTCGAGCAGTTCCGCCTCGACGGGGCGATCTGCATGGAGACGCCTGCGTCCAAGCAGGCCTGGCTGGAGTGGATCCACCGCGAGGGCGTGCGCAACATCGAGATGGAGGGGGCCATGATCGCCGGCTACCTCAACCACTGGGGCTTCCCGCGGTTCGCGATGGTCTGCGCGACGCTGCTCGACCGGCTGGCCGGGGACCAGGTCACCGCGACCCCAGACGAGCTCGCGGCCTTCAACGAGCGCAGCGGCGACGTGCTCATGCGCTACCTGGCGACCACACTGCGCTGACATGGACGTCTACCTGATGCAGCACGGCGAGGCGCTGCCCGCCGAGGCGGACCCGCAGCGGCCGCTCAGCGCCGACGGGGCGGCCCACGTCCGCGCCGTGGCGGCCCGGGCCGCGGTGTGCGGGGTGCAGGTGGACCGGATCGTGCACAGCGGCAAGCTCCGTGCCGAGCAGAGCGCCCAGGTGCTGGCCGAGGGCCTGCGCTGCGAGACCGTCGAGCGGCTCCTCGGCCTGGCCCCCGGCGATCCCCCGGACGCGGCGATCGCGGCGATCGGGGAGCCGTCCCGACCCGGGTCGATCGTCATCGTGGGGCACCTGCCCGCCCTGGACCGGCTGGCCTCGCAGCTGGTCACCGGGGATCCCGCGGCCCACGTGGTCGCGTTCCGCAACGCGGCCCTGGTCAAGCTGGTGCCGGCACCGCCCGAGTCGGCGGCGCCGTTCTCGGTCTCCTGGATCCTGACCCCGGTCCTGGCGATGTGACCCGCCGGAGCACCCCTGTCCAGGGGGCGCGCCCGCGGGTACGGTCCGGGCATGGCGGACCCGACCCGACCCAGCCTGATCCTCGACCTCGTGGTGCTCGACTGCCCCGACGCCCTGGCCCTGGCGCGGTTCTACGGCCACATCCTCGGCTGGCCGCTGGAGTCGGGCTCCGGGGAGGACTGGGCCACCCTGGTGCCCCCCGGTGGTGGCGTCACCCCGGAGACCCCCGACGGCCGGCCAACCCTGGCGTTCCAGCGCATCGACGACTGGGTGGCGCCGACCTGGCCGGGTGGGGCGCATCCCCAGCAGTTCCACCTCGACTTCGCGGTGGACGACATCGACGCCGCGGAGCCGGCGATCCTGGCCGCGGGAGGCCGGCGGCACGTCCACCAGCCCTCCGAGGACGGCAGCTTCCGGGTCTACGTCGACCCGGTCGGGCACCCGTTCTGCCTGGTGCAGTAGCGCTCCGACGCCGTCGCGAACGGCACCGGTCCTGCCCCGAGCCGGCCGTTCAGTGCGTCACGCCGATGCGGTCGTGCAGGCGGCGCAGGGGCCCGGGCGCCCACCAGTTCCACTCGCCCAGCAGGGTCATCGTGGCCGGCACGAGCATGATCCGCACCAGCGTCGCGTCGAGCGCGACCGCGACAGCGAGCGCCACGCCGGTCTGCTTGACCGCCAGCAGGTCGCCGAGCACGAACCCCGCGAACACCACCACGATGAGCAGCGCGGCCGACGTGATGATCCGCCCGGTCCGCTGCAGGCCCAGGCGCACCGACTCGTCGTTGCCGTGGCCCTGGTCGTGGAACTCCTTGATGCGGGCCAGCAGGAACACCTCGTAGTCCATCGACAGGCCGAACGCGAACGCGAAGACGATCACCGGCAGGGTGGCCTCGATGCCGCCGGTCGAGGAGAAGCCGAGCAGCCCCTCGAGCCGGCCGTCCTGGAAGATCAGCACGAGGATGCCGAAGGTGGCCCCGAGGCTGAGCAGGTTCATCACCAGCGCCTTGATGGGGATGAGCACCGAGCCGGTCAGCAGGAACAGCAGCAGCAGCGTGGCCACGACGATGAACAGCAGCGCGATCGGGATGTCCGAGCGCAGCTGCTCGGTGAAGTCGACGAGGATCGCGGCCGGGCCGGTCACCCACGTCTCGGGCTCGGGCGGTCGGGTGTCGCGGATCTCGCGCACGACGTCGTCGGCGGCGAGGTCCTCGGCGAAGACCCCGACCGAGGCCACGTCCCCGGTCACCGACACCTCGCCCACCCGATCCACCCCGGGCAGGTCCGCGACGTCAGTGGCCAGGGCCTCCAGCGAGGACGCATCGGAGGCCTCGGCCACGATCGTGATCGGTGCCGGGGCCAGCAGCGGGTAGGAGGCCTCGACCTGCTCGAACGCCTGTCGCTGGGCGTTGTCCGGCGGCAGCAGCTCGACGCCGGAGCTCACCAGCGTGATGCGCCAGGCGGGGATCGACAGCAGCACGAGGACGGTCGCCACGGACAGGAACGTCACCCAGGGCCGGCGCTGCACCCGTCGGGCCCAGGACGAGAACCAGCCCTCGTCGCTGGGGGAGTGGTCGAACGCCCCGGCGAAGCGCCGGAACCCCGGCCAGCGCGACAGCGTGCCGGCGCCCGCGACGTGCCGCGTGCCCAGCACGAGCAGGGCGGGCACCAGCGTGGTGGCCACCACGACCGCGATGACCACGACGCTCACGGCCCCCGCACCCACCGACTGGATGATCGTCATGTCGATGAACAGCAGGCCGGTCACCGCGATCGCGACGGTCACGCCGCTGAAGATGACGGTCCGCCCGGCGGTCGCCATCGTGACGGCCATCGCGTGCTCGCGGACCGCGCGTGGGACGTCCTGGTGGCCCCCGTCGGAGAGGTCCCACAGGTCGTGCATCTGCTCGCGGTAGCGCGAGACCATGAGCAGCGAGTAGTCGATGCACAGGCCCAGGCCGAGCACGGTCACGACGTTGACCACCGTGACGTCGAGGTCGATCACGTAGGTGAACGCCAGCAGCGACACCAGCCCCCCGGCGATCGAGGCGATCGCGCCGGCCAGCGGCACCCCTGCGGCGGCGAACCCGCCGAAGATCAGCACCATGATGAGCAGGCTGACGGGCAGGGTGATGGCCTCGCCCTTCTTCAGGTCGGCCTCGACCTGGTCGGTGATCGCCTGCACGAGGGCGGCTTGCGAGACCACCAGCACCGACGAGCCCGGAACCTGCGCGGGCAGGGCCTCCAGCCGGTCCTCGACGGCCGCCGAGGCAGCCTCCTGCTCCTCCTCGGCGAGGTCCGGCTCGAGCACGACCGTGATCAGGACCGCGTCCCCCGCGGTGCTCACCGCTGCCGGGCCCACCGTGGTCGGGTCCACCACCGAGGCGACCCCAGGGATGGCCAGCAGGTCGGCGTTGGCCGCGGCCAGGGCGGCCTGGGTGGCGGGGGCCTGCGGATCGAGGTCGTGCCAGTCGGCCTGGATGCTCGGGCCCTGCGGGTTGCTCGCGCGGAGCAGCTCGCGGCCCTCGAGCGCCTCGCCGGCCACGACCGGCTCGCCGAGCTCGAGCCGGGAGAACAGCGACGGCCCGCCGACCCCGAGGGCGGCGACCAAGTAGCCGACCACGACCAGCAGCACGCTGACGAGCGCCACCGGCCGGGCGTGCCGGGCCATGGCCGCCCCGTGCCGGGCCAGCACGCCGGTCGGGCGCGGTGGCAGCGGCGCCGATGGCGCGTCCTGCAGGGCCTGCCCCTCGTCGATCACGGGGTCATCCTCGCAAGCGTCCTGCCGGCTCGCGGCCGCCGGGGACGTGGGATGGATCACGCCCCCCGCCGCGGCGTGGCCCGGGTGGTGGGTGGAAGGCTGGCCCCCGTGGATCTCCCAGGCGACTCCCGCCCCGACCCCGTGGCCGCTGCCCCGGCCTTCGACCCTGCCGAGGGTGTCGTCGAGGTGGCGCACCTCACGAAGCGGTTCGGCGCCGTCCTGGCGGTCGACGACCTGACCTTCACCGTGCAGCCCGGGCGGGTCACCGGCTTCCTGGGCCCGAACGGCGCCGGCAAGACGACGACGCTGCGGATGCTGCTGGGCCTGGCCCGGCCCAACGGTGGGACCGCCACGATCGGCGGGCGCCCCTACGGGGCCCGACCCCAGCCGGCACGCAGCGTCGGGGCCGCCCTGGAGGCCGCCAGCTTCCACCCCGGCCGGACCGCGCTGGACCACCTGCGCGTGTACGCGCCCCAGATCGGGGTCGAGGACCGCCGGTGCCGTGAGGTGCTCGACCAGGTGGGCCTGGCCGAGGCTGCCGAGCGTCGCGTGGGGGGCTTCTCGATGGGCATGCGCCAGCGGCTGGCCCTGGCCACGACCCTGCTGGGCGATCCCCAGGTGCTGCTGCTCGACGAGCCGGCGAACGGCCTGGACCCCGAGGGCATCGCCTGGCTGCGCCAGTTCCTGCGCTGGCTGGCCGCGCAGGGCCGCACGGTCCTGGTCTCCAGCCACGTGCTCTCGGAGGTGGAGCAGACCGTCGACGACGTCGTGATCATCGCGCGGGGCCGGCTGGTGCACGCCTCGTCGTTGGCCGGCCTGGAGGCCCTGGCCCGTCCCGCGGTCCGTATCGCCAGCCCGGATGCGGCGGGGTTGGCCGCGCTCGTGCAGGCCCAGGGCTGGGCCCCCGTGACCAGCTTCGAGTCCGCGACCACGGCCACGGTGTTCGACCGGCGCGCCGCCGAGGTCGGCGCCGCCGCGTTCGCCGCCGGCCTGCAGCTGCATGAGCTGAGCCCGGCCGACACCAGCCTGGAGTCGCTGTTCCTGCAACTGACCGCGGACCCGGGCCCGCCCGGGGTCCCCGCCCAGGGGTCGGGGGTGGCGCGATGATCGCCGCGCTGCGCACCGAGCTGCGCAAGGTCGCCACCACGCGTTCATGGTGGCTGCTCGCCCTCGTGATGGGCGGCTACATGCTCGCGATGTCGGTCATCATGGCCGGCTCGTTCATCCTGGCGATCCGGCAGGCCGAGGCGGCCGGGGAGCCGGTCGACATCTCCGGTGGGCTCGCCGGTGACGGCGCCGCCGCGGTGCTCGACGCGACGACCGTGGCGACCTCGGTCTACACGCTGGCCGTCGCGCTGGGCTACATCTTCCCGGCCATCCTGGGCGCGCTGGCGGTGACCACCGAGTTCCGCCACCGCACGATCACCCCGACGCTGCTGGCCGAGCCGCGTCGTGGCCTCGTGCTCGGCTCCAAGCTCGTCGCCGTCATCCCGTTCGCGCTCGTCGTGGCCCTGGCCGGCGTGGTCGGGACGGTCCTCGGGGGCGCGGTCACGCTGGCGCTGTTCGGCGAGCCGACCCTGCTCGGCGACCCCGAGATCCAGGGCATCATCGCCCGGCAGGTGCTCGCGCTGGTGCTCTGGGCGCTCGTGGGCGTGGGCTTCGGATCGGTGCTCACCAACCAGGTGGCGGCCATCGTGGTGCTGCTGGCCTTCACGCAGTTCGTGGAGCCGCTGCTGCGCATCCTGCTGGCCCAGTTCGACGCGACCGAGGCGGCCAGCCGCTTCCTGCCCGGCGCGGCCGGCGAGGCCATCGCCGGCTCGAGCCTCTACGTGAGCTCCGGGCTGGCCGAGCTGCTCGAGGTCTGGCAGGGCGCGCTGGTGCTGCTGGCCTACGCCGTGGTGCTGCTGCTGATCGGCCGGGTGACGACCTTCCGCCGCGACATCGGCTAGGCAGCGCGCGGCCGAGCCGGCGTGGTCTGGCCGAGCCATGTGGGACCGGGCCACACGCAGGCCGCGGCGGGCCCAAGGGCCCTGCTGGGGGGCGGGTGGCCGGCCTAGCGTGGGCAGCATGACGATGAGCACCGCAGCACCCGGCTCGCCTCCGAGCGACCTCGGGGACGCCGTCATCGACGTGCGCGGCCTGGTGAAGCACTTCGGCAGCCTTCGCGTGCTCGACGACCTCGACCTCACCGTGGCCTCCGGCGAGGTGCACGGCCTGCTCGGGCCGAACGGCGCGGGCAAGACCACGACGCTGCGCATCCTGCTGGGGCTGCTGCGCGCGGACGCCGGCACGCTGCGGCTGCTCGGCGGGGATCCGTGGCACGACGCCGTGGCGCTGCACCACCGGCTGGCCTACGTGCCCGGGGACGTGACCCTGTGGCCCAACCTCACCGGGGGCGAGGTCATCGACCTGCTCGGCCGCATGCGCGGGGGGCTGGACCGCGCGCGGCGCGACGAGCTCATCGAGCGCTTCGACCTCGATCCCACGAAGCGGGGGCGGACCTACTCGAAGGGCAACCGCCAGAAGGTGGCGCTCATCGCGGCGCTGGCCAGCGACGTGGAGCTGCTGCTGCTCGACGAGCCCACCGCTGGCCTGGACCCGCTCATGGACGCGACGTTCCGCACCTACATCGAGCAGGCGCGCGGGTCGGGCCGCACGGTGCTGCTCAGCAGCCACGTGCTCTCCGAGGTGGAGGCCCTCTGCGACCGCGTGAGCATCATCCGCTCGGGCGTGGTCGTCGAGTCCGGCTCGCTGGCCGACCTGCGCCACCTCACCCGGACCGCCGTCACCGCCGAGGTGCGCAGCATGCCGGCCGGACTGGAGCACCTGCCCGGCGTGCACGACCTCGTCGTGGACGGCAACCGGGTGCGCGCCAGCGTCGAGCGGGAGGGCCTGACCTCGTTCATCGCCGCCCTCGGCGGGGGTGTCCTGGAGTCGCTGACGAGCCAGCCGCCGACCCTGGAGGAGCTCTTCCTGCGGCACTACCGCGAGGAGCTCGTGCCGGCCGCGGCCGACGCGGGGCCCGAGCCGCGCCGCGGCCTGCGGGGGAGGCGGTCGGCATGACGAGCACCCCGGTGCGGCCCGCGGCCGCGCCGGCGACGACGAACCTGCTGGCACCGCCGCGGGGCCGGGGTGGCGCGCTGGCCGGCGTGGGGCCGGTGCTGCGCCTGGCGCTGCGCCGCGACCGCATCCTCATCCCCGCGTGGACCCTCGGGATCGCCGGCATGGCGACGATGTCGGCGCAGGCCACGGTCGGGCTCTACCCCGACCTGCCGGCGCGCGTCGAGGCCGCGCAGGTGGTGAACGGCTCGGCCGCGCTCATCGCGCTGTACGGCCGCATCCAGGACCCGACCTCGCTCGGCGAGCTGTCGATGTTCAAGCTCACCGCCTTCGGGGCGGCCATCATCGGCGTGCTCTTCGCGTTCCTCGCGGTCCGGCACACCCGGGGGGAGGAGGAGGCCGGACGCCTCGAGCTGGTCGGGGCCACGGTGGTCGCCCGGTCGGCGCCCCTGGCCGCGGCCATGGGGGTCGTGGCCATCACCGCAACAGCCGTGGGCTCCCTGACCGGGGTCGGGCTGTGGGTGGCGGGCCTGCCGCTCGCGGGCAGCATGGCCTTCGGTGCGGCGTGGGCCGCGACCGGGCTGGTGTTCGGTGCGATCGGCGCCGTCGCCGCGCAGCTCACGGTCAGCGCGAGGGCTGCGACGGGGCTGTCGCTGGCGGTGCTCGCGGTGGCCTACGTCGCCCGAGCCATCGGCGACCTGGCCGAGCAGGCGCCCGGCCCGGCCTCGTGGCTGTCGCCCATCGGCTGGACCCAGCAGGTGCGCGCCTTCTCCGGCACCCGCTGGCAGATCCTCGTCCTGCCGCTGGTGGCCACCGCCGCGCTCGTCCCGCTCGCGTTCTGGCTGCGCAGCCGGCGCGACCTCGGTGCTGGCCTGCTCCCCGACCGGCCGGGCCCGGCGGTCGGCCGGCTCGCCGGCCCCTGGGGGCTGGCCGTGCGCCTGCAGCGCCCCGCGCTGCTGGGCTGGACGGCCGGCGTCGTGGTCATGGGGCTGGCACTGGGCAGCGTCGCGGACAGCGTGGAGGGCTTCCTCGACACGGCCGCCATGCGCGACATCGTCGCAGCCCTGGGCGGCGAGCAGGCCCTCGTCGACATGTTCCTGGCCGCCGAGCTCGGCATCATCGGCGCGGTCCTGGCCGGCGCCGGGATCGCCGCGGTCCGGTGGCTGCCGCACGAGGAGGGCAGCGGCCGTGCCGAGGTCCTGCTCGCCACCGCCACCTCGCGGCGATCGTGGGCCCTGGCGCACGCAGGCGTGGCGATGCTCGGCGTCGCGGCGCTCATCCTCGTGGCGGGCCTGGCCATCGGGACCGGCCACGCGCTGGTGGTGGGGGAGCCCGGGCAGGTCCTCCGGCTGGCGGCTGCGGCGGCCACGCGGATCCCCGCGGCGCTGGTGATGGTCGGCATCGCCGTGGCCGTCTGGGGCTGGTGGCCCCGTGCGTCGTGGTTGGCCTGGCTGCTGTTCGTGGTGTTCCTCGCGCTCGGCGAGTTCGGCGCGCTCTGGGGCGTGCCCGACCCGGTGATGGACCTCAGCCCGTTCCGGCACTCCCCGCTCGTGCCCGGCCCGGACCCCGCGTTCGGGGCGCTGCCGGTGCTGCTCCTGATCGCCCTGGGCCTGGTGGCACTGGGGGTGGGGCGGTTCTCCCGGCGCGACCTCGGCACGGCGTAGCCGCGGCATTCGGGCGATTTGGCAGGAGCCGGGAGGTCGGTTTAGGTTAGGCATGCCTAACCCCCACCTCTGGAGTCTCACGTGTCCCTCACCGCTTCGACCGGACCCGCCCGGCCCCGGCCCCTGCGCCCCTCCCGCCGCCACGTGCACGTCGCGCTGGCCGCGCTCACCCTCGCCACGCTCGCCGCCTGCGGCTCCGCCGACACCGACGAGGCGTCCGCCGCCGCGCCGGAGGGGGCCCTCACGGTCTACAACGGCCGCAGCGAGGAGCTCGTCGGCCCGCTGTTCGAGCAGTTCACCGAGGCGACCGGCATCCCGGTCGAGCTGCGCAGCGCCTCGTCGGGGGAGCTGGCCGCCCAGCTGCTCACCGAGGCCGAGGCCAGCCCCGCCGACGTGTTCGTCTCCCAGGATGCCGGTGCGCTGGGGGCCCTGACCAAGGCCGGCCTGTTCGCCGCGCTGCCCGACGAGCTGCTCGACCGTGTCGACCCCGCGTTCCGTGCCGAGGACGGCACGTGGCTGGGCCTGTCCGGCCGGGTCCGCGTGGTCACCTACAACGCCGACGAGGTGACGGCCCCGCCGGACACCATCGACGAGGTCGTCGCCGGGGACTGGGCCGGTGGGAAGATCGGCTACGCCCCCACGAACGCGAGCTGGCAGTCGTTCGTGACCGGCCTGCGGGTGCTGCGCGGCGAGGAGGCCGCCCGTGCCTGGCTGGAGCAGTTCGCCGCGCAGGACCCGGTCGCCTTCGAGGGCAACAGCCAGGTGCGCGACGCCGTCGACGCCGGCGAGGTCCAGATCGGCCTGGTGAACCACTACTACCTCTACGAGCTCATCGAGGAGAAGGGCGAGGACGCCGTCCGCGCGCGCAACCAGTTCATGGCCCCCGGCGACCCGGGCGGCCTGGTGAACGTCGCCGGGGTCGGCGTGCTGGGCAGCTCCGACGACGCCGAGCGCGCCGAGACCCTCGTGGACTGGCTCGCCGGCCCCACCGCCCAGGCGTACTTCGCCACGCAGACCTGGGAGTACCCGCTCGTGGCGGGGGTCGACCAGCCCGAGGGGCTGCCGGCGCTCGACGAGCTCGAGGCCCCGGCGCTGGACCTGTCCGACCTCGACTCCATCGCCGAGACCCAGGCCCTGCTGGCCGAGGTCGGCCTGCTCACCCAGTAGCGACCATGGCGAGGACCGGTGTGCGAGCGCCGTGGTGGCTGGTGGCCCCCGCGGCGCTCGCCGCTGCCATCGCCCTGCTGCCGATCTGGTACCTCGTGGTGCGAGCGGGCTCGGTCGCGGCCGTGGGCGAGGTGCTGCTCACCGAGGCCACCGTGCGGCTCACCGCGCGCAGCCTGCTGCTCACCGGCGTGGTGACCGCCCTGGCGAGCGCCATCGGCGTGGCCGCGGCGTGGGTGCTGGCCCGCACGGACCTGCCCAGGGTCCGGGCCTGGCAGGTGGCCCTGGTCCTGCCCCTGGCCGTGCCCAGCTACATCGGGGCGTTCGTCTGGGTCGAGGCCTTCCCGGCGCTGGCGGGCTTCGCCGGCGCGGTGCTCGTGCTGACCCTGGCGACGTTCCCGTTCGTGCTGCTGCCGGTGCTGGCCGCGCTGCAGCGGGTCGACCCGGCGCTGGAGGAGGTGGCCGCATCCCTGGGCCACGGCCGCCTGGCGGTCGCCGCCCGCGTCACGATCCCGCAGGTGCGACCCTCGATCGCGGCGGGGGCCCTGCTCGTCGCGCTCTACGTCCTCAGCGACTTCGGCGCCGTGGCCCTCATGCGGTACGAGGTCTTCACGTGGGTGATCTACGGCGCCTACCGGTCGGGCTTCGACCCCACCCGAGCGGCGGTGCTGTCACTGCTGCTGGTGGCGATCGCGGTCGTCCTGGTGGTCCTCGAGGGACGCGCCCGCGGACGGGCGGCCACCCGGATCGGCGCCGGCGTGGCCCGGCGCACCCGCGTGGTGCGGCTCGGGGCAGCCCGGTGGCCGGTGCTGCTGGGCCTGGGTGCCGTCGTCGCCGCCGGCGTCGTGGTGCCCGCCCTCAGCATCCTGGGATGGGTGCTCACCGGCAGCGCCGGGGCCGTGGACGGCGCCGCGTTCGGCCAGGCGCTGCTCGCCAGCGTGCGGCTGGCCCTGCTCGCCGCGGTGGCCTGCGTCCTGCTCGCGGTCCCCGTGGGGGTGCTGGCCGCCCGCTGGCCCGGCCGGCTGGCCCGCGGCGTCGAGCGGGCGACCTACACGGGGCACGCGCTGCCGGGCATCGTCGTCGCCATCGCGATGGTCTACGTGGGCGTGAAGCTGCTGCGCCCGGTCTACCAGGAGACGCCGCTGCTCGTGCTGGCGTACGTGGTGCTGTTCCTGCCGCTCGCGGTGGGGGCCGTGCGCACCGCCGTCGAGGCCAGCCCGGTGCGCGCCGAGGAGGTGGCCCGCAGCCTGGGCCAGACGCCGCTCGGGGTGCTGCGCCGGGTGACGCTGCCGCAGGCCGCCCCCGGCATCGCCGCCGGGGCGGTGCTCGTGCTGCTCACCACCATGAAGGAGCTCCCGGTGACGCTGCTGCTGCATCCGACCGGCACGCAGACCCTGGCCACCGAGCTGTGGGACCACATGCTCGTCTCGGACCGGGCCGCCGCGGCGCCCTATGCTGCGCTGATCGTGCTCGGCGCCGCCCTGCCGGCGGTGCTGCTGGGCCGCATGGGGCAGCTCGGTGGGCAGCCGTCGGGCCAGGTGCGCGCCGAGGGCCCCACCGGGCGCACCGTGCCCGCCGAGGTGCTGGGAGGGAGTCGACCGTGACCGCCGTGCTGGATACCTCGGTTGCCGCCCCCAGCCTGACCCGCGCGCCGGCCCTGCAGGCCGCCGGGATCACGCGAGCCTTCGGTCCCACGCCCGTGCTGGCAGGCGTCGACCTCGTCGTCCCGCGCGGGAGCGTGGTGGCCCTCGTCGGGCCGTCGGGCTGCGGCAAGACGACGTTCGTCCGGCTGGTCGCCGGGTTCGACACCCCCGACGCCGGCACCGTCGTGCTGGCCGGCCGCACCGTCGTGGGCCCACGGGAGGCGGTGGCGCCGGAACACCGGCGGATCGGCGTCGTGCCCCAGGAGGGCGCGTTGTTCAGCCACCTCGACGTGGCGGGCAACATCGGCTTCGGCCTGCCCCGCCGCGGGCGGACCGACGAGGGCCGTGCCCGGGTGACCCACCTGCTCGACCTGGTCGACCTCAGCGGCCTCGCCGCGCGCCGGCCGGACCAGCTCTCCGGGGGCCAGCAGCAGCGCGTCGCGGTCGCCAGGGCCCTGGCGCCCGGCCCTGACCTGGTCCTGCTGGACGAGCCCTTCTCGGCCCTCGACGCCAGCCTGCGCGTCAGCGTGCGCGACGCGGTGATGGCCGCGCTGCGGGCCGAGGCGGCCTCGGTGCTGCTCGTCACCCACGACCAGGACGAGGCGCTGGGGGTCGCCGACCTCGTGGCGGTCATGCTCGAGGGGCGGATCGCCCAGGTCGGCACGCCGGAGGAGGTCTACGCCCGTCCGGCCTCCGCTGCCGTCGCGCAGTTCCTCGGCGAGGCGGTCCTGCTGCCCGGCGACGCCGACGGGGCCACCGTGACCTGCGCCCTCGGGACGCTGCCCCTGGCCGCCCCGGCCGACGGGTCGCGGACCGTGCTGCTGCGCCCCGAGCAGCTGGAGCTGGTCCCCATCGCGCCCAGCGCGACTGGGTCGGGCCCCGGCCGCGCCGACGAGGGCCCGATCGCCGTCGTGCAGAGCATCGCCTTCCACGGTCACGACGCCCTCGTGGCACTGCGCCTGGCGGACGGGGTGCCGGTGCTGGCACGCTCGCTCGCCGGCTGGCTGCCCCGGCCGGGCGATCAGGTGGCGGTGACCGTGCGCGGGGCCGCCTGGCCGCTGCCGGCCTGATCCACCCTCCCCTGCGTACGATCCCACCCGTGTCCGACGAGGCCCCGCCGCCCGTGCTTCGCGTGGTCGACGTGCAGCTGCGGCCCATGCGGGCCGAGGACGTCGACGCCGCGCTCGACGTGTTCGCCGACGTGGCGGGGGAGGGCCGCTGGCTGGGCACCGAGGGCGGCTTCGACCGCACCGCCCGGCGGGAGCGGTTCCTGGCCGGGATCGAGGATCCGAACGCCACCACCCTGCTCGTCGAGGACCCCGTGACCGGGCGCATCCTCGGCCACGGCCACGTGCACGTCGCCCGGTACGGGGTGGCCGAGCTCGGCATGGCCCTGGCCGCCGACGCGCGTGGCCGCGGGATCGGCGGGGCCCTGCTCGACGGCCTCCTCGAGACCGCCCGGGCGCTGGGGGCCCACAAGGTCGAGCTGCAGGTCTGGCCGCACAACGAGCCGGCCATCCGGCTGTACCTGTCGCGGGGCTTCGCCGTCGAGGGCCGGGTCCGCCGGCACTACCGCCGCTCCAGCGGCCAGCGCTGGGACGCGGTCATCATGGGCCTGCTGCTCGACGAGGCCCTGGCTGGCGAGGAGCCGACCCTGCCCGACGGCACGCCGCTGCCCGACGCGCCGAGCCTGCCGCCGGACCGCCCGCGTGAGGGGCCGGCTCAGGGACCGGCCGGACCCGCGCCGCGCCCGCCGCTGTAGATCGCCTCGATCTCGTCGGCGAGGTCCTCGGTGATGACCGAGCGCTTGAGCTTCAGCGACGGCGTGACGTGGCCCGACTCCTGGGTGAACTCCGTGTCGACCAGCCGCCACGCCCGGATCGACTCGGCGCGGCTCACCGCGGCGTTCGCGTCGTCGACCGCGGCCTGCACCTCGGCGCGCAGCGCCGCGTCCCCGGCCAGTGCCGACAGCTCACCGCTGGGTCGGCCGTGGCTGCGGGCCCACGCCTGCAGCGCCTCGGGGTCCAGGGTGATGAGGGCGCCGACGAACGGCCGGCCCTCACCGACCACCACGGCATGGCTGACCAGCCGGTGGGCCTGGATGCGGTCCTCGAGCACCGCCGGGGCCACGTTCTTGCCCCCGGCGGTCACGATGATCTCCTTCGACCGCCCGGTGATCTGCAGGAAGCCGTCGGCGTCGAGCTGCCCGCGGTCGCCCGTGCGCAGCCAGCCGTCCGCGTCGATCGCCTCGGCGGTCGCCTCGGGCAGGTGGTGGTACCCGGCCATGACGTGCGGCCCGCGCAGCCAGATCTCACCGTCGTCGGCGATGGCCACCTCGGTGCCCGGCATGGGCTGCCCGACCGTGCCGATCCGCGCGGCGTCCGCCCGGTTGAACGTGCCCGAGGCCGTGGATTCGGTCAGGCCGTAGCCCTCCATCACGGTCAGCCCGATGCCGGCGTAGAAGTGCCCGAGCCGCTCGCCCAGGCTCGCACCGCCGGTGATCGCGTAGGCCAGGTGCCCGCCGAGCGCGGCCCGCAGCTTGGCGTAGACCAGCCGGTCGAACACGGCGTGCTGGACGCGCAGCCAGGGCGGGACGCGCCCCGCGCGCTGCGCCCGGGCATGGGCGATGGCCACGTGGGTGGCCCGGTCGAAGACCCGGCCCCGGCCGGCGTCGTGGGCCTTCTGCTGGGAGGCGTTGAAGATCTTCTCGAAGATCCGCGGCACCCCCACGAGGAACGTGGGGTGGAACGTGGTGATGTCCTCGACCAGCTGCTTCGGGTCCGGGCAGTGCGCCACCTGCATGCCGCCCTCGGCGCAGAACAGGTGCGCGCCGCGGCCCAGCACGTGGGCCAGCGGCAGGAACAGCACCGTGCGGGCTCCCGGCGTCGTGACGACCGGGCCGGTGCCGGCGACCAGCGTGCGGACCACGAAGGTGAGGTTCGCGTGCGTGATGACGCAGCCCTTCGGCCGGCCGGTGGTGCCCGAGGTGTAGACGATCGTGGCGGGGTCCTCGGGCCGGGTGGCCGCGGTGCGCCGGGCGAGCTCGGCGGGGTCCACGTCGCGGCCCTCGGCGGCCAGGGCGTCGAGCAGCCCCTCGTCGATGATCCAGACGGGCAGCGCGCCGTCGCGCGACTGCCCGGCCGCCGTCGCCAGCCGCTCGCTGGCCGCGATGACGGCGACCAGGCCGCTGTCGGCGACGATCCAGTCGACCTGCTCCGCCGACGACGAGTCGTAGATCGGCACGGCGAACGCGCCGGCCGCCCACAGGGCGAAGTCCAGCACGGTCCAGGCGTAGCTGGTGGGCGCCAGCACCCCGACCGGGTCCCCGGGCTTGATCCCGCGGGCGACCAGCCCGCGCGCCACCGCCTGCACCTGGTCGTGGAACTGCGCGGCGGTCACCGTGCGCCACCCGCCGGGCTCCCGCAGGGCGTAGGCGGGTCGGTCGGGTGCGCGTGCCGCGTTGCGGGCCGGGATCGTGCCGAGCGTGTCGGTGATCGGCAGGGGGATGGCGGCCGGGACCGAGACCGTGCGCATGGTGCCTCCTGGTGCCCCGGACCGGCGATGGTCGCGATCCGTGGGCAGCCTCTCAGCCTGCCATGCTCGAGCGGAAGCGGCGCAGGCGCAGGCTGTTCGTGACCACGAACACCGAGGAGAAGGCCATCGCCGCGCCCGCCACGAAGGGGTTGAGCAGGCCGGCCATGGCCGCTGGGATGGCCGCCACGTTGTAGGCGAAGGCCCAGAACAGGTTGCCCTGGATCGTGCGCAGGGTGCGCCGCGACAGCCGGATCGCGTCCACCGTCGCGCGGGGGTCGCCGCCGACCAGCGTGAGGTCGGCCGCCGCCATCGCGACGTCCGTGCCGGTGCCCATCGCGATGCCGAGGTCGGCCTGGGCCAGGGCGGCGGCGTCGTTCACGCCGTCGCCGACCATCGCGACCACCCGGCCGGACTCCTGCAGGTCGCGCACGGCCCGCACCTTGCCCTCGGGCAGCACCTCGGCGATCACCTGGTCGATCCGCAGCTCGTCGCCCACCGCACGGGCGGCCCGGGCGTTGTCCCCGGTGAGCAGCACCGGGGACAGGCCGAGCTCGCGCAGCCGGGCGATCGCCTCGCGCGCGGTGGGCTTGACGGTGTCGGCCACCTCGACGACGCCACGCACGGCGCCGTCCCAGGCCACGGCGATCGCGGTCCGCCCGGCCGCCTCGGCCTCGTCCACACGCACCTGCAGGTCAGCGGGCAGGTCGACCGACCACTGCTGGGCCAGCCAGGTGGGCCGGCCCGCGGCCACGTGCCGGCCGTCCACGAGGCCCGCCACGCCCAGTCCCGCCGTCGCCCGGAAGTCGGTCACGGCCGGTGACGTGCCCGGCATCCCGTCGGTGCCGACCGGATCCGGGACGCGCAGGGCGGACGCGGCCGAGGCGGCGATCGCCCGGCCGATGGGATGCTCGGAGGGCTCCTCCACCGCCCCGGCCAGCGCCAGCACCTCGGCCTCGTCGGCGCCGGCGGCCGCGTGCACCCCCACGACCTGCATGCGGCCCTCGGTCAGGGTGCCGGTCTTGTCGAGCACGATCGTGTCCACCCGCCGGGTCGACTCGAGCACCTCGGGCCCCCGGATCAGGATGCCGAGCTGGGCGCCCCGGCCGGTGCCCACGAGCAGGGCGGTGGGCGTGGCCAGGCCCAGGGCGCACGGGCAGGCGATGATGAGCACGGCGACGGCCGCGGTGAACGCGGACTGCAGGTCGTGTCCGGTCACCAGCCACCCGAGCAGGGTGAGCACGCTGAGCACCAGCACCACCGGCACGAACACGGCCGACACGCGGTCAGCCAAGCGCTGCACCGGGGCCTTGCCGGACTGCGCGGCCTCGACCAGGCGGGCCATCTGGGCCAGCTGGGTGTCGGCGCCCACCCGGGTGGCGCGCACGACCAGCCGGCCGCCGGCGTTGATCGTGGCCCCGACCACCCCGTCGCCGGGGCCCACCTCGACGGGCACGGACTCGCCGGTCAGCATCGAGGCGTCCACCGCGGAGGTGCCCTCCTCGATGATCCCGTCGGTGGCCACCTTCTCGCCGGGGCGCACGACGAACCGGTCGCCCACGGCCAGGTCGGCGATGGCCACCCGGACCTCGCGCGGCCCCGAGCCGTCGTCGCGCAGCACGGCCGCGTCCCTGGCCCCCATCGAGAGCAGCGCCCGCAGGGCCTCCCCGGAGCGGTGCTTGGCCCGGGCCTCCAGGTAGCGGCCCAGGAGCAGGAACGTGGTGACCGCCGCGGCGGTCTCCAGGTAGATGTGCGGCATGCCGTCGTCGGCCGGCGCCAGCAGCGACCCGGTCATCGTCATGCCCGTCATGCCGGCCCCGCCCAGGAACAGCGCCCAGAGCGACCACAGGTAGGCCGCGGTGACGCCGACGCTGATGAGCGTGTCCATCGTGGCCGCCCCGTGCCGGGCGTTGACCACGGCGGCGCGGTGGAACGGCCAGGCGCCCCAGACGACCACCGGGGAGGCCAGCGTGAGGGTGGCCCATTGCCAGTAGGTGAACTGCAGCGCGGGCACCATCGACAGCAGCACGACCGGGATGGTGAGGGCGGCGCTGATGAGCAGGCGCTGGCGCAGGGCGGCCATCTCGGCGGTGTGGCGGAGCTCGCCGGGGGAGGCGGGCTCGCCGGCCTGCGGCTGCGTGGGCGGGGGCTCGGGCAGGGCGGCGCGGTAGCCGGTGGCCTCGACGGTCGCGATGGCGTCCGCGGGGTCCAGGCCCTCGGGCAGCAGCACCGTGGCGCGCTCGGTGGCGTAGTTGACGCTGGCCTGCACGCCGGGCATCCGGTTGAGCTTCTTCTCGATGCGGGCCGCGCACGAGGAGCAGGTCATGCCGCCGATCTCGAGCTCGATCGAGCGCCTGGCGTCGGGCAGGTCGAGGTCGGCGGTCACGAGCGCACCAGCCGGGCGATCGCGGCCGAGGCCTCGGCCAGCTTGGCGTCCGCCACGTCGCCGCCCTCGGCCACCGCGTGGGCCACGCAGTGCGAGAGGTGGTCGTCGAGCAGGCGCAGCGCGACGGACTCCAGCGCGCGTGTGGTCGCCGAGACCTGGGTGAGCACGTCGATGCAGTACTGGTCCGACTCGACCATCCGCTGCAGGCCGCGCACCTGGCCCTCGATGCGGCGCAGGCGCAGCAGCACGTCGGCCTTGTCGTCGGAGTACCCGGGGGTGGTATCGGTCATGGATCGAGGGTACCCCCTGGGGGTAGGGGCGACAAGGGGTGCGGCGGCCGGACGCGACGTCGGGGGGCGGTGGCGCTGCCGGGGAGGATCAGGCCGGCGGGCCGGCGGTCGGGCTGGCCCAGGCGGGCAGCTCGAGGAACCCGGCGCCGGGCTCGGGCCACGGCCAGTCCGAGCTCCCCTGCCCGTCCCCAGCGCCCGAGCAGGGAGCCCGTCGGGCAGCTTGCTCGGGCGCGGGCTCGGCGTCCGGGGCGGCGGAGGCCGGCCAGCGCAGGGTGCACGCCAGCTGGACCTGGACGTCCACCTGTGCCCCCGCGTCGAGGGTCAGTCGGCCGTCGCGGCCGATCCCGGTGCTGTCCTCCCAACCGGTGGTGCGGCACAGGCGACTGGACTCGGTGCTCAGGATGGCCAGGGTGTAGCGGCCCGGTGGGACCGGCCCGATGAGCCGCCGGGTGGGGTCCTGCGGATCGCGCACCGCGATGTTGCGCCGCGGGCCGTACCCGCCCCCACCGGACCCGGGCTCGGGCACCAGCTGGGCCACGACCGCGCGCAACGGGCTCCCGGACAGGCCCAGGACCCGCAGGCGCAGCTCGGCACCGCGGGGCAGCTGCAGGTCCAGGCCCGCGCGCACCGCGCCGGGCGCCAGCGACAGCCGCGGTGCCTCGTCTCGCGTCCGCGCCCCGCCCAGCCACAGCCGGTACTCCTCACCGGTCCCGAGCCACGTCGACACGGTCAGGCCCTCGCCGGGCGGGATGCCGGTCATCCGGTAGCGCCCCTCGGCGTCGGTGGGCACCGCCACCGGGCAGGACACCGCGCAGCCCTCCACGCCGACCAGGGCCCGGGCCACCGGCGCCCCGCCGGCGTCGCGGACGGTGCCGCGCAGCTCGGCCCCCCGGTCCAGGCGCACGGTCAGGGCCTCGGTCGTCCGGGTGCCGTCCACCCGCAGCGCGGCGCGCCGGGGGTCGTCCTCTGGCCAGAACCAGGGCCCCAGGTGGGCGCTGCCCGATGGCAGGCGCACGACCAGCTCGAGCGGGATCGGGGGCAGGCCGGTGATCCGGAAGCCACCCGGGACGCCGACGGTCAGGGGTGTGCCCACCTCCTCGACGACGCCCTCGGTGCTGGCCGCCACGGTGACGGTCGCGCCCGGGACGGCCGCGCCGCTCGAGGCGTCGAGGACCGTGCCCGCGACCGCGCCGCCCGCGGGGAGCTCGAGGTCGGCCCGCACGGGGCCCGCCCCGACCTCGAGCACGCCGGCCCCGGCCAGCGTCGGGGCCTGTGGCCAGGCCGCGTCGGCCAGGCCCGAGCCCAACGGCGCCCGGGCGCGCACCTGCACCGCCATCGGGGGCAGGTCGGTGAACGCGTAGCGGCCCCGGCCGTCCGTGCGCGCCACCAGCGGCGGCAGCGCCGCGGCGGCACCGGCGCGGCGCACGGGCACCAGGTGCACGGTGGCGAACGGCACCGGGGCGCCCGACCCGCTCACGGTCCCGAGCACGCTGCCGCTGCCGGTGCGTGGGGAGGGCTCAGTCGCGGTGGCGACGCCGGCCGGCAGCAGGGCGACCGGCGTCCGTCTGGTCCGTCTGGTCCACCCCGCCAGCACCGTCCGCGCGCCCGCGACCCCTTCCCCCATCCGATCCTCTCCCGTTCCAACGATGTGCTCCCGTCTGGACGGGAGAAGATCGATCGGACGGGAGAGGATCGGGTGCCGCCGGGCGGGGGCGGGGTTGGCCGGGGAGGGGGAGCGGGCGGGGGAGGAGGCAGCGGTCACCAGCCTCACCCCGCCGGGGTGCGGCCCGCCGGGCTCCCGCGCACCACGAGGCTGTCGAGCAGCTCGGCCGTGGCCCCGGCGACCGCGGCGACGGCGGCGTCGAACGCGGCCGCGTTGTGCGGGGCCGGGGTGCGGAACCCGCTCACCTTGCGCACGTACTGCAGCGCGGCCGCGCGGATCTCGGCCTCGGTGGGGTCCTCGTGGAACGGCGGGCGCAGGGTCTGGATGCTGCGGCACATGCCCCGCAGTGTCCCGCCGCGGACCACCTCGCGCACCCCGGGCTACGCTCGTCGCCGTGGCCGAGCTCACCGCACGGGTGGACCTCTGCGGCCCCGACGGCCGGCTCAACCCGGCAGCCGTGGGCTGGACCCGCCGGCCCCTGCACACCGCCAACCTGCGCGGCTGGGGCCGGACCAAGCGCTGGGAGTACTGGGGCGTGATGACCCCGGAGGCCTTCGTCGGCATCACGGTCTCCTCGCTGGACTACGCCGGCGTGCACGGCATCTACGTGCTGGACCGTCGCTCGGGCACCGAGACCGTGCGCGGCACGGTGGAGCCGCTCGCCCGCAGCACGGTCCTGCCCGCCCGCAGCGGCGTGGGCACGGCCCGGGCCAGCGCCGGGGGCCTGGTCATCGAGCTGGCCAGCACCGCTGCCGGCACGCACATCGACGCGCGCGCCGAGGGGGTGCACCTCGTCGCCGACGTCGCCCCCGGCGCGGAGAGTCTCGGCGTGGTGGTCCCCTGGTCGCCGGGCCGGTTCCAGTACACGGTGAAGGACGTCGGGCGCGCCGTGTCGGGCACGCTGCGCCTGGCCGGCGAGGAGCGTGCCTTCGGGCCCGGCGACGGCTCCTTCGCGGTGCTCGACCACGGCCGTGGCCGCTGGCCCTACGACATCACCTGGAACTGGGCGGCCGGGTTCGGGGTGCTCGGCGGGCGGCGCATCGGCCTGCAGCTGGGCGGGAAGTGGACCGACGGCACCGGGCAGACCGAGAACGCGCTGTTCGTCGACGGCCAGCTCCACAAGCTGCACGACGACCTCCTCTGGACCTACGACCGGCAGGACTGGACCGCCCCGTGGCGCATCCGCGGCCCGGGCGTCGACGTGACGCTGGCCCCCTTCCACGAGCGGGTCGAGCGCACGAACCTGTTCGTGGTCGCCTCGCAGATCCACCAGTGCTTCGGGCGGTTCACCGGCTGGGTGCACGACGCGACCCGCACCCCCGTCGCCGTCGACGGCCTGCTCGGCTGGGCCGAGGAGGCGCACAACCGCTGGTAGCCACGTGGGGGGTCCTTCGTCCCTTGGCGCGGGCCCCGCGGCGGAGTGGGCTGGCGGTGTCAGGCCAGTCCGGCAGGGGAGCGCGAGGAGGCGGCCATGATCCTGGTGTGTGGTGCGACCGGTGCACTCGGCGGGCGGGTCGCGGACCGCCTGGTGGTGAGCGGGGCGTCGGTGCGGGCGCTGGTCCGGCCGGGCAGCGACGCCACGGCCCTCGAGGAGCTCGGGGTCCAGGTGGTCCGCGGCGACCTGCGCGAGCCGGGGACGCTGCCGGCGGCCCTCGAGGGCGTCGGCACGGTCGTGACCACGGCCAATGCGATCGGCCGGATCCTCGCCGGCGCCACCGACCTCACGATCGCCGCCGTCGACGGCGACGGGAACCGTGCCCTCGTCGCTGCCGCTGAGGCCGCCGGGGTCCGCCGGTTCGTGTTCGTCTCCGTGGCCGGACTGGGTGACGAGCTGGCGCGCCTCGCGCCGCTCATGGACGCCAAGTGGGCCACCGAGCGGGCGCTGCGCGCGACCGGGATGCAGGTGGTGCTCGTCCGCCCGGACATGTTCCAGGAGGTCTGGCTGGCGCCGGCCACGGGGATCGACCCGCAGGCCGGCAAGGCCCTGGTCCACGGCCGCGGGGAGACCCCCCAGCGCTACGTCGCCATGGACGACGTCGCCGCGCTGTGCGCCCATGTGGCGCTCGCCGGGGACCCCCCGGCGGTCGTCGAGTTCGGCGGGCCGGAGGCGCTGACCCGGATGGATGTCGTGCACGCCTTCGAGGCCGCGCTGGGGCGCCCGCTCGCGGTACGGCACGTGCCCCGCGCCGCGCTGTCCGTGGGCCACCGCGCGCTGGGCCGGCTCAAGCCCGAGGTCGCCTCGCTCATGGGCATGGCGCTGTACGCCGACATCCATCCGGCCACCTGGGACGACGCGCCGCTGCGCGCCATCGGCCTCGAGCCGCGCTCGACCCTGGCCCGCATCACCGAGCTGGCCGGCGCCCCGGCCTGAGTCCGCGCGCGTCCAGCTGGGGCGGGCGTAGGGTCCGTCCGTGATCGGCCTGCTGCGCCACCACCTGGCCCCCTACCGCCGCGACCTGGTGATCATCGTCGCCCTGCTCGTCCTGCAGGTGCTGGGCGCGCTGTACCTGCCCGAGCTGAACGCCGACATCATCAACAACGGCGTCGCCCAGGGCGACACCGGCTACATCGTGCGCGTGGGCGGCTGGATGCTGGTGGTCTCGCTGGTGGTCGTGGCCACCGCGATCGTCGGCATCTACTACTCCTCGCGCACGGCGATGTCGGTCGGCCGGGACCTGCGCTCGCGGCTGTTCCGCACCGTCCAGACGTTCTCGCTGCGGGAGATGAACCAGCTCGGCGCGCCGTCGCTGATCACGCGCAACACCAACGACGTGCAGCAGGTCCAGATGTTCGCGCAGGTGGCGCTCACCATCATGATCACCGCACCGCTCACCGCCGTCGGGGCCTTCTTCATGGCGATCCGCCAGGACGGGCCGCTGTCGCTGCTGCTGCTCGTGATCGTGCCGGTCATGGTCGTGCTGATCGGCTCGATCATGGTCCGGGCCGTCCCGCTGTTCCGGGCGATGCAGGTCAAGATCGACCGGATCAACCTCGTGCTGCGCGAGAACCTCACGGGCATCCGCGTGATCCGCGCGTTCGTGCGGACCGCGCACGAGGAGCAGCGCTTCGCCGCGGCGAACGCGGACCTCACGGACACGACGCTGCGGGTCAACCGGCTGTTCGCCCTGCTCATGCCGGCGCTCATGCTGGTGATGAACCTCTCGAGCGTGGCGGTGGTCTGGTTCGGGGGGCATCGCGTGGCGGCCGGCGAGATGCCGGTGGGCAACCTGATGGCGTTCCTCGCCTACCTCATGCAGGTGCTGTTCTCGGTGATGATGGCCACGATGGTGCTGGTGATGTGGCCGCGAGCGGCCGCGTCCTCCGAGCGCCTGAACGAGGTCCTCGCCGTCGAGCCGGCCATCCACGACCCCGCGGTGCCCGAGCCCGCGATGGCCGCCGTGCGCGGCACGGTGGAGTTCCGCGACGTCGAGTTCGGCTACCCCGGGGCGGCCGACCCGGTGCTCACCGGCATCTCGTTCACCGCCCGGCCGGGCCAGACCACGGCGATCATCGGCTCGACCGGCTCGGGCAAGTCCACCCTCATCAACCTGGTGCCGCGGCTCTACGACGTGACCGCGGGCGCCGTCCTGGTCGACGGGGTCGACGTGCGCGACCGTGCGCGCGCGGACCTGTGGGCCTCGATCGGCCTGGTGCCGCAGCGCGCGTTCCTGTTCTCGGGGACGATCGCGGACAACCTGCGCTTCGGCGCGCCGGGGGCCACCGACGAGCAGCTGTGGCGCGCGCTGGAGATCGCGCAGGGCGCGGAGTTCGTGCGGGCGCTGCCCGAGGGGCTCGAGGCGCCGATCGAGCAGGGCGGGGCGAACGTCTCGGGCGGCCAGCGCCAGCGCCTGGCGATCGCCAGGGCCCTGGTGCGCGACCCAGCCGTCTACGTCTTCGACGACTCGTTCTCGGCGCTGGACTACGCCACGGACGCACGGCTGCGCGCCGCGCTGCGCGAGCCCACCCGGCAGTCGTGCGTCCTCGTGGTCGCCCAGCGGGTGTCCACCATCCGGCACGCCGACCAGATCCTCGTGCTCGACGAGGGCCGGCTCGTCGGGGTGGGCACCCACGCCAGCCTCATGGCCGACTGCCCGACCTACGGCGAGATCGTGCTCTCCCAGCTGTCCGCGGAGGAGGCCGCATGAGCGCCGGGGCGGCCACGGCCGGCGGCCGGCCGGGCGGCGGGGGGTCCTCGGGCGGGCCCGCGCGTCCCGGCGGGCCGGCCGGTCCCGGCGGCCCGGGCGGCGGGCCGATGGGCGGGCTGCTGGTGCCGACCCAGAAGTCCAGCGACTTCCGCGGCACGGCCACGCGCCTGTCCCGTCGGCTGGGCCCGTACCGCTGGCAGATCCTGCTCGTGGTGGGGATGACCATCGGCTCGGTGATCCTCGCGGTCATCGGGCCCAAGCTGCTGGGCAACGCGACCACGATGGTGTTCGAGGGGGCGGTCGCCTCGACGCTGCCCGCCGGCGTGCCGCTGGACACCATCGTCGCGTCGCTGCGCGCGCAGGGGCAGACGACGCAGGCCGACATGCTCGCCGCGATGGACATCGTCCCCGGCACGGGTGTGGACTTCACCGCGCTCGCCCAGCTGCTGGCGCTGATCGGGGTGCTCTACCTGGTGTCGTCGCTGCTGAGCTGGGCGGCCGCCTGGATCATGGCCGGGGTCACCCAGTCGACCATCTACGAGCTGCGGGCCGAGGTCGACCGCAAGATCGGCCGGCTGCCCCTGCGGTACTTCGACCAGCACGCCCGCGGCGACCTGCTGTCCCGGGTCACCAACGACATCGACAACGTGTCGAACACCCTGCAGCAGGTGCTCACCCAGCTCATCACCTCGGTGCTCACCGTCATCGGCGTGCTGGCCATCATGTTCTGGATGTCGCCGCTGCTGGCGGTGATCGCGCTGCTCACGGTGCCGCTGTCGTTCGTCGTCACCATGGTCATCGCCCGGCGCTCCCAGCAGCAGTTCACCGCGCAGTGGGAGTGGACCGGGCAGCTGAACGGCCACGTCGAGCAGATGTTCACCGGCCACGACCTGGTGAAGGTGTTCGGCCACGCCGACCGCGCCGTCGAGGAGTTCGACGCGCTGAACGCCCGCATGTACGAGTCGAGCTTCCGGGCGCAGTTCGTCTCCGGGATCATCCAGCCGGCGATGATGTTCATCTCGAACCTCAACTACGTGCTCATCTCGGTGATCGGCGGCATCCAGGTCGCCAACGGCCTGATGCCGCTCGGCGACGTGCAGGCGTTCATCCAGTACGCCCGGCAGTTCCAGATGCCCATCACGCAGATCGCCGCGGTGGTGAACCTCATGCAGTCCGGGATCGCGTCGGCCGAGCGCGTGTTCGAGTTCCTCGACGCGCAGGACGAGAGCCCCGACCCCGCCGCGCCGGCCGAGCCCCGCCCGGTCCGCGGGCGCGTGGCCTTCGAGGGCGTCTCGTTCCGCTACGTCCCCGACACGCCGCTGATCCGCGACCTCGACCTCGTCGTCGAGCCGGGGCAGTCCTGCGCGATCGTCGGGCCGACCGGGGCGGGCAAGACCACGCTGGTGAACCTGCTCATGCGCTTCTACGACGTCGACGGCGGACGCATCACCCTGGACGGCGTGGACACCCGCGACATGGCCCGCGACGGCCTGCGCGGCAGCTTCGGCATGGTGCTGCAGGACACCTGGCTGTTCAGCGGGACGATCCGCGAGAACATCGCCTACGGCGCCGCGGACGCGACCGAGGAGCAGGTGATGGCTGCGGCGCGCGCGGCCTACGTCGACCACTTCGTGCGCACGCTGCCCGACGGCTACGACACGGTGCTCGACGACGAGGCGTCCAACGTCTCGGCCGGCGAGAAGCAGCTCATCACGATCGCCCGGGCGTTCCTGAGCGACCCGGCCATCCTCATCCTCGACGAGGCGACGTCCTCGGTCGACACCCGCACCGAGCTGCTGGTCCAGAAGGCGATGGCCAGGCTGCGCGAGGGCCGGACCTCGTTCGTCATCGCCCACCGGCTGAGCACCATCCGCGACGCCGACACGATCCTGGTCATGGAGGACGGCGCGATCGTCGAGCAGGGCGACCACGCCACGCTGCTGGGCGCCGACGGCGCCTACGCCCGGCTCTACCAGTCGCAGTTCGCCGGGGCGATCGCCGAGTAGCGCGCTAGGCGTTCCCGGGCGTCGGCGGTCCGGGGCGAACCACGTGGGCCGTGCCGCGCTCGAGGTCGATCCGGGTGCGGGGCGGGGCGCCGTCCTCGGCCTGGTCGGCCATGAGGGTCATGTGCTCGCGCTCCTCGACCTGGTGGCGCTTCGAGGGCTGGAAGGCCTCCTGCAGCACGTCGAATCCCGTCGATGACATCGCCGTGCCGCGCCGGCCCCAGCCGCGCCGCCCGGCGAGCAGCTCGATCATGCCCAGCACGAAGAGCCCGATCACGAGGACCGGCAGCGCCATGCCGAGCAGGAACCCCACCGCGCACCTCCGCAGCAAGTCTCCCGCTGGCGCGCCGCGCTGCCAAGCGTGGGCCGCCACGGCGTGCCACGCTGCGGAGCATGCGGATCCTCGTCGTCGGCGGCACCCGGTTCGTGGGCCGGCACCTCGTGGCGGCTGCGGTCGCCCGTGGCCATCAGGTGACCGTGCTGCACCGCGGCGTGGGGTGCACCGCCCCGCCCGGCACCGAGCACCTGCACGCCGACCGCGACGCCGACCTCGCCGCGCTGGCCGGGCGGAGCTGGGACGCCACCGTGGACACCTGCGCCTACCTGCCGCGGCAGGTGAGCGCGCTGGCCGACGCCCTCGAGGATCGGGGTGGCCGCTACGTGCTCATCTCGACCGTCTCGGTGTACGCCGATGCGCACGAGCCGGGCCTGGACGAGCAGGCCCCGGTCGTCCCACCGCTGGGCCTGGACGGCGAGGCGCCGGCCATCGACGACCACACCTACGGCAGGCTCAAGGTGGGCTGCGAGCAGGTGGCCGCCCAGCGGTTCGCCGGTGCGCTGCTCGTGGTGCGGCCCACCTACATCGTCGGCCCGCACGACCACACCGCACGGTTCCCGTACTGGGTGGCGCGCATGGCCAGGGGCGGCGAGGTGCTCTGCCCGGGCGACCCGGGGGCCCCGATGCAGGTCGTCGACGGCCGCGATCTCGCCGTGTTCACGGTCGGGCTGCTCGAGGCCGGCAGCCAGGGCGTGTACCACGCGCTGGGCCCGGAGCCCCCGTGGTCGTTCGCCGACCTGCTCGCGGGCATCCAGCGGGCCGTCGCCCCGCCCGGCACGACCCTGACCTGGGTGCCGTCGGCCTGGCTGGCCGAGCAGGGCGTGGACCCCGGCGCGCTGCCGCTGTGGACCGGCTCGGACGAGCCCGAGTTCGCCCTGGCGATGGATCCTGCGGCCGCGCTGGCCGCCGGCCTGCGGCTGCGCCCCGTGGGGCAGACGGCGCAGGACACGCTGGCCTGGCTGGACTCACCCGACGGCGCGCGGCTGGCCCGTCGCGCCTGGCTGCCGGCGGACCGCGAGGAGGCGCTGCTCAACGCGTGGCGGGATCGCGCGGGCTGAGCCCGTCGACGGCGTCGGCCTGCGCGCCGTCCGCCGGCCCGGTCGCCGCGTCGGTCGGGCCCCCGGACCGGCCCAGCCTGCGCGCCCGGTGCGCCGGCTCGACCACGAGCCACGACAGCCAGATCACGACCAGCACCATGGGCCACCCCAGGGCGACCTTCGCGATGCCCAGGGCGACGGTCATCCCGGCCAGCCAGAGGGGCGTCATCACTGCGAGGCGCACGAGGAACGACGCCACCCAGATCCAGCTGGCCCGGCAGTAGGCGGCCAGCATCACCGGATCGGTCCGCCAGGTCGACGACCGCGTGATCGCCCCGACGGTCAGGCCCAGGAACGGCCGCTTGATCCAGATCGAGACCGCCCACGCGAGGGCGGCCCCGGCGTTGGCCAGCAGGCTGGGCAGGAAGTAGTCCTCCGGCCGGCCGGTGCGCGAGGCGACGAAGGCCGCCAGGGCGACGGCGCCGAACCCGGCCAGCGCGTGGCGCAGCGTGTCGCGGCGGACCAGCCGCAGGACGGTGACGGCGACGCCGGCGACGAGGGCGGCGAGCAGGGCGATGCGCAGCTCGTTGCCGCTGGCCAGGTAGGTGCCGACGAAGGTGAGCGGCGGCAGCGCCGAGTCGAGCACCCCGCGCCGGCCGCCGAACGCCTCGAAGAGGGTCACGTCCGCGACGTCGACGGGCTGGTCGGCGGCGTCGGGCGCGGGCTGGTCGGCGCCGCGCGCCGGCTCGGCGGCGGCGGGATCGGGCATGGGGTCAAGGGTAGGGCCCGGGGCGCCCGGCACAACCGCGGCTGGTGAGGGGACCCTTCGTGCAGGGGCCCCCCGGTGCGCGACGTACCCTCGGAGCATCCGAGCAGAACACCCGTGGGGGTATCCCGCGGGGGGGAGGGGAGCCATGACCATCCGCCGTCGATCCGCCCTGGCCGCCGCCGTGGTGGCCGCTGGCCTGCTGACCGCCTGCGCGTCGGGCACGACCGAGGAGGCCGCCTCGCCGGAGGCCAGCGCCCCCGCGGCGACCGGGTGCGCCCTGACCGTCGTCGACCCCTGGGTCAAGGCCACCGACGAGATGATGACCGGAGCCTTCGGCACCATCCAGAACACGGGGGCCGCCGAGGCCGTCGTCACCGGGGCGTCGAGCCCGGCCGCCGGGATGATGGAGATCCACGAGGTCGTCGACAAGGACGGCACGATGGTCATGCAGCCCAAGGCCGGCGGCCTGGTCATCCCGGCCGGTGGCTCCGCGATGCTCGCCCCCGGGCAGGACCACCTCATGCTCATGCAGCTGCCGGCTCCCATCGAGGCCGGCGCCGAGGTGGCGATCACGCTGGCGTGCGCCGACGGTGGCACCGTGGCGTTCACCGCCGTGGCCAAGCCGTTCGAGGGCGGCGCCGAGACATACGTGCCCGGCGAGGGGCAGTCGATGGACATGTCGGCGAGCCCGTCAGCCAGCTGACGGCCCTGCGCGCATGACGTCGTCGACCAGTCCCGCGGGGACCGGCGCGGGCGACGCACAGCGCGCCGCCCTCGCCGACGACGCGCCGCGCGCCGCACCGGGGGGCGTCACGCGGCGCGGCCTGCTCGGCGCCCTCGGCCTCGGCGTCGGTGGGGTGGCGGTCGGGGCGGCCGCCGGGTACGCGGTGGCCAGTGCGCCCGAGCCCGCCCCGCCCGATCCGCCGCCCGGCACCGTGCCGGCGGCCGGCAGCGCGGTCGAGCCGTTCCACGGCGCCCACCAGTCCGGGATCGAGACGGCGCTGCAGGCGTTCGCCACCTTCGTCGCCCTGGACCTGCGCGACGGGGTCGACCGTGAGGCCCTCGAGCGGCTCATGCGCCTGCTCACCGACGACATCGCCCGGCTGAGCGCGGGCACACCGGCGCTGGCGGACCCGACGCCGGAGCTCGCCGGCGTGCCAGCGCGGCTGACGGTCACCGTGGGGGTGGGGATGGGCCTGCTCGAGGCGGCCGGTCGGGCCGACCTCGCGCCGGGGTGGCTGGCGGCGGGGCTGCCGGCGTTCGAGGTCGACCAGCTCGAGGAGCAGTGGAGCGGTGGGGACCTCGTCCTGCAGGTCGCCGCCGAGGACCCGGTCACGGTCTCGCACGCCGTGCGCGTGCTGCTCACCGATGCCGACCCGTTCGCCACCGTGCGCTGGGTCCAGTCCGGGTTCCACCGGCCGTCCGGGACCGCGCCGGTCGGCATGACCGGGCGCAACCTGTTCGGGCAGGTCGATGGCACCGAGAACCCGCAGCCGGGCACCGACGACTTCGCACAGGTCGTCTGGACGGGCTCGGAGGCGCCCGCCTGGTTGCTGGGCGGCACCTCCATGGTGGTGCGCCGCATCGCCATGGACCTGCAGGTCTGGGGCGGCCTGGACGTGATGACCAAGGAAGCGTCGATCGGCCGCCGGCTGGCCGACGGCGCCCCGCTCACCGGTGGCACCGAGCGGAGCGCCCCGGACTTCGCGGCCGTCGACGCCGACGGCTTCCCGGTGATCCCCGAGACGTCCCACATCCGGCTGGCCCACGCCACGGCCCCGGGCGAGCGGATCCTGCGCCGTCCGTACAACTACGACGACGGGGTGCGCCCCGACGGCAGCGCCGACGCGGGCCTGGTCTTCGTGGCGTTCATGGCCGACCCCGAGCGGCAGTTCGTGCCCATCCAGGCGCGGCTCGCCGGGGCCGACGTGCTCAACCTGTGGACCACGCCCATCGGCTCGGCGCTGTTCGCCGTGCTGCCCGGGGTGGCGCCGGGCGAGGTGCTCGGCCAGGCCCTGCTCGGCTGAGCACCCCGGCTCGGCGCAGCCCGCTCAGCCCTCCGATGACCCGCGGTGCTCCACCACGTTGTCGGTGATCGAGCCGGCGTGCGCGCGCAGCCCGGGGTTGCGCCGCACGGCGACCAGGGAGGCCACGGTCGTCACGGTCAGCACGACGGCGATCACGCCCAACGACAGCCAGATGGTGATCTCGGGCACGGCCGGCCAGATGCCGTGCGCCCAGTGCAGCACCAGCTTGAACCCGATGAACACCAGGATGAAGGCCAGGCCGGTGGACAGGTACACCAAGCGGTCGAGCAGGCCGTCGACGAGGAAGAACAGCGCCCGCAGGCCCAGCAGGGCGAACGCGTTGGCCACGAAGACGATGTACGGCTCGTCGGTGACGCCGTACACGGCCGGGATCGAGTCCAGCGCGAACAGGATGTCGGTCGAGGCGATCGCCACGAACGCGATGAACAGCGGGGTGGCCATGCGCACCCCGTTCTCGCGGACGAAGAAGTGCCCGTCGCGGTAGTCCTCGGTCACCGGGATGCGCCGCTTGGTCAGGCGCACGAGCGCGTTGTCCTGCACGTCGGGGTCCTGGTCGCGGTGCTGGTAGAGCTTGATGCCGGTGACGATGAGGATCAGGCCGAAGATCAGGAACATGAACGCGAAGTAGGCCAGCAGGGTCGCGCCGATCGCGATGAAGATCGCGCGCAGCACCAGCGCCAGCGCGATGCCCAGGGTGAGCAGCGTGCGGCGGTGCTCCTCGGGCACGGCGAACGCGGACATGATGATGACGAAGACGAACAGGTTGTCGATGCTCAGCGTCTTCTCGACGATGTAGCCGGCGAAGTACTCCGCGCCGTACGGGTTGCCCGCCCAGGCCCCGAAGACGATGCCGAAGACGATCGCGACGGCGATGTAGAACACCGACCAGGCCGCGGCCTCCTTGAAGTGGATCACGTGCGGGTTGCGCGAGCTGACCACGAGGTCGAGCACGAACAGGCCCACGATCACCCCGAGCGTGATCGCCCACACCTCCCAGGGGATGCCCAGCGTCGGGCCGGACCCCGAGGGCTCGGCGAGGCGGACGGCGGCGTGGGCGAGGCTCGGCATGGGTCGATCGTAGGTGCCCCGGGCCGACCTGCACGAACGGCGCTTCACGTTTCCCCGGGTCGTGGGCCCCCCTGCGGGGATCGGGCCGGTCGGTCGGGCGGGGTCTCAGGCGAGCAGGCCGTCCCAGACCGGGCTGGTCTGCACGAACTCCACGAGGCGCTCGACGTTGGCCTTGTCCGACAGGATCGTGAAGTAGCCCTCCTTGATGCTGGGGGCCACCCGGATGGCCTCGAGGAACGCCGCCCGGTCCAGCGGGTGCTCCTTGACGAAGTGCAGGAAGCCGGTCTCGGCCATCACGGCCATGACCATCTCCAGCTGCGGGTGCTCCTGCAGCCACATGGTGCCGATGCTGGCCACCCCGACCTGAAGGCCGTGCATGCTGGGCCGCGCCGCCACCTTGTCGTACGCGTGGCTGATGAGGTGCTCGCTGCCGGAGGCGGGTCGCGACGAGCCCGACACCTCCATGGACACCCCGCTCATGACCAGCGCGCCGGCCATGAGCTTGATGAAGTCCAGGTCGTCGATGGACTTGTGCGGGTGGTGCACGAGGTTGTCCACGCTCTGCAGCGCGATGAGCACCGCGAAGTCGTCGACCTGCTCACCGGTCTCCCAGTACGACAGCTTCCAGTCGGCCACCGCCGAGTACTTCGTGAGCAGGTCGCCGATGCCCGAGTAGGTGAACCGCGGCGGCGAGCCGGCGATCACGGCCGTGTCGATGACCACGCCGAAGGGGATGGCCGCCGGGCAGCTCGTGCGCCGGCCGTCCACCTTCAGGCTCGCCCCCGGGGAGGCGAACCCGTCGTTGCTCAGGGCCGTGGGCACCGCGATGACCGGCTTGCCGGCCAGGAACCCGGCGTACTTCGCGTAGTCGATCGCCATGCCGCCGCCGACGGCCACGAGCGCGTCGGCCTGCCGGGGCAGCGCGAACGCCGAGGTGACGACGGCCTCGATGTCGTTGCCGGTCACCACCTCGGTGCGCACGACCCGGATCTCCGAGGAGTCCAGGGAGATGTCCACCTTCTCGCCGAGCAGCTCGCGCATGCCCTCGCCGTAGAACACCGCGACGCGGTGGAAGTCGTTGCGGCGCAGGTACTTGCCGAGCTTGTGCAGGGTGTTCGCCTTGATCCGCAGCAGCGTCGGGATCTGGATCTGGGTGGAGCGGCCCATGGCCTAGTCCTCGCCGGCCACGGCCGCGTGCAGCGCGGCCCAGTCGATGCTCCCGACGGAGTCGAACACGAAGTCCGGCCGGTAGGGGAACGCCTCGACGGTGCGCGCGCTGGACACCCCGGAGAGGACCAGGGCCGTGCGCATGCCGGCCTCGAGGCCGCCGACGATGTCGGTGTCCATGCGGTCGCCGATCATCACGCAGTGCTCGGCATGGGCGTGCAGCATCTGGCGGGCGTAGATCATCATGAGCGAGTTCGGCTTGCCCACGATGTAGGGCTGGCGGCCGGTCGCGGCCTGGATCGCGGCCAGGATCGGGCCCGCCGCGGGCTCGGTGCCGCCCTCGACCGGGTCGATCATGTCCGGATTGGTGCCGATGAACTTCGCGCCCGCGTCGATGAGCTGGGCCGCCTTGCGCATGGTCGCGTAGCTGAAGTTCGCGGTCTTGCCCACGACGACGTACTCGGGACGGGATTCCGTGATCGAGTACCCGACGTTGTAGAGCGCCGCCGCCAGGCCCGCCCCGCCGAGCACGTAGGCGCTGGAGCGCGGCCGCTGCGCGTTGAGGAACGCGGCGGTCGCGATGGCCGCGGTGATGAAGTTGTCCTCGGTCAGGCCGTGGATCCCCAACCCGTCGAGCTTGCGGACCAGGTCCAGCGGGGTCTGCTCGGAGTTGTTCGTCAGGAACAGGAACGGGATGCCCTCGCGGCGCATGTGCGCGACGAACTCCTGCGCCCCGGGGATGAGCTCCTTGCCACGGTAGATGACTCCGTCCATGTCCGAGATCACGCTGAGCCTGCCCATGGGCGCCCCTTCCGGCGATTGCCGTTCAGGCTAGCCCGGCGAGTGGTCCCCCGGCCCGCCAACGCCCCACCCACCCCCGCCGCACCCCCGCTGCACCCCCAGCGCGCCCCGCTGCACCGCCGCGGCACCCCAGCGCGCCCCCTTCGCCGCCCCACTCACGACTTGCGCCGGGATTCCGCATCGATTCGCGGTTTGCGCCAGTTCTCGATCCGGTTTCAGTACCCGATCCCGGCGCAAGCGGTCGGCGAGGCCCATCGCTCGCACCGATGCCGATCAGGGGCAGGACCGGCCTCGGCCGAGATCGGTCAGGCGGCGGGCCAGGGCCGGCGGACGGGGACCGCCGATGGCACCGGCCCGCGACTGCCTGCGGCCGAGGATGCCCGAAGGGCGAGGGTGCGCCGGATCAGCTCCACCGTCTCGACGGGTCGCCGCTCGACGTCATCCCACGTCACCCGGATCACGACGTACCCGAGCGCGACGAGGCGCT
>JALOLK010000095.1 GCA_025456015.1 Candidatus Nanopelagicales bacterium
AGAGCGCGCTGTCCCCGGACGGTCGCCGCCTGCTCACGGGCGACTTCGCCGACGGGGCCGTGCAGGTCCGCGACGCCGGCACCGGCGCCCCTGCGCTGGTCATCCCGGGGGACTCCCCGGCCAGTGCCCTGGCATGGTCCGCCGACGGCCGCCAGGTCGGCATCGGCCGCATCGACGGCACCCGGGAGGTGTTCACGCTCTCCCCGCTGCGCCGGATCGCACGGTACCGGGGCAGCGAGCTGGTCATGTCCGTGGGCTTCACCTCGGCCGACGGCCTGGCTGTGCAGGACATCGGCGGCACGATCGCGCGCTACGACCTGTCCACGCTCGCGCCGGTGATGCGGGCGGTGCCCGCCGGGCGCATCCACGAGGTCGCCGTCACGGACTCGGTCGTCTCGCGCTGGGCGCGGACGACGGGCGGATCAGGTTGCACGACCGCGCGACGCTGCGCAGGCTCGACGAGGACCTGTGGCTGGGCCCGTACCCCGACCCGGACCCCACCGTGGCGCCGTCCGCGCACCGCCGTGTCACCGCCCTGGCCGTGCTGCCCGACGGATCGGCGCTGCTGGCCGCGGACCGCACCGGCCACCTGCGGATGTGGTCGCTGCCCGATCGCCGGCTGCTGTGGTCGCGCGACGACGTCCCGGCCGCGTGGCTGGCCGTCTCCCCGGACGGGCGCCACCTGGCGACCTTCGGGTTCACCCCCTCGGACACCCTCCCCGACGGGGGCGCCGCCTCCGCGAGGCTCGTCCTCTGGGACCTGGCGACGCGGTCCCCGGTGTTCACCGACGACTTCGCCGACCGAGCGCTGGGCGCGACCCCGCCCAAGCCCCGCACCATCGCGTTCTCGCCCGACTCCGCGACGGTGGCGGTCTCCAGCTACGAGGACGTGCTGCGGGTCTACGACGTCGCCCAGCGCCGGCGGCTCTTCGCGCGGTCGATCCACGCGAGCGCGCTCGCCTTCACGCCCGAGGGCACGAGACTGCTCGGGGCGACGCCGGGCCTGCGCCGGATCTCGGTGTGGAACGCGCAGACCGGGGAGTCGTTGGAGGCGGCCTGGGCGCCCCGGCTCGGGGAATCGTCGCGGATGCGCTTCACCGACGACGGACGGTGGCTCCTGATCACCCACGACCGATCGCTCACCGTCCTCGACGGCCGGACCCTGCGGGTGGCCGTCGCCGACGTGCCGCTGCCCAACGACGGCACCAACGACGCGTTCGCGCTGGCCCCGAGCACGGACGGGCACATGCTCGTCGGCACCCAGACCGCGCTCGTGGACCTCGACCTGGACCCGCAGCGCTGGAAGGAGGCCAGCTGCCGGCTGGCCGGACGCGCCCTGACCACCCAGGAGTGGGACCGGTACCTGCCCGAGGATCGCTACGACCCCGCCTGCCGGTGACGGCACGCGGCTGGCATGCGCCCGCGGCGACGGGGTAGCCGGTGCCAGCCCTCCACGGCGGGGGGCAGGACGGAGGTACGGCGCCCATGCACCCTCAACGAGGCCGGAGCGTTGCCGCGGGTCTCGCGGCCGGGCTGGCCCTGAGCCTGCCGGCAGCGGCCACGGCCAACGCCGCTCCCATCCCCGAGCGGAAGGATCCCGCGGTCCGCACGGTGTTCTCCGGCCTCTCCGCGCCGGTCCTGGGCCTGGCGGTGAAGGACGGCCAGACCTTCGCGGCTGAGACGTTCGCCGGCACGGTCAAGCACGTCAACCGCGTCGGGCGGGCCTACGACATCATCGCCGAGCCCGGGGAGGTCATCAACGGCGTCGCGAAGGGCCCGCGGCACGCCATCTACTACCTCCTGGGCAAGGGGGATCCGGCCGGGCCGCCGCAGGGGGTGCTCAAGCGCTTCCGCAACGGGCAGGTCGCGACCCTCGCGGACCTCGCCGCCCATGAGACGGCCACCAACCCGGACGCGGTGAACTCCTATGGGTTCCAGGGCCTGTCCGAGGCGTGCCGGGCGCAGTTCCCGCCGCCCGCCCCGCCCGGCCCCGAGGGACCCGGCGGCCCGGGCCCCGACGCCATGCCGGGGGGCGTCGACAGCAACCCCTACGCGGTGGCGGTCAGCTCGCGCGGCACGGCCTACGTGGCTGATGCCGGGGGCAACAGCATCGTGCGCGTGAGCCGCTCCGGAGCCATGTCGACGCTGGCGGTGCTCCCGCCGCTGCCGTTCGTGGTGACGGCGGCCGCCCAGGCGGCGCTCGGCCTGCCCGCCTGCACCCAGGGGGCGACCTACAACTTCGAGCCGGTCCCGACCGACGTCGAGCTGCGGCGGGGTTGGCTCTACGTGAGCCTGCTGCCCGGGGGTCCGGAGGATGCCTCGCTCGGCGCCCGCGGCGCGGTGGTCAAGGTGAGCACGCGCACCGGTGAGGTCCGGCCGGTGGCGTCGGGCTTCGTCGGGGCCGTCGACCTCGCCGTGGACACCCGCGGTCGGGTCTACGTCGCGGAGATGTTCGCCAGCCGCGTCTCGAAGGTGGTCCGCGGTGCCCCGCGACCGGTGCTCGACGTGCCCTTCCCGGGTGCCATCGAGTACTCGGCCGGTCGGCTGTGGGTGAGCTCGTCGGCGTCCCTGGGCTTCCTCCAGGGCCAGCCGACGCAGGCGAAGGTGATCCGCTTCCGGCCGTAGTGGTGGAGCAGGAGGAGTTGGTCCCGGGGGGACGCCCCCCGGGACCAGCTCATGCTCACGCGTCGAGCAGGGGTCGCTGGAAGGTGACCGACTCCACGTCGACCCGCATGCCGACGCCCTCGTAGAGGCGGGTCGCCCCGGTCGGGCTCTCGGAGTCCACGTGCAGCAGCGTCCGCTCGAATCCGCGCGCGGCGTCGTCGGCCAGCCGTGCCTGCAGCAGCGCCCGAGCCAGGCCGCGGCTGCGGTGCTCGCGCAGCACGCCGATACTGGCGACGTAGCCGGCGCCCTCGGCGGCGTAGCGGTTCGAGCCGCGGACCCAGCCGGCCACGGCGCCCGGGGCGTCCTCGGGCTCGGCCACGATCCACTGGCTGCGGTCCTCGGTCGTGCCGTGCATGAGCGCGCGCCAGTCCTCGTAGCCGATCGGCGTGAAGTCGAAGTGGTCCAGGAACGCCTCCATCTGCGCGGCGTGCAGGACGCGCCAGTGCGCCTCGTCGTCCGGCACCGGCAGCAGGCGGTACCCGGGTGGATCGGTGGCCCCGCGGGTGCTCGCGCCGGGGGCGTGCGCGACGCCCATGCGCCAGAACCGGCGCACCTCGACGAAGCCGCGATCCTCGAGGATGCGGCGCAGGCCGACGTCCCCGGCGTAGCCGTAGGACCTCGCGACGGGCGGCTCGGCGTCGGCGGCGGCGCCGAGCCGCCCCCAACGCGCCTGCCCCTCGCGCAGCCCGGCGTCGATGAGGGCACGCGCCACCGCGTCGAGCTCGGGGAGCCCGGGCCGCACGATGGCGTCGAGCCCCCAGCCCCGGCCGACCTCGAGGCCGTCGTAGCAGGTGAGCAGGCCCACCAGGTCCTCCCCGCGCCACACGCACGCCGCGCCGTGCTCCCAGCCGCAGTGCGGCCCGCCGAGCTCGTCGACGATCTCGTCCACGTTGCTCGTCGTGTGCCCGCAGAACGCGAGGTCGTCGGCGCGCTGCAACGCGGTGATGGCCTCGGCGTGCCCGCGCCGGGCCGGGGTGACGACCAGTCCCCGCGGCAGGTCGCGGACCGCCTCGGCGACGATCCGCGCCCCCGGCTCAGCCACCGCCCTCGGTGTTGCCGGCGTCGGCCGCGGTCGGGTCCCACAGCCGGTAGCGGTCCAGCGCCTCGCGCACGACCCCGCGGTCGAGCTCGCCGCGCTCGGCCAGCGACAGCAGCGTGCGGCACACGATCGACTCGGCGTCGACGAGGAAGTGCCGGCGCAGCGCACCGCGGGTGTCCGAGCGGCCCCAGCCGTCGGTGCCCAGGGTCGCGAAGTCGCTGGGCACCCAGGGACGGATCATGTCCTGCAGCGCGTTCATGTAGTCCGACACCGCGACGACGGGCCCGGGCCGGCCGGACAGGCGCTGGGTGACGTAGGCCGAGCGGGGCTCCTCGGTGGGGCTGAACAGGTTGTGCCGGTCGACGGCCAGGCCGTCGCGGCGCAGCTCGGTCCACGAGGTCACCGACCAGACGTCGGCGGCGACCCCCCACTCGTCGGCGAGCAGCCGCTGGGCCTTCAGCGCCCACGGCACGGCGACACCCGAGGCGAGCACCTGCACGCGGCGCTCGTGCTCGGCGGTCGCCGGCGCGAGCAGGTACATGCCGCGCAGCACGCCGTCGACGTCGAGGTCCTCGGGCTGGGCGGGCTGCACATAGGGCTCGTTGTAGACGGTGATGTAGTAGAAGACGTCCTCAGGCGCCTCGCCGTACATCCGGCGCAGGCCCTCGCGCACGATGTGCCCGATCTCGTAGGCGTACGCCGGGTCGTAGGCGACCACCGCGGGGTTCGTCATCGCGATGACGTGGCTGTGGCCGTCCTCGTGCTGCAGGCCCTCGCCGTTGAGCGTCGTGCGCCCCGCGGTCGCGCCCATCACGAAGCCGCGCGCCATCTGGTCGCCGGCCTGCCAGAACGAGTCGCCGGTCCGCTGGAAGCCGAACATCGAGTAGAAGATGTAGACCGGGATCATGGGCTGGTCGTGCGTGGAGTACGCGGTGCCCGCGGCGATGAACGACGCCACCGAGCCGGCCTCGTCGATGCCCTCGTGCAGGATCTGGCCGTTCGTGGCCTCCTTGTACGACAGCATGAGCTCGCGGTCGACCGAGATGTACTGCTGGCCCTTCGGGTTGTAGATCTTCAGCGTCGGGAACAGCGCATCCATGCCGAACGTGCGGGCCTCGTCGGGGATGATCGGCACGAACCGGTAGCCGATCTCCGTGGCGACCTCCTGCTTGCCCGAGCCGCGCGTGACGATGTCGTAGGCCTTCTCCGCGGGCTGCGGCAGGGGCTTGGACGCGGTGCGCCGACGCGGCATCGAGCCGCCCAGGGCGGCCCGGCGCTCCATCATGTAGCGGATCCGCGGGTCGTCCTTGCCGGGGTGGTAGTACGGCGGCAGGTACTTGTCGAGCTGCTCGTCGGGGATCGGGATGCCCAGCCGGTCGCGGAACGTGCGCAGGTCCTGCTCCGAGAGCTTCTTCATCTGGTGGGTGGCGTTGCGGCTCTCGAAGTGCTGGCCCAGCGACCAGCCCTTGATCGTCTTGGCCAGGATCACCGTGGGCTGGCCCGTGTGCTCGATCGCGGTCTTGTACGCCGAGTAGAGCTTGCGGTAGTCCATGCCACCGCGCTTGAGCGCCCACAGCTCCTGGTCGGGGATGTCGGCGACGATCTTGGCCACACGCGGGTCGCGGCCGAAGAAGTGCTCGCGCAGGAACTTCACGTCCTCGCCGCGGTAGGTCTGGTAGTCGCCGTCCGTGGTGTTGTTCATGAGGGTGACCAGCGCGCCCTCGGTGTCGCGGGCGAGCAGGTTGTCCCACCCGCGGCCCCAGATCACCTTGATGACGTTCCAGCCCGCGCCTCGGAAGATCGACTCGAGCTCCTGGATGATGTTGCCGTTGCCGCGCACCGGGCCGTCGAGGCGCTGCAGGTTGCAGTTCACGACGAAGGTCAGGTTGTCCAGGCCCTCGCGCGCGGCCATCGTGATGTTGCCCAGCGTCTCGGGCTCGTCGGTCTCGCCGTCGCCGAGGAACGCCCACACCCGCTGCTGGCTGGTGTCCTTGATGCCCCGGTTGAGCAGGTACCGGTTGAACCGCGCCTGGAAGATCGCCGACAGCGGGCCCAGGCCCATCGAGACGGTCGGGAACTGCCAGAAGTCCGGCATGAGCCGGGGGTGCGGGTAGCTGGGCAGGCCACCACCGGGGTGCGACAGCTCCTGGCGGAACCCGTCGAGCTGGGACTCGTTGAGCTGGCCCTCGAGGAACGCCCTGGCGTACACGCCGGGCGCGGCATGGCCCTGGAAGAAGATCTGGTCACCGCCGCCGGGGGCGTCGGGGCCCTTGAAGAAGTGGTTGAAGCCCACCTCGTACATCGCCGCGCTCGAGGCGTACGAGGACAGGTGCCCGCCCACGCCGACGCCCGGGCGCTGGGCGCGGTGCACGAGCATCGCGGCGTTCCACCGGGTCATCGCCCGGATCTGGTACTCCATCTGCTCGTCGCCGGGGAACACCGGCTCCTTGTCCGGCGAGATCGTGTTGATGTAGTCGGTGCTGCGCAGCGCCGGCACGCCCACGCTGCGCTCCGCAGCCCGGCGCAGCAGCTCGAGCATGAGGTACCGGGCACGCGCGGCTCCCGCGTTGCTGACGACGGCGTCGAAGGACTCCAGCCACTCCGTGGTCTCGGCCGGGTCGGCGTCGACGTACTGGTCGGGCAGGCCGCCGGGCATCAGCGGGTCGTAGGCGGAGGGCGACACGTGCGAGCACCTTTCGACGGGGAGGCGGCCGACGTGCGGCCGCCGGGCAGCGCGGCCAACTATTCCCGTTCGAGGGGCTACCCGCGCGTTGGGATGGGCACGCCCGGGCCCCTGTGCCCCATACTGGCGCCCACGAGCCGTCCGTCCGGGGCGGTGGTCATGGATGGGGCGAACGCGGTGGGTGGTACGGCCGACCGGGCCGAGGAGGCGTCGGCGCTGGCCAAGCGGCTGGGCATCGGCGAGGGGAGCACGGTGCAGGAGCTTGGCTACGACACCGACACCGACGACCTGGTGGCCGAGGCCGTCGTCGTCGGGTCGGGCGAGGACGCCGTCGACGAGGACTACGACGGGGTCGTGGACATGGTGGTCCTGTGGTGGCGCGAGGACGACGGTGACCTGGCCGACGCCCTCGTCGACGCGAAGGCCCCCATCGCCAGCTCCGGGGTCATCTGGCTGTTCACCCCGAAGTTCGGCCGCCCCGGCGCCCTGGAGCCGGCTGACATCGCGGACGCTGCGTCCACCGCGGGGCTGCGGCGCACCACGTCGGTCACGTTGCAGGCGTGGCAGGGCGTACGGATGGTCTCGCGCTAGGCCCGCCCCCGCCCTCACCGCCTGGCCCGCACCCCGCACTCACGCCGGCCGTCGAGGCACCAGCCGCCGAATCCACAATCCTGCCCGCTCGTCGAGCCCCGTCCGGCTCGACCGCACCCCGAATCCACACAACGCTGGCCCGCAGCTGGGACCATGTGTGGAGTTGGGGGTCGTACCGCCCGAGCTGCCTCGCTGGCTAGCGCAGCATTGTGGAAACCGCGGCTCCCGCCCCCCGCTGCGCGGCTGGGCCCCACGGCCGGCGGTCACCGGGGTACGTCAGCGGCGGAACCGGCCGAACAGGCCCCCGACCGCGTCCACCACGCTCAGCGCGCGGCCCACGGCCCCCATCGGGGGGATGCCGGGGATACCGTCCAGCACCGGTGCCAGCCGGACCAGGCCGGTCAGGTCGCGCACGTGCAGCTCGCCGGTGCGGTAGAGGTGCGGCACGTTCGCCCGGCCGCTGGTGACCTCGAGGATCGTGCGCAGCTCGGCGACGACGCCGGGGCCGTGGTGTGGGTCCTCGTCGAGCTGTGCCGTGCGCCAGAACCCGCCCCTGGAGCCCGAGCCCACGATGAGGTCCGGGGTGATCGCCGTGAACGAGCCCGTCACCCGCTTGCGTCCGGCCAGGGCGCCGGTCGTGTCGATGAGCGCGGCCAGGCCGACCGCCAGCAGCTCGGGGTCCGCCTCGGTGCCGGCGGGCTCGAGGTCCAGGGCGGTGATGGACAGCTGGTAGGTCATCGCGTTGACGACCGTGAGCATCGGCAGCGGCCCCAGCGGCGAGGATGTGTGCACCAGTCCCCAGGTCTGCGGGCCGTCGGAGGCCAGCCACTCGGCGGTGGTCCGGCGCGCCGAGGCGACCGACTCCAGGATCGCGGCGTCGGGCAGGTCAGCGGTCGCCTCGCGGATGCGCTGCTCGATCGCGTCGTTGTCGTAGAACCCGGCCTCGCCGTCGTGGGCGTCGCGCAGCATGTCGTCGAGTCGCCGGCCGGCCTCCCACTCGCCGACCTTGGCCACCAGCTCGCGAGCGGTCCACCCCTGCTTGCGGGACGGGGCGGCCAGGTCCACGTCGGCCAGGCTCTCCTCGAAGCGCTGCCAGGCCAGGTTGATGGAGTCCGCGAGCGCGGGGGTGTCGGCGGTGGCCAGGCCGTGCTCGTGCTGGTCGGGCTCGAGGTCGGCGGGCAAGGTGGGGTCCACCCGGGCAATCCTGCCCGGCCTTGGGCAGGATTGGGCCACCAGGTCCCCCCGAGGTGAGGAGTGCCATGCCTGTCGAGGTCGGTCAGCCCGCCCCCGAGTTCACCCTGCCCAACCAGCGCGGCGAGGCGGTGTCGCTGGCCGACCTGCGCGGGCGCAAGGTGGTGCTGGTCTTCTACCCGTTCGCGTTCTCGTCGCTGTGCACCGGGGAGCTGTGCGACCTGCGCGACCGGCGCGGCGACTTCGACGACGACACCGTGCTGCTCGGCGTCTCCGTGGACACCAAGCACGCGCTGCGGGTGTTCGCCGAGCAGGAGGGCCTGGGGTTCGACCTGCTCAGCGACTTCTGGCCGCACGGGGCGGTGGCCCAGGCCTACGACGTGTTCCTGCCGGAGCGGGGCATGGCCACGCGGGCGACCTTCGTCATCGACCGTGCGGGGGTCGTGCGCTGGAGCCAGGTGAACCACCCCGGCGCCCCACGTGACCCCGAGGACTACCGGACCGCGGTGGCCGCGCTGGACTGACGCACCGGCCGGGACCTCGGACCCTCGGGTGGGGCTTTGGCCATCCGAGGGGCGCCTGCGTACCCTTCCCCCCGGGCCCGTGGCGCAGTTGGGAGCGCAACCCGCTTACACCGGGTAGGTCGTCGGTTCGAGCCCGGCCGGGCCCACGCACGCACCGCCCAGCACCGCAGGAGGCACCGTGGACGTCGCTCGGGCCCGCCACCTCGTGGACCAGGTCGTCCACCTCGTCGCCCCCGGGGTGGACCCGGGCACGCTGGACCCCGGCGCCCCGCTGCGCGAGCAGGCCGACCTCGACGCCCTCGACGTCGGCGAGATGGCGGCCCTGCTCAGCGACGCGCTGCACGCGCCGATCCCCCGCGAGGACCTGCACCACCTGGCCTCGATCGACAGCGCCGTCGCCTACGTCGCCGCCCGGCTGCCCGACCCGCGCTGAGGTCGGCTGGCCGCGGCTAGGCTCGCCGCTGTGTCCGCCGTCCGCACCGCCACCCTCGGCGACGTCGTCGCCCTGCTGCACCGCCGGTACGACCCGCGCACGGCCGATAGCTGGGACCGGGTCGGCCTGGTCTGCGGCGACCCGGACGAACCCGTCGAGCAGGTGCTGTTCGCCGTGGACCCCGTGGCCGTCGTGGTCGACGAGGCGATCGCCGACGGTGCCGGCCTGCTGGTGACCCACCACCCGCTGTTCCTCGGCGGGGTGCACGGGGTCGCCGCGGACACCGCGAAGGGCCGCATCGTGCACCGGCTCATCCGTTCCGGCATCGGGCTGCTCGCCGCCCACACGAACGCCGACAACGCCCGGCCCGGGGTGTCCGACGCCATCGCCGGGGCCCTGGGCGTGGTCGGGACCGCCCCCCTGGAGGGCCTCGACGTGGCCCCCGCGCCGCTGGACAAGCTCATCGTCTTCGTCCCCGAGGCCGACACCGAGGCGCTCATCGACGCGCTCGCCGCTGCGGGGGCGGGCCGCATCGGCGACTACGACCGCGCGGCGTTCGCCGCGCCGGGGACCGGCACGTTCCGCCCGCTGGCCGGCGCCCACCCGCACATCGGGTCGGTCGGCCAGGTGGAGCACGTGCCCGAGTCGATGCTGCAGATGGTCGCGCCCCGCTCGCGCCGGGCCGACATCGTGGCGGCGCTGCGGGCCGCGCATCCCTACGAGGAGCCGGCGTTCGACGTCATCGAGCTGGCCCCGGTGCCCGACGGCCGTGGCGGCGGGCGGGTCGGCGAGCTCGTCGAGCCCATGCCGCTGCGCGCGTTCGCCGACCTGGTCGCGCACACCCTGCCGACCACGGCCCACGGGGTGCGGGTGGCCGGTGACCCCGACCGGGAGATCCGGCGCGTGGCGGTCTGCGGCGGCGCGGGGGACTCCCTGCTCGGCGCGGCGCAGGCCAGCGGCGCCGACGTGTACCTCACCTCCGACCTGCGCCACCACCGGGCCAGCGAGCACCTCGAGGCCGGCGGCTGCGCCCTGGTCGACGTCGCGCACTGGGCGGCCGAGTGGATGTGGCTGCCGCAGGCCGCCCGCCTGCTCGAGCAGGACGCCGCGGCCGCCGGCCTCGCGCTGGGCACTACGGTGTCCACGACCGTGACCGATCCCTGGACGTTCCACGTGGGAAGGCGCTGACCGATGCGTGCTGATCCGGCCGTGCAGCTGCGGCTGCTGGACCTCCAGCAGCTCGACACCACCCTCGGGCAGCTGCGCCATCGCCGCCGCACCGTGCCCCAGATCGCCGAGCTCGCCGCGCTCGAGCAGCGGGCCGCGGCCCTGCGCGACCGGGACGTCGCGATGCGCACCGCCGTGTCCGACCTCGAGCGCACGCAGGCCAAGGCCGAGGCCGACGTGGAGGCGGTCCGCGAGCGCATCGCGCGCGACCAGCGCCTGCTCGACGCCGGCTCGGTGGCCTCCGCGCGCCAGCTCGAGGACCTCCAGCACGAGATCGCCAGCCTGCGGGCCCGCATCGCGGTGCTCGAGGACGCCGAGCTCGAGGTGATGGAGCAGCTCGAGGAGGCGCAGGGCCGGGCGGCCGCCGTCGCGGCCGACGTCGCCGCCCTGGCCGAGCAGCGGGCCGCTGCCGAGGCCGCGCGCGACGAGGCCTTCCGCGACATCGACACCGAGGGCGCCCGGGTGGCCGCCGAGCGCAGCCGGGTCGCCCCCGAGATCCCGGCCGACCTGCTGGCCCTCTACGACAAGGTCCGCACCGACGCCGGTGGGGTCGGGGCCGCGGCCCTGCACCGCGGGCGGTGCCAGGGCTGCCAGCTCACGCTCACCCCTGCCGACCTCGGCCGCATCCGGGGGCTGGCGCCGGACGAGGTGGTGCGCTGCGAGGAGTGCCGACGGATCCTGGTGCGCACGCCCGAGTCGGGGCTGTGAGCCGCCGCCGCCTGGTCGTCGAGGCGGACGGGGGCTCGCGGGGCAACCCCGGCCCGGCCGCCTACGGGGCGCTGGTGCGCGATGCCGACACCGGCGAGGTGCTCGTCGAGCTCGCCGACTTCCTGGGCACCCAGACGAACAACGTGGCCGAGTACGAGGGCGTCATCGCCGGCCTGGCCGCCGCGCGGGAGGTCGACCCGCAGGCCGCGGTCGAGGCCCGCCTGGACTCCCGGCTGGTCGTCGAGCAGCTCTCCGGCGGGTGGTCGATCAAGAACGCGGCGCTGCGCGCGCTCGCGCTGCGGGCCAGGGCGATCCTGCCGGCTGAGCAGGTGCGCTACACGTGGGTGCCGCGTGCCCAGAACACACGCGCCGACGCCCTGGCCAACCGGTCGCTCGACGCCGCCGCGGCCGGCCGGCCCGCCCGGATCGCCACCTGGCTGCGTGGGGCGGGCGACCCCGACCCGTACGTGGACGTCGTCGAGCACGTCAGCGCGGAGGCCGACGAGGAGGCCGCGCGCCTCGGTGCCCCGGCCGGGCCCGCCACGGGCGTCGCGGAGCTGCAGGCAGCGCGCGCCGGCGCCGAGGCGGTCCGCGAGGTGCTGCGCTCCAGCCGGGCGGCCGAGGCCCCAGCGCCCGGCGCATCGCCGGCACTGGCCCCGGGCCGCCAGATCGTGGGCTGGTCGCGGGCGGACCTCGGCGTGCCCACGACGTTCGTGCTCGTGCGCCACGGCGTCACCCAGCACAGCGTCGAGCACCGGTTCTCGGGGCGCAACGGCCAGGATCCCGGCCTCATCGAGCTCGGCGAGCGCCAGGCCGAGGCAGCGGCCGAGGAGCTGGCCCGGCGGGGCGGCGCCGACGTGCTCGTCACCTCGCCGCTGCGCCGCACCCGGGAGACCGCCGCCATCCTCGCCGAGCGGCTCGGGATGGCCGAGCCCGTGGTCGTCGAGGGGCTGGCCGAGGCCGACTTCGGCGGCTGGGACGCCCGGACGTTCGCCGAGGTGAAGCAGCGCTGGCCCGACGAGCTCGCCGCCTGGCTGGCCTCGTTCGAGGTGGCACCGCCGGGCGGCGAGTCGTTCGCCGAGGTGCGCGCCCGCGTGCAGGCCGCACGCCTCGAGCTGCTCGAGCGCTTCCCGCGGCAGCGGGTGCTCGTGGTCAGCCACGTCACCCCGATCAAGGTGCTCGTCCAGCACGTGCTCGACGCGCCGGCCGCCAGCGCCTACCGGTTCGAGCTGGCCCCCTGCTCGATCACGACGATGGCCATGTGGGCCGACGGGGTCAGCTCGATGTTCGGCATGGGGGAGCGCGGGCACCTGCACGGCGTGCTCCACGAGACCGCCTGACGGCTGCCCGACCGCGCCGGCGGCGGCGTGTCCGCCCGGGGTGAGCCGGTGGGCTGTGCCACCCTGCTCGGGCTGGAAACGGGTTGGGGCTCCTCGATGGTTGAGATCGAGGAGCCCCCTTCCACGTCCGCACCCGCGAGGCGTCGGTAGCGGGCCAGGGCTGGGCGCGTCAGAGGTCGCGACTCATCCAGGTGGAGGGCTCCTCGACGAAGCCGTGCCGGGCGTAGAACCGGCGCACCCGCGTGTTGGGCGCCTCGGTCTCCAGGAAGGTGCGCGTCGCGCCTGCCTGCGCGGCCCCGGCGAGGCAGGCCTCGAGCAGCAGGCCGCCCAGGCCGTGGCCGCGGTCGCGGACGTAGAGCTCGTCGAGCAGGCTCTCCCGTCCGCCGGATTCCAGGGAGTACCCCCAGGTCATCACCGCGTACCCGAGCAGCACCCCGTCGCGCTGCACCACCCAGACCTGGCCGAGCGTGTCGTCGGCGAGCAGGGGTGCCAGGGCGCGGCGCACCACCGCCTCGTCGTAGGGATGCCCGTCGATCGCGCAGAACGCGGCGTTGAGGGGCAGGAGGGCGGCGAGGTCCCCGGGCTCCGCCCGGCGCACGTGCGTCGGGGCCTCACCCATCAGCGCGCTCGACGGCCAGGGCCCGGGACAGCGCGGTCGCGCCCCGCAGGGCGGCGTCGGCCTCGTCGCGACGGCACAGGCGTGCGAGGCGCTCGGCGTGGTGCAGCAGCGCGGCCCGCTCGTCGACGACGATCGCGACGGCCTCGGTGGACGACAGCTCGCGCCGGGGCAGCTCGGTCGCGGCCAGGCCGGCGGTGGCGCCCGCCACGTGCTCGGACTGCGCCCGCGCCCGGTCGTCGGCCGGTGCTCCGGGGGCCGGGACGGCACCGGCGTTGTCCAGCGCGGACAGGGCGGCGCGCACCGCGCTGGCGGTGGCGCGGTCGCGCTGGCGCAGGGCGTCGGTGAGCTCGGCTTGCAGGGTGTCGCGCAGGGGCACCCGGCGAGGCTACCCTTGGTGGTGGATGAGTCGGCCGGGCGGCCGCGGCGCCACGCCCGCGAGGGCGTCGGCGTCGAGGAAAGTCCGGGCTCCGCAGGGCGGGGTGGTGGGTAACACCCACCCGGGGTGACCCGCGGGAACAGTGCAACAGAGAGCAGACCGCCA
>JALOLK010000152.1 GCA_025456015.1 Candidatus Nanopelagicales bacterium
CTCGGGTGCTGGGCGTGCTGCTCGGGTGCTGGGCGTGCTGCTCGGGTGCTGGGCGTGCTGCTCGGGTGCTGGGGTTGCATCGCTGTCAGTGTGATGGAGCCGGTCCCGGGGCTGGGTAGTCACTTCCGCACACTCAGTTGGCGGAAGTGACTACCCAGGCGCGGGGCGGTCGGCGCCGCAGGAGGGGCGGGTGCTGACCACCCGCCCCTCCCGTTCGGCTCACCACGGGCGGGCCCGTGGGGGCGGGCTACCGGCGCTCGGCGACCAGGCGGCGGCCGGAGGCCGCGACGCCCGCGATGCCCAGGCCGGCGGCCAGCAGCAGCCATCCGGAGGCGGCGGCACCACCAGCGGCACCGGACTCACCACCGGGGACGCCGCCCGGGGCCGAGTGGCCGAGCTCGACGGTCTGCACGGCGATCTGCAGGTCCTCGGCGGTGCCCCACGCGTAGGCGATGGTGTTCTCGCCCTCGGCGACCGGGACGGCGTCGGTGGCCGGCGTGGTGCTCACGGCCTCGCCACCGGCCTGGATCTCGACGTCGTACTCGCCGGCGGGCAGCTCGGCGGGGCCGATCTCATCGGGGTTGGCGAACGAGCCGACGCTGTCGCCGTCCACCAGGACCTCGACCTCGGGGGCCTGGGCCACGTGGCGGGCGGTCAGCTTGCCGGAGCCGGCCGCGGCCGACTCGGTGTCGTTCACGAACGGGGTGGCGGTCGGGTTGCCATCGGCGTCGAGGTGCGCGACGACCGTGTAGCTCATGCCGCCCTCGACGGACACGTCGGCGGGCCCGATGATCGCGTCGGCGTCGCAGTCGGTGTCGCCCTCGCCCGCGACGACCTTGATCGTGTAGGTGCCGGCGGGCAGGTCCAGCGGACCGGCAAGGGTCCCCGGCTCGAAGTCGGGGAGCAGCTCCTCGCCGTTGGCGCAGACGTCGACGACGGCGTCCGGGACACCGTGCAGGACCGAGACGCTCGCGGTCTCGTCAGCGGCGGCAGGCACGGCGAAGATGGCGCTGGCGGCCACCAGGGCCCCGGCGCCGAGCATGGTTGCGGTGGTGCGCATGGTTCCTCCTGGGGTGGGGATCGGGGCGGGCGCCCTCAGTCCCTACTTCTCGGCTCAGCCCGGTCTTGGATGCACAAGATGTGGACAAGTTCGTCCGGACTTGGCGTCGCTCGACGGGGCCCGCAACCGAGGCCGTCCGGCCCTTGGTCCGCTGGTCGGATGCCGGGACGCTGGAGGCATGGCGCGCGCCACCGTCGGGGCCGACCGCGACGAGCCGCGGGCCGCCCCACGGCCACCGCCGGCATGGCTCGGGCTGGCGTTCCTGCTGGTCGTGGGGTCGGTCTGGCACTTCGTCCACGCCGCGAGCGGGGGATGGGCCCCGATCGGCCTGGTGGCGCCGGTCAACGAGAGCGTCTGGGAGCACACCAAGCTCGTCGCGATCCCGATGCTGCTGTGGGCGGCCATCGTCGGCTGGCGGACCGGGCACATGGCGTCGGCGCTCGTGGGTGGGGTCGTCGGGGGGCTGGCCGGGGCCGGGCTCATGGTCGTCGGCTACTACGCCTACGTGGCGGTCCTGGGATACGGCTGGTTCCCGATGGACATCGGCCTGTTCGTGCTGTGCTCGCTCGCGGCGCTGGCAGTGCTCGGACGCGTGCGCCTCGTGCCCGCACGCGGATGGCTGGCCGCGGCGCTGGTCACCGCCGAGCTGGCCCTGTTCGCGGTGCTCACGGTCGCACCGCCGGACTGGCCGGTGTTCGTCCCGGCCCCCCGGTAGGCCGATCGCCTACCCTTCCGCCCCATGGGATCCGGGGTCGGACCGTCGGAGCTGCGGCGGTTCGTGATGCACACCGAGGGCACGGTCTCCCCCAAGGAGGTCGGCTCGCTCTACAAGCGCGCGGAGATGCTGGCAAGGATGCCCCTGCCGGTGCAGCGGTGGATCGTGGAGCACGCCGGGGGCGACGCGTACATGGGCTTCGTCGTGGAGCCCTACTGCCTGTTCCTGGCCTACGAGCTCGACGACGTGGCCGCGGCGCGTGCCCTGCTGCCGCCGGACTACGAGCTGGTCCCGACGACGATGTTCGCCGGTGGGGACGCCCGCCACTGCGCGATCCTCGGGGCGTTCAACGTGCACACCTCGGTGTTCTGGGGCAGCCGCATCGAGCTGTACCTCATCGCCGAGCACACCCGGACCGGCATGCTCACCTGGGTGATCTGCGACTACGAGTCCAACACCATCAACTACGACCCGGGCGAGGGGTTCTCCGGCGCGACCACCAGCCACGCGGTGGTCACGACCTCGCACGCCGGCGACGTGATCGTGGACGTCCGCAGCAAGGACCGGCCCAACCATCTGTCCGTGACCGCGGCCCTGCCGTCCGGCTCGATGCGTGCGCTGGACCAGCGCCTCTGGATCGACGGGAACCTCTCGGTCGACTACGGCGGGCGGCTCATGCACGCCGGCTCGGACCCGTTCGGGCTCATCTTCGACCCGGGCGAGATGAGCCAGGCCCTGCAGCTCCCGCTCGAGGCGGTCGACGTCGAGGCCAACACGTTCGGCGCCGGCTGGCTCGCCCGCGAGCCGTTCGAGGTCGCCTGCTTCCCGTACGCCCAGCACTTCCTGACCACCAGCTACCCGCAGCCCAGCGCCATCCGCGACCAGGCCGGGCTGGAGGAGGCGGTCCGCGCGGTCGTCAGCGCGCAGGAGTAGCGCGGCCCGGGCGCTCGCACGGGCTCGGTGGATCGCTGTCCGTCTGGCGGTGCGGCCCCGGGGCTGCGTCGTCACTTCAGCACACTCAGTTGGCGGAAGTGACTCCGCAGACGCGGCCGGGGAGATGCCGTGGCCGGTCCGGGGACGCGCTGTCCCGCTCG
>JALOLK010000096.1 GCA_025456015.1 Candidatus Nanopelagicales bacterium
CGGCGCGGGCGGGGGGCACGACGACCAGCGGGTTGCCCTCGTCCCCGACCAGCACGGCCCCGGCCGGCCCACGGGTCACAGCGACCCCCGCGACCCGCCAGCGGGCGGCCAGCGTCCGGGCCTGGCCGATGGCCGCCGCGAGGTCCCCGGGGCGCTCGCCGTGCCCGGCGAGGCGGGCCGCCTCGGCGGCGTTCGGGGTCGCCAGCGCGGCGCCGGGCACGGGCGCGCTGCCGCGGGGGTGCGGATCCCACACGATCGGCACGTCGTCGGCGACGCGCGCCAGCGCAGCGCGCACCTGGGGCTGGCCGAGCACCCCGAGGCCGTAGTCGGAGGCGAGCACCCCGGCGCACCGGTCGAGCACGTCGCGCAGCGCGTCGTGGGCGGCATGGTCCAGCGCCAGCCGCGTCTCGGCGGAGCCGCGGTCCAGCCGCAGCAGGGTGCGCCCGCCGGCCCGCACCCGGGTCTTCACCACGGTGGGACCGTCGTGGCGCAGGTCCATGAGCTCGACCCGGCCGGCCAGGGCCGTACGCAGCCGGGCGCCGTCCTCGTCGTCGCCCAGGGCGGTGACGAGCACGACCGGTCGCCCGGCGGAGGCGGCCAGCAGCGCGGCCAGGCCCGCCCCACCGGCGCGGTGCACCTCGACCAGGTCGTCGAGGACCGGGCCCGGACCGTCCGGGCACAGGCGGGTGGCGCTGCCGGTCACGTCGACGTCGAGCAGGGCATCACCGATGACGACCAGCGGCGCGAGCCCGGCGGCGCTCATCACAGCCCCCCGGCCGCCGTGGCGGAGGTCTGCGTGGCCAGGGCGCTGTCGAAGGCCAGGCACAGCACGTGCACGGCCACGAGGTGCACCTCCTGCACCGCGGACGTGGTGGCCGCGGGGATCGCGGCCGCCTCGGTGCAGCGCGCCGCCAGCGGGTTGGGCTCGGGCCCGGTGAGCGCCCAGGTGGTCACGCCCAGCGCGTTCGCGCGGTCGGCGGCGGCGAGCAGGTTGACGCTGCGCCCGCTCGTCGACAGCAGCACCAGGACGTCCCCGGGCCGGCCGTGCGCCTGCACCTGGCGGGCGAAGAGCTCCTCGATGCCGTAGTCGTTGGCGATCGCGGTGACCGACGAGGTGTCGGCGTGCAGGGCCAGCGCCGAGAACGGCGCCCGCTCGCCGCGGAAGCGCCCGACGAGCTCGGCGGTGAGGTGCTGGGCCTCGGCCGCGCTGCCCCCGTTCCCGGCCACGAGCAGCCGGGCCCCCGCGGGCAGCAGCCCCGCCAGCTGGCGTCCCCAGGCCGCTGCCCGGTCCAGGGCTGGGCCGGACGCGGCCAGCGCTGCATCGACCGCGTCACGGTGGGCCCGGGCCAGCGGATCGGCGGGGGCGCCCGGGGCGGCCGGGCCCAGGGGTTGGGCCAGCGTGGGAGTGGGCAGGGCTGGGGCGCTCATCGCCGGGTCCTCGTCCGGGATCGCCCGAGCACCACCGACGACGACGGATCGGCCAGCAGGGTGGCCATCGGGGCGCCACCCGAGGCCAGAGCCACGTCCTGGTCGTCACCGACCGTCGCCGCGGCGGGCAGCGTCGTGACCCCGAGCATCTCGCCGTAGACCGCCTCGGTGGCCTGGGCGACCCGGGCCCAGTCGAAGCGCTGCACGGCCACCCGGGGGCCCTGCTCGGCCATGGCCGCGCGCAGGCCCGGGGAGGACAGCAGCCGGCGCACCGCCAGCGCGACCGCGGACGGGGTCCGCGGGGGCACCAGCAGGCCGGTGCGCCCGTCCTCGACGGTGTCGCGCAGGCCGCCCACGGCGGAGCCGACGACCGGCAGTCCGCAGGCCATCGCCTCGAGCGGCACCATGCCGAACGGCTCGTACCAGGGCAGCACGAGCATGACGTCGGCCGAGCGGATGAGCGCGGGCACGTCCGAGCGGGCCACGGCCCCAACGAACTGCACGTGGTCGGACACCCCGACCTCGACGGCCAGGCGGCGCAGCCGCTGCACCTCCGGATCGGCGTCGAAGTGCGCGGAATCGGGCCCGCCGGCGACGACGAGCTCGCAGCCCGGCAGCTCGGCCAGCGCGCGGATGGCGTCGTCCACGCCCTTGCGGGGCACGAGCCGGCACAACGAGAGCAGGCGGCGCGCTGCCGGGTCGCGCGGCGCCTGCGGCCCGTCCGGGCGGAAGTGGCCGGTGTCCACCCCGCAGGGCACGACCCGGATGCGCTCGCGCGGCGCGCCCATGCGGCGCAGCTCCTCGACCTCCTCGCTGGCCGTGGCCACGATGCAGTCGACCCGCTGGGCCAGCAGGCGCTCGGTCGCCAGCCGGGTCGACGGGCTGGTGTCGGCCTGCGCCTGGTGCCGGCGCTTCACCGAGCCCAGGGCGTGGAACGTCACCGCCACGGGCAGCGCGGCGTCGGTGGCCGCCTGGGTCGCGGCGAGGGCACTCATCCAGAAGTGCGCGTGCACGACGTCGGGCCGGACCTCGCGCCAGCTCGCCTGGAGCACCTCGGCGAAGCGCGGCATGTACGGCAGCAGCTCGTCCTTCGGGATCGGCTCGGCCGGCCCGGCGTCCACGTGGTGCACGGTGACCCGCGGGGCGATCCGCACGTGCGTGGGCAGCGCGGGATCGTCCCGGCGGGTGTGCACGACCACCGCGTGCCCGCGGGCGGCCAGGCTGCGGGCCAGGGCCTCCACGTGCACGTTCTGCCCGCCGCTGTCGGCTCCGCCGATCGCCGACAGCGGGCTGGCATGCTCCGAGACCATCGCGATCCGCAGGGTCATCCGGCAACCTCCTTCACGATGCGGTCCCAGTCCTCCAGGAACCGGTCCAGGCCGAACCTGGCCAGGGCGTGCTGGCGGGCCCCCTGGCCCGCGGTCGCCGCGGCGTCGCGGTCGTGCACGAGGGTGCGCACGGCGCGGGCCAGCCGCTGCGGGTCGTTGCTCAGCACGATCCCGCTGTCGGCCAGGGCCTCGGGGGCCTCGGTGGTGGCCAGGCCCACGACCGGCATGCCCAGGTGCATCGCCTCGATGAGGGCCAGGCCCAGGCTGGTCCAGCGGCACAGGTGCAGGTACACCGCGCGCGCGGCCAGCGCGTCGAGCATGGCGTCGTGGGCGAGGTCGCCGTGGCCGGTGATGCCCAGGCCGGCGCGGGCGTCGGTGAGCGGCTCGGTGCCGATGCCGAAGACGTCGAGCGGGGCCACCTGGGCCATGGGGGCCAGCAGGTCGGTACCCGTGATCCGGTTGCGGCGCAGGGGCTCGTTCACCACGACGCCGGCGTGCGGCAGCTCGCCGTGCCAGCGCTGGCCCGGGTCCGGGATGCCGTGCTCCACGACGTGCACCGGGGCCCGGCCGTTGTCCCACATGAGCGCGTTGAACTGCGTGACGTGCACGATCGGGATGCGGTCCTGCTCGGCCATCGGGTGCCGGGTGGTCGGCCCGTGCGGTGGGGTGTTGTGCTCGACGTACACCGCGGGCACGTCCCGGCCGGCCCGCTGGCCGGTCCACGCCTGCAGCAGCTCGGCCTCGTGGGGCCGCTGGAGCACGACGAGGTCCATCCCCTCGGCCGCCAGCTGCTCGGGGGTCGCCTCGACGGCGCGGTCGGGCCAGGCGTAGGTGGTGGGCCGGCCGCGGCCGTCCGGGCCGCGGTCGGGCACGGTGGGGGTCAGGGTGGTCCAGGGGCCGTGCACGAACGACGTGGACCAGGCCCCGTGGACGTGCCAGGCGAGCACGCGCATCAGGCCACCTCCACCACGCCCGGGGGCGCCTGCGCGCGGGCGCGCAGCAGCCGGTCGAGGGCGGCGGCGACCACGTCGGAACCCACCGAGCTCAGGCACGGGTGCCCGGGCACCTGGCAGTCCCGCGCGCGGGAGCCGGCGCAGGCGGCCGACTGGTCGCCGAGCAGCACGTGCGGCACGCCGAACGGCCGCCAGCGCTCGGCGGGCACGGTGGGCGCGAACAGCGACACCACCGGTGTCCCGACAGCCGCCGCGAGGTGGGCCGGGCCGGTGTTGCCCACGACCACGGCGGCGGCGTCGCGCAGCAGCGCGGCCAGGCCGGCCAGGGACGTCCGCCCGCCGAGGTCGAGGCCGTCGTCGCCGGCGACGTACGCGCTCAGCTCGCGCTCCGCAGCGCCGCCGGTCACCAGGACCGTCCAGCCCTGCGCGGCGAGCAGCCGCACGGTGCTGCGGGCCAGGACGGCCGGCCAGCGCCGGGCGGAGGCGTCGGACCCCGGGTGCAGCACGAGGTAGGGCCGTCCGGGCTGCAGCCCGCTCACGTCGGGCAGGTCCTCGCGGACGGCCAGGTGCGTGCCCTGGCTCGGGTAGCCGGCCGCCTCGGCGATCGCGGCCGCGCGCTGCGCCTCGTGCAGGCCCTCGTCGGGCCGCACGCGCACGTCGAGCAGGGAGCCCGGGTAGTCCTCGCTGGCGGCCACGACGCGCGGCACGCCGGCCATGCGCAGCATGAGCGCCAGCGGCAGCGGGCTCTGGTGGTACGAGGTCAGGATGATCGCCTCGTCGAAGCGGCGCTGCTGCAGGCGCAGGGTGCTCCAGACCAGGCCGGAGCGCTGCACCGGCGAGGGGTCGGCGAGGATCCAGGGCGCGTCGAGGACCTGGACCCGGTCCACGCCGGGCAGCAGGCGGGCAGCCCCCGCCCCGCGGGTCGAGGCCAGCATCGTGACCTGGGCGCCCTGCGCGGCGACCGCCCGGACGGCGGGTGCGGCGAGCAGCACGTCGCCGACGCTGTCGAGGCGGGCGACGAGCACGCGTCGGCCCCGGCCGGCGGCCAGGCGCTCGGTCGTGCTCAGGGCCGGACTCATGGCCGGGCTCCGGCAACGTGGGCGGTCGCCCCCGCCCCGACGCTGGCGAGCACGATGTCGACGGCCTCGGCCAGGCTCCAGGCGATCAGTGGGGCGTCGCGGATCTCCCCGCGCAGCGTGCGCGAGGAGGGCACCAGGATGCCGACGGCGCCGGCGGCCTGGGCGGCCTGCACGTCGCTGCCGATGTCGCCGATGAGGACCACCTGCTGCGGGGTCACGCCGAGCGCCTCAGCAGCCCGCAGGACCAGGCCCGGCGCGGGCTTGCGGCAGGCGCAGGCGTCGGCGGGGGCGTGCGGGCAGTACTGCCAGGTGTCGAAGGGCCCGAGGAGCTGGTCCACGCGGGTGTTCACGCGCCGGACCTGCATGTGGGAGACGAAGCCGCGGCCGATGCCGGACTGGTTGCTCACGATGCCCGTGCGCAGGCCGGCGGCGCGCACCCGGGACACCGCCTCCGCAGCCCCGGGGATCGGGCGCACCAGGGTCGGGTCGCCGTTGTACCGCGGGACGTCACGGATCAGCGTGTCGTCACGGTCGAACAGCACCGCCCGCACCTCGCGCAGCTGCCGGGCCATCGCCCGCCCCGTCCTCCAGACGAATGCCATGCCCCGGTTCCTCTCGTCGTGCCCTCGTCGGGGTGTCCCGATGGACCCCGACCCCTGATCACTGCTGGGTTGCCCCCGGTCGGCCGGGCGGTCCGGGGGCAGCTGCCACCCGGACCGCCCGCCCTGTCGTCCTACTTGTCCGTGAACGCGTCCTTGACGTTGTCCTTCGCCCGACCGAGGTCGGCCTTGGTCTGGTCGCGCTCGCCCTCGGCCTGCATCGAGTGGTCGTCGGTGGCCTTGCCCAGGCCCTCCTTGACCTTGCCGGTGGCGTCGTCCACGGCGTGCTTGATCTTGTCGGCGGCGTCCATGGGATTCCTCCTTGTGGTTGGGGTCGTGCGACTCGCCCACCGCGGCCCGCAGGCCGACGGTGCGCGCACCTGCATCCGCGGCGGCTAGGAAGCGCGTCGCGGACGAGGGATCTCGGTGCCGGCGCCGGCCATGGCACCCTCGCCGGGGCTGGGGTCGCGCGGGCGGTCGCGCTCCCACGAGGCCGGCAACGCCACGTCATCGAGGACGTGGTCGCGCAGCGCCGCGAGGGTCCGCGAGAGCACCCGGGAGACGTGCACCTGCGAGATGCCCAGCTGCTCGGCGATCTCGGACTGGGTCCGCTCGCCGTAGAAGCGCATGAGCAGGATCCGCTGCTCGCGCTCGGGCAGCCGGGCCAGGGCGTGGCGCACGTCCCGGCGCAGCTCGATCAGGTCCAGCGCGGGGTCGACGTCGCCGACCAGGTCCGCGACCGACTCGTCGTCGCCCAGCGGGTGGTCCAGCGAGTGCGACGAGCGCGCCTCGCCGTCGGTCCGCATCGCGAGCAGGACCTCCTCCTCGACCAGGCCCAGCTCCCTGGCCAGGTCCGCCGGGGAGGCGTCGTGGCCCAGCGACTGGCGCATGTGCTCGGCGGCGCGCTGCACCTGCAGCGTCGTCTCCTGCAGGCTGCGGGGCACCCGGACGGCCCATGCGTGGTCGCGGAAGTGCTTGCGCAGCTCGCCGAGGATGGTCGGGATCGCGAAGCTGTGGAACTCCTTGCCGTGCGCCGGGTCGAACCGCTCGGCGGCCCGGACCAGGCCCAGCGAGGCGACCTGGATGAGGTCCTCGCGGCTCTGCCCGCGCCCGGAGTACCACCCCGCCAGCTGGCGGGCCAGCGGCAGGTGGTCCATGGCCAGGGCCATCCGGTCCACGCCGTTGGGATCGACCTGGCGCAGCACCGGCACCCGCGGCTCGGGCACCTGCTCGCGGTCCGGCAGGATCGCGTGGTAGAGCCCGGCCAGCCGGCGCCCGGCCGACTCGGGGTCGTGCGAGGCCCGCACCCGGACCAGCGCCGAGGTGCCCAGCGCCCGCATCCAGAAGGGGTCGTCGAGCATCGAGGCGATCGCCTCGGCCAGGGTCCGCTGGTCGCAGCGTGGGTCCACGAGCAGGCCCGTGCTGCGGCTCACGACGTGGTCGAGGTGGGCGCCGGCGGCGATGGCCACCGCGGGCACGCCGCGGGCGGCCGCCTCGAGCACGTGCCCGCCGTGCCGGGCGCCCTCCCGGCCGGCGAAGACCAGCGCGGCGCGCGACCAGGCGGCGTCGCGCTCGGCCCCGCGCAGGGCCGGGCGCAGCTCGATGCGCTCCCAGACGCCCCGGGCCAGGGCCCGGGCGCGCAGCGACTCGCGCCGCGCCGTGGTGAGCCGGGCCAGGACGACGAGGCGCCCGGTCCAGCCGGGCATCGCGTCGACGAGTGCGTCGAGGTCGCGACCGGCGCACATGGTCAGCACGTCGCCGCCAGCGGCGGCGCAGGCATCCCCGTCGGGCACCGGCATCGGGAACGGGAAGACCCCGGACCACAGGGTGGCCACGCCGCGCCGGCGCCACCGGTCACGCTCGGCGCGCGACAGCGGCAGCACCGCGGCGACCCGCTGGGCCAGCTCCTGCTCGAGCTCGGGCGTGGCGGGCTGCTCGTCGAAGGTGGCGACGACGGGGATGTCGGGATCGGCCTCGAGCACGGCCATGGTGGCCGCCAGCCCGATGGTGTGGATGACGTCGGGACGCTCGGCGCTCCAGCGCTCGGCGAGCTCGGCGGCGGCGGCCTTGGCCGAGCCCTCGAGGTCGCTGCTGGGGATGGCCCAGGTGTCCTCGATGACGCCGACGCCGGCGGCGCGCAGGCCGTCGGCCAGCTGCCCGACCGCACCGGTCGGGATGTGGGAGACGTGGGTGAGTGGACGTGCGATGAGATGAACCAGCATGGGGACCCTCGCTCTGGGGGTTCGCGTCTGCACCGTGGGGGAATCCACGCGGCCTGCTGGCTGAAGCTCGCGTGCGGTCGTGCGCTGTGTCGTTGCTACCCGGACGTCGCGTTCTCATGCGAGAAGGGACTGTTCCGCATCGGCCGCTGCTGGACCGGGGATGCCCGGGAGGGCGAGAAGTGCGCCACGCTGTTGGACGCCTCTGCACCGTATCAGAGGTCGGCGCCGGGACGGAAGTCCTGCCGGTATCGGGTCCTTGTGCCCGGGAAGCGCCCCCGCTCCCGCCGCCCCCGCCCCCCGCGCCCCCGACCGTGATCCATTCGGGTTGTGGCTCCAAGAGGGACCACGACCTGCATGGATCATGGGGAGGGGAGGGCAGAGAGGTCGCGCGGGGGTCCGGCGGCGTGGGAGGTGGCGGGTGGCGGGTGCGCTCAGCGTGCGCGACGGGCTGCCTGGGCGCGCTCCCAGGCGGAGACGGCCGCCTCGAGCTGGGCCAGGGTCATCCGCGATCGCTGCTCGACGCCGGCCCGACGGGCGAGCTCGTAGAGCTCGGTCTGCGAGCGCTGGCGACGGGTCGTGGAGCCGGCGCTGCGCAGGGCCCCCTCGCGCTTGATCCGGAAGACCTTGCCGATGCGGCGGCGCTCGTTGAGGGCGAGCTCGGCCAGCCGCGGCAGCACGGCGCTGGCCTCGGCCTCGATCAGGTCCGTGGCGGCCCGCGCCAGGCCGGGCCGGCTCGGCGCGTCGAGGGCCTCGGCAGCCTCGGCCAGCGCGTGCTCGAGCTCGGGCGGGCGCCACGTGCCGATCGCGGGGTGGACGGCCGCGGACGTGGCGGCGATGTGGGCGGCGAGCCGACGGCGCAGGTCCTCCTGGGGGTCCTGGAACCCGCGGCTGGGCCGGCTGCACTGGTCGATCAGGGCAGCGAGCTCACGGTGCTCCGTGCCCAGCACGAGCACGATGTCACTGGCCACGCTGTCCACTACCCGTGGCGCCGGTCCTGATACGGGCGCGGCCCTCCCTCGCCCTCACATGATCCATTCGGGTTGTCGCCGCAAGAGGCGCACCAACCCGAATGGATCACGCGTGGGGAGAGCGGGCGGCCGGGCGAGCCGCGGGACCGAGGTCAGGCGCTGCGCTCGGCGGGCACC
>JALOLK010000020.1 GCA_025456015.1 Candidatus Nanopelagicales bacterium
CGCCCTACCTCCCGGCCGCGGTGGTCGTCAGCCCGCAGACCCTGCGCGCTGCCGGCCTCGCTGCCCCAATGGAGGCGATCCTCGCCATTCCGCCTCCTGGTGCGCCCCCGAGTGCGCGTGCGCTCGCGTCGGTCCCAGCACTTGAGGCCGCATACGTCGAGCGGGGTCCGATCGACACGGCTGCTCTCGGCGGCGTGGGCCCGGACCAGCGCCCCCTGGCCGGACGGTCCTGGGGCAGCGTCCTGCTGCCGTTGGCGTTCGCGCTCCTCGCCACGATCCTCGTCACGGGGCTGGCGCTCGGTGATGCCCGTCCCGAGCTGGCGACCATGGTGGCTGTCGGCGCCAGTCCGGGGGTCCGGCGCAGGTTCGCGATGTGGTCGGCAGCCTTCATCGCGCTCGTGGGAGGGGCGTTGGGCGCGCTGGCCGGCATCGGCCCCGCGTGGGCGATGCTGCAGACAGTGGACCCCGTGCCCGACCCAGCCCGGTGCCTGTGGCTGCCCGAACGCAGCGGGATGGGGACACTGTCGGGGTTGGGGGCCACCTTCTGCGACACCCCCTACCCCATCGCCCTGGACGTCCCCTGGCTGTGGCTGGCCGGCGCCGTGGTCGCAGTGGCGGCGGTGTCCAGCGTGGTCTTCGGGCTGTTCACGCGAGCGCGGGTGGTGCTGCCAGCCCGGTGAGCCCGGAGCCTCGGCGGGGCCTGCCGCGTGCCTGCCCAGCCGCAGCGATTTGGCCGGGCCCGAGGGCGGGACCACGATTGGCGCCCATGGGCTACATCGACATCGGCCGGGTGACGCACGCGCTACCCGACGGGCGGGTGCTGCTCGACGAGGTGTCGTGCAAGGTCGCCGAGGGCAAGGTCACCGCACTGGTCGGGGCGAACGGCTCGGGCAAGTCCACGCTGCTGCGGCTGGTGAGCGGCGACGAGCCCGTCCAGTCCGGTGCGATCACCCGCGTCGGCGCCCTGGGCGTCATGCGCCAGTTCGTCGGCCACATGGCCCAGGGCACGGTGCGCGACCTGCTGCTGGCCGTGGCCCCACCGCCGGTGGCCGCGGCTGCCGCGGAGCTGGAGGCCGCCGAGCTGGCGATGATGGAGGCCGACGACGAGGCGACCCAGATGCGCTACGCGCAGGCGCTCGCCGACTGGGCCGAGGTCGGGGGCTACGACCTGGAGGTCGTCTGGGACGTGGTCACCGTGGCGGCCCTGCAGGAGCCGTTCGACCGTGCGCAGTACCGCGAGGTGGCCACGCTGTCCGGCGGCGAGCAGAAGCGGGTGGTCCTCGAGGCGCTGCTGCGCGGCCCGGACGAGGTGCTGCTGCTCGACGAGCCGGACAACTACCTCGACGTCCCCGGGAAGATGTGGCTCGAGCAGCGCTTGCGCGAGACCACCAAGACCGTCCTGCTGGTCAGCCACGACCGCGCGCTGCTGGCCAACGCCGCCGACGTCATCGTCACGATCGAGCTCGGCGCGGCCGGCAACACCACGTGGACCCATCCGGGCAGCTTCGCGACCTACCACGAGGCACGCGCCGAGCGGTTCGCGCGGCTCGACGAGTTGACCCGCCGATGGGAGGAGGAGCACGCCAAGCTCAAGGACCTCGTGCAGTACTACAAGACGAAGGCCGCGTACAACGACGGCATGTCGTCGCGCCTGCAGGCCGCCCGCACCCGGCTGGCCCGCTTCGAGGACGCCGGGCCGCCCGAGGCCCAGCCGCTGCGCCAGGCGGTGACGATGCGGCTGCGTGGGGGCCGCACCGGCAAGCGCGCGGTGATCTGCGAGCAGCTCGCGCTGGCCACCCCCTCCGGGGAGGCCCTCGTCGCCCCCTTCGACTGCGAGGTGTGGTTCGGCGATCGGGTGGCCGTGCTCGGCGCGAACGGCTCGGGCAAGTCGCACTTCCTGCGGCTGCTGGCCGCAGGGGGGTCGACGCCGGACGTCGAGCACGAGCCGGTGTCCGACGTCGTCATCGAGCCGGTCCACCACAGCGGGCTGGCCCGGCTCGGGGCTCGGGTGCGACCGGGCTGGTTCGCCCAGACCCACGCGCACCCCGAGTGGTCCGGGCGCACCCTGCTCGAGATCCTGCACCGCGGGGACGAGCACCGCGACGGGATGGGCCGGGAGGCCGCCGCCCGGGTGCTCGACCGCTACGAGCTGGCGCGCGCCGCCGAGCAGCCGTTCGACTCGCTGTCCGGCGGCCAGCAGGCCCGCTTCCAGGTGCTGCTGCTCGAGCTCTCCGGGGCGACCCTGCTCCTGCTCGACGAGCCCACGGACAACCTCGACATGGCCTCGGCGGAGGCGCTGGAGGAGGGCCTGGCCGCCTTCACGGGCACGGTGCTGGCGGTGACGCACGACCGCTGGTTCACGCGCGGCTTCGACCGGTTCCTGCTGTTCGGCGCCGACGGGAGGGTCCGCGAAGTCGACGAGCCGGTCTGGGACGAGGCGCGCGCCAGCCGCTGAGCCCGGCCTCAACCGGGCCAGCGCGCGCTGGCCAGGTCGACGCGTGTCCCCTCCGGGCCGACCGCCAGCGCCACCCCCTCCGCGCGCAGCAGCGCGGCGGCCTCGCGCTCGTGCCCCGGGGCCAGGTCGCCCGAGGACCGCACGACCCGCCACCAGGGCACCCCGCCCCCGAACCTGGCCAGGGCCGTGCCGACCGCGCGTGGGGCGCGCGAACCGAGCCGCTCGGCGACGTCGCCGTAGGTGAGCACCCGCCCCGGCGGGATCCGCGCGACGAGGTCGAGCACCCGCTCGGCGAAGGGTGTCGGCAGCACGGGATCCAGTGTGCCGGGTGCACCGACGCGGGGCGTGGGCGTACGAGGACCTCGCCGAGGGGCCGCTGCGGCGCCCGGTCGTAACGGTTACCGCTCATCGCAGCCCTGCTCGGCCCTCGCTCGCCCCCAGCCAGTCGCTACCGTTCCTGCGAACCAGTCTGCGAGTGACGGGGAGGGACCATGGGTCGCACGGCGGGGAGCACGGCCAGGCGTCAGCATCGGCGCACGTGGCGAGGGCCGGTGGTCGCCGGCCTGGTCGCGGGTGCCCTCGTCGCGGGCATGGCCCCGGTGACCGCCCAGCCCGGCCCGGCCGCGACGCCCGTGACCGCCGCCCGGTCGGTCCCCACGGCCACGCCGAGCACCACCGTGACGGCTTCGGCCACCGGTGACTTCAAGGTGACCCTCGTGGCCCGCACGTGCAGCCGCTACGACGCGATCATGGCCAACCGGGCCCGCAACAACATCCAGGAGAGCCTGGCGGACCTGGGGCCGGACTCGATCTACAGCTACCCGAGCGAGGTCATCAACCCTGACGTCGAGGACGTCAGGGTCACCTCCCAGAGGGACAACTGCACGCCGCTGGTGAACTGGCCGTTCACGCTCGGCCGCGCCTACACCGGCAAGAAGCCGACCACCGACAACCTGTCGACCGTGACGGGCCCGTTCGCCGGCACCCCGACCACGCTGGCCTCGGTCCCCCGGCTGGACGACCTGGGCCGGCCCATCGCCGGTCAGTCGGTGGCCGGTGCGGTCACCATCCCGCTGACCGACGAGCAGGCCAGCCTCGCGGGCAAGAGCAACAGCCTCTGGATCCAGGGCGGCACCGTGACGGACCCGCTGCTCAACAGCGGCACCCCGCCGTTCAACCCGCCCCAGGGGTTCGGCTCGCTGCGCTGCTCCACCGACTACCTCAACGGTGACAACGTCGAGTGGATCGGGTTCAAGGCCGGCGCCAGGCACGCGTTCTGCTACTACTTCGCGGTGAGCCCGGCTGCCGACGCCGCCACCATCGTCGTGAAGAAGACCGTGCGTGACCAGCCCGGCCTCAAGCGCGACTTCGACTTCGCCGGCAACGTCTCCTACAACCCCAACCCGTCCGGCAACCCCGACAACGACCCGTTCCGCGTCGCGAACGGTGGCGCCGTCACGTTCATCCGGGCAGCGGGGGAGCGCAACTGGAACTTCCACGAGGTCTCCGACCCCGACTACCCGCTGCAGGACGTGGTCTGCACGAAGACCAACGCGGCGACCGTGATCGAGAACCCCGGCGCCGCCACCGCGCCGGGCAACCCCGTGCGCATCACGGCCCTGGCCGCGGGCGACACCGTGACGTGCGAGTTCATCAACGCGGAGAAGCCGCCGCCCCCCGCGAACGCCCGGCTCAGCGTGGACAAGGTGACCGACCACGGCACGGGCACCTTCGACATCCGGATCGACAACCCCGAGGTCCCCGCGGTGACCACGCGCGTGACCACCGAGGACGAGGGCACGCCCACGTCGGCCGGCTCGCTGGAGGGGCCGGCACCGGCCTTCACGATCCGCGAGACCCTGCCCGCGGGGACCGATCCGGACGCGTGGACGTTGCGCCGGGTCGCCTGCGACAACGGGTTCGTGGTGCGCCGGCCGCTGATCAACCGGACCATGCGCATCCCGGCAGGCGCCGGCGAGTCGCTCAACTGCACCCTGTTCAACAGGCCGAACGGCCGGATCGACATCCGCAAGACCACCAAGGGCAGCTTCGGCACGTTCAACTTCGCCATCGTGCCGATCCGCAACGATGCGACCGTCGAGGACGTCGTGGGCATGAGCGCGACGACCGACAACGCCGGCGACACGGCGACGGCCCGGCCGATCATCGGCTCGAACCGGGGCCTGGCCTTCGGTCGCTATGCCGTGGTCGAGCTCGACGAGCCATCACCGATCGGCACCTGGACCCTGGAGTCCGTGCGCTGCGTCACCGAGGACGGGCGCCGCTTCCGCAGCGCGCGGCTGCCGGGCGTGCCAGGTGCCATCCTGCAGATCTCCCCGAAGGACCCCACGGCCACGTGCACGTTCGTGAACAGGTTCACGGCCGACCTCGGCGAGTCGCGCTCGGCGACGCTGGACGTCAGCAAGGTCGTCCGGGGCCCCGAGGGCACCCGCACCTCCGATGTCGTGATCGACGTCACCTGCGACGACGGCCAGGCCAAGCAGCTGCGCATGGACCCGGCGACGCCGGGTTCCCAGGGCTGGGCGCTGCCGATGGAGTTCGGCCGGTTCCCCGGCGGTGCGGTGCAGTGCCAGATCGTCGAGTCGGCGACCGGGGCGGCGCCGAACGTCGCCGTCGCGACGCAGATCCGCATCGACACGGGGCGCAGCGTGACCGTGCGCAACGCCACCCGGGCCACGGTGACCATCGAGCCGAAGGACCGCGTCGAGGTCGTGGTCCGGGACACCTACGAGCCGATCACGGGATGCAGCGGGTCCGACTGCGACCGGTAGCCCCCGGCCCGCTCGCGATTTGGCCGCATCCACCCGGCGCCGGTACCCTAGGGCGAGCCGTGCGTGGGTTCGTCCTGCGCGCGCCAGTGAGGTCCCGCCAGCGCGTCGACGGGTCGCGCCAGCGGCCCCGTGCGCCGCGCCGCCGGGTCCCTCCACCACCAGACGGCAACGAACGAAGGCTCTGATGCGCACGTACAGCCCCAAGGCTGGCGAGGTCACCCGCCAGTGGCACGTCATCGACGCGACCGACGTCGTCCTGGGCCGGCTGGCCTCGCACGCGGCGACGCTGCTGCGCGGCAAGCACAAGCCGACCTTCGCCCCGCACGTGGACACCGGTGACTTCGTCATCATCATCAACGCCGACAAGATCGCCCTGTCGGGTGCCAAGCGCGAGCAGAAGCGCGACTACCGCCACTCGGGCTACCCGGGCGGCCTGCGCTCCGTCGCGTACGGCGAGCTGCTCGACACCAACCCGCGCCGCGCCGTCGAGAAGGCCGTCCGCGGGATGCTGCCGAAGAACAAGCTGGGTCGCGCCCAGGCCGCCAAGCTCAAGGTGTACGCGGGTCCTGAGCACCCGCACGCCGCCCAGAAGCCCCAGCCGTTCACGATCTCCCAGGTCGCGCAGTAGGCGCCACGGCGAGCAGGACACGAAAGGAACCGTGGCTGTGACCACCGAGACCATCGACGTCGACGAGACCCCGTCGGAGTACACCACCGAGACCCCGAGCGCGCCGGCGGCTGCCGCGACGCGCGCGGCGTTGACCGTCCCGGGCCAGGCCACGGGCCGGCGCAAGGAGGCGGTCGCCCGCGTCCGCCTCGTGCCCGGCTCGGGCAGCTGGACCATCAACGGGCGCACCCTCGAGGACTACTTCCCGAACAAGGTGCACCAGCAGCTCGTGAACGAGCCGTTCCGCACCCTCGAGCTCGAGGGCGCCTACGACGTCATCGCGCGCATCCACGGCGGCGGCCCGACCGGCCAGGCCGGCGCGCTGCGCCTGGGCATCGCCCGTGCGCTCAACGAGATCGACCTCGAGGCCAACCGCCCCGCGCTGAAGAAGGCCGGCTTCCTGACCCGCGACGCGCGGGTCAAGGAGCGCAAGAAGTACGGCCTGAAGAAGGCGCGCAAGGCGCCCCAGTACAGCAAGCGATGAGCGAGGGCGGGAGCGCCTGCGCTGCCGCCTGAGCGACGAGCGAGCACCATCCACGAACGCCGGAGCATCGACCCCTCGGTGCTCCGGCGCTCGTGTGTCCGGGTCGGCTCAGTAGCATCGCGGACCTGCGGACCGGCGCAGCGGGCAGAGGAGGCACGACGTGGGCACGTTGTTCGGCACGGACGGGGTGCGGGGCCTGGCCAACCGCGACCTCACGGCGGACCTCGCCCTGGACCTCGCCGGCGCCGCGGCCCACGTGCTGCGCGAGCTCGGCGCGCTGTCCGACCCCGGCCGCCCGGGTGCCCGGCCGCGCGCCGTGGTGGGTCGCGACCCCCGCGCGAGTGGTGAGTTCCTCGAGGCGGCGACCGTCGCGGGCCTGGCCAGCGCCGGGTTCGACGTGCTGCGCCTGGGCGTGCTGCCCACGCCCGGGGTCGCCCACCTCACCGCCGAGCTCGGCGTGGACCTCGGCGTCATGATCTCGGCCTCGCACAACCCGATGCCGGACAACGGCATCAAGTTCTTCGCCCGCGGTGGCCACAAGCTGCCCGACGAGGTCGAGGAGCAGATCGAGGCCCGCCTCGACGAGGGCTGGGCCCGGCCAACCGGCGACGGCGTGGGCCGCGTGGTCGACCACGAGGACGCCCTGAGCGAGTACGTCGAGCACCTGCTGTCGTGCACCCCGAACCGCCTGAACGGCTTGCGGGTGGTCGTCGACACCGGCAACGGCGCGGCCGCCGGTGCCTCCCCGCGCGCGCTGCGGCGGATGGGCGCGGAGGTGCTGGCCATCCACTCGAGCCCCGATGGCTACAACATCAACGAGGGCTGCGGATCCACGCACATGGCCGACCTGCGCGAGGCCGTTGTCGAGCACGGCTACGACGTCGGGATCGCGCACGACGGTGACGCCGACCGCTGCCTGGCCGTCGACGCCTCGGGCGAGGTGGTGGACGGCGACCAGATCATGGCGGTGCTGGCGCTGGCGATGCGCGAGCGGGGCAAGCTGGTCAAGGACACCGTCGTGGGCACCGTGATGAGCAACCTCGGCTTCAAGCTGGCGATGCGTGATGCCGGCATCACCATGGTGGAGACCGGGGTGGGCGACCGCTACGTGCTCGAGGCGATGCGCGCGCACGGCTACATCCTCGGCGGCGAGCAGAGCGGCCACGTCGTGCTGCTCGACTACGCCACGACCGGCGACGGCACGCTCACCGCGCTGCACCTGCTGGCCCGCATGGCCGACACCGGCCGCTCGCTGGCCGACCTCGCCTCGGTGATGCACCGGCTGCCGCAGGTGCTGGTGAACGTGCGCGGGGTGGACCGTGCCGCCGTGGACACCGCGCCTGGCGTTCGGGCGGCGGTGGCCGCGGCCACCGCGCGGCTGGGCGACACCGGGCGGGTGCTGCTGCGGCCCAGTGGCACCGAGCCGGTCGTGCGGGTCATGGTCGAGGCCCCGTCGCAGGACCAGGCGCGCGCGGTGGCCGACGAGCTGGCCGCCGTCGTGTCGCGTGAGGTGCCGCTGCCCGCCTGAGCGCATTCGGTGGCCCGACCTGGTCGCCCGCTCACCGCGCCGAGGCCGGACGGCCGCCCGTCGGCGCCCCCGCGGCTAGTCTGGCCCGCATGTGCGGAATCGTGGGGTACGCCGGGCACCGCCCGGCCGTGGACGTGGTGGTGGGCGGGCTCAAGCGCCTGGAGTACCGGGGCTACGACTCGGCCGGGATCGCTGTCGTCGCCGACGGGGCGCTGGACGTGCGCAAGAAGGCCGGCAAGCTGGCCAACCTCCAGGCGATGCTCGAGGCCGACCCGATGAAGGACGCCAGCACCGGGATGGGGCACACCCGCTGGGCCACGCACGGCGGGCCCACCGACGTCAACGCCCACCCGCACGTCTCCAGCCGCGGCCGGGTGGCCGTCATCCACAACGGCATCATCGAGAACTTCGCCGAGCTCACCGCCGAGCTGGCCGAGCAGGGCGTCGTCATGACCTCGGAGACCGACACCGAGGTGGTCGCCCACCTGCTCGAGTCCACCCTCGAGCAGGCCGGCGACCTCGCCGAGGCCATGCGGCTGGCCTGCCAGCGGCTCTCCGGCGCCTTCACGCTGGTCGCCATCGACGCCCAGGACCCCGATCGGCTGGTGGCCGCCCGGCGCAACTCGCCGCTCGTGGTCGGCATCGGCGACGGCGAGCACTTCCTGGCCTCGGACGTCTCGGCGTTCATCGACTACACCCGTGACGCCATCGAGCTGGGCCAGGACCAGGTCGTGGACCTGCGTGCCGACGGCGTGGTGGTGACCGACTTCCGCGGCCAGCCGGTCGAGGTCACCCCGTTCACGGTGACCTGGGACGCCGCAGCCGCCGAGAAGGGCGGCTACGACCTGTTCATGCTCAAGGAGATCGCCGAGCAGCCCAAGGCCGTCGCCGACACGCTGCTGGGCCGGATCGCGCCCGACGGCCTGCTGCGCCTCGACGAGATCCGCATCCCCGTCGCCGAGCTGCGCGAGGTCGACAAGATCGTCATCGTCGCGTGCGGCACGGCCTACCACGCCGGCATGGTGGCCAAGTACGCCATCGAGCACTGGTGCCGGATCCCGTGCGAGGTCGAGCTGGCCAGCGAGTTCCGCTACCGCGACCCGATCCTCACCCGGCGCATCCTGGTGATCGCCATCAGCCAGTCCGGCGAGACGATGGACACGCTCATGGCCGTGCGCCACGCGCGCGAGCAGGGTGCCCGGGTGCTGGCGATCTGCAACACGAACGGCTCGACGATCCCGCGCGAGTCCGACGCCGTGCTGTACACGCAGGCGGGCCCGGAGATCGCGGTGGCCTCGACCAAGGCGTTCCTCACCCAGATCGTGGCCGTCTACCTCGTGGCGCTCTACCTGGCCCAGGTGCGCGGCAACAAGTTCGGCGACGAGGTGGCGGCCATCGTGCGCCAGCTCGCCGACATGCCGCACAAGGTCGACCTCGTGCTCGACACCCTCGAGGGGGTGCGGGCGCTGGCCGAGCAGTTCGCCGAGGCGCAGTCGGTGCTCTTCATCGGCCGGCACGTGGGGTACCCGGTGGCCCTCGAGGGTGCGCTCAAGCTCAAGGAGCTGGCCTACATGCACGCCGAGGGGTTCGCCGCCGGCGAGCTCAAGCACGGCCCGATCGCCCTGATCGAGGAGGGCATCCCGGTCATCGTCGTCGTGCCGCCACCGCTGGGCCGCGGCGTGCTGCACGAGAAGATCATCAGCAACATCCAGGAGGTGCGGGCCCGCGGCGCGGTCACCATCGTGATCGCGGAGGAGGGCGACGAGGTGGTCACCCCCTACGCCGACCACCTCATCCGGGTGCCGGCCTGCCCGACGCTCATGCAGCCGCTGGTCTCCACGGTGCCGCTGCAGGTCTTCGCCTGCGCGCTGGCCACGGCGAAGGGCCACGACGTCGACCAGCCGCGCAACCTGGCCAAGTCCGTCACCGTGGAGTAGCACGGGGTGCCCCGCCCCCCCGGCGGCATGATCCATGCACCTTGTAGCTCCTCTTGGGGCCACAACCTGCATGGATCATGCGAGGGGGGAGGGGGGAGGGGCGGGACGGGGCAGCCTGTCGCGGCGGGCGCCGGCTCAGCCGATGCGGATCGCCGAGACGAAGCGGTCCCGGTACCAGGCCTCGTGCAGGGTGCGGATGCGCACGCCGCGCCGGGGGTTGGCCGCCTCGACGACCAGGCCGTTCCCGGCGTACATCGAGATGTGGCCCCGGCGCGGCGAGGCGCCGTCCTGGTAGTAGAGCAGGTCGCCGGGCAGCAGCTGGTCGATCGGCACCTCGGTGCCGGCGAACCGCTGCTGGGAGGCCAGCCGTGGCAGGCGCACCCCCGCCTGCAGGTACGCCTGCTGGATCAGGCCCGAGCAGTCCCACACGTCCGGGCCGTTGCCCCCCAGCACGTAGCGCTTGCCGACCTGGGCCAGGGCGAAGACCAGTGCGTGATCGCGGGCCGCCGGCTCGGCAGGCATCGGGTGGGTGGGGGTGGGGATGGTGCCACTCGCCGACGAGGTGCCCGGGGTGGCCGGGGCCGTGGGTGGGACCGGCGGCGTCGGGGGTGTCGTGGGTGCGGGCGGGGGTGGTGGTGCGGTCGGGCGGGTGCCGGCGTGGATCGCCGCCCACGTGCGCGGGCCGACCGTGCCCGTCGGCGAGATGCCCAGCGCGCGCTGGTAGGTGGTGACCGCCGTGCGGGTGCGCGCGCCGAAGTAGCCGCTCGTCGGGCTCACCGCGAGGAACTGCTGGACGAAGACGACGGCCGGGTCGCCCGGGCCCATGCCGAACCGCAGCGCGGGGCGCTTGGCGGCCGCCTGGTCGGGGGTGAGGGTGGGGACCGGCTCCGGCGCCGGCGACGGTGGCGCCTCGGGGGCGGGTGGCGCGGGCGGGGCCGGCGGGGCCGGCGGGGTGGGGGCGGGATCGGCGGCCGGCAGCTGGATGACGCCCTTCGCCCGCAGCAGCACCTTCCAGGTGGCCCGGTCCACGACCCCGGTGGCCGGCAGGCCGGAGACCTGCTGCAGGCGGGTCACCGCCGAGCGGGTGAGCGGCCCGTAGTAGCCGCTGGCCGGGCGGACGGCCAGCTTGCGCTGGACGAAGACCACCGCGGGCGTGCGTGCCCCGACCCGCAGCGCGGGGCGCTGGGCCGCTGCCGCCCGGGGCGACAGCGCGAGGGCCGTGACGACGCCACCACCGGAGTCGGTGGTGCGATCGGTGCCCGGCAGCGCCGCCGCGGGCAGGGCCAGGCCGCCGACCAGCGCGCCGGCCAGCAGGGTGCAGCTCAGTGCCTTGCGCATTCCATGCCCCTTGGTCGCCTGCGAGGTGAGCTGTCGGATCCTGGGCCGCGCGGCACGCAGCGCGGCAGCACGCCGTCACGGGGACGACGTGGGGCCAGGACCCCGAGGGTCGCGCGGTCGTCGCCGGCCGCACCACCCGTTGGTGGGTCCCCCACTCCCGCCCTGCGGTCAGGGAAGCACCGGAGGGGGCGGGACTCGGCGCCTCCGGCGTGACCCCTGGTGGGGCCGGGAGCGCACGTTACCAATGTGATGCATGTGACGAAAGGGGCGGTTGGTCCCTTTCGTGCAACGTCCCGTGGCCCGCCGCTCCCGGTGCGCGGGACGTCGGCCGTGTGGTAGGCACGCTGTCGGGGCGCCGGAGCCGAGGGAGGACCATGCGCAGGGCGTGCGGAGTGGCCGCGGTGCGCCGGGCCGAGGCCGGGGCCGGGGTCGCCGAGCCCGTGCTCATGCAGCGCGCGGCGACCGGCCTGGCCGGTGCCTGCCTGACGCTGCTGCGGGCCCGCCGCGGCCAGGTGCGCGGCGCTCGCGTGGTCGCCCTGGTCGGCACGGGCAACAACGGTGGGGATGCGCTCTGGGCCCTGTCGCGGCTCGCCGCGCGGGGCGTGGCGACGGTGGTCGTGGGGGACCCGGCACGGATGCACGTCGCGGGCGCGGCCGCCGCCCGAGCGGCGGGAGCCCGGGTGCTGGACTGGGCGGATGCAGCAGTCCCCAGCCTCGTGGCCGGCGCGGACCTGGCCCTCGACGGCATCGTGGGCATCGGAGGTGCCGGCGGGCTGCGCCCCGAGCCGGCGCGGGCGGTCGCCGCGCTGGTGGCGGCGGGGGTGCCCATCGTCGCCGTCGACGTGCCCAGCGGGGTGGACGCCGACACCGGCCAGGTGACCGGTGCTGCGGTCAGCGCCGCGGTGACGGTGTGCTTCGGGGTGCTCAAGCCGGGCCTGCTCGTGCCCCCCGGGCGCGCGCATGCGGGCACCGTCCATGTGGTCCCGATCGGGCTGCGGGAGGCCGACCTTGAGCCCGCCGCCCTCGTGCTCGACCTGGCCGACCTCGCCCTCGGACCCCTGCCGCCGAGCACGCACAAGTACCGGCGGGGGGTCGTCGAGGTGGTCGCCGGCAGCGCGGCCTATCCCGGCGCCGCGCTGCTGGCCGTCGCGGGGGCGCGCCGTGCCGGCGTCGGCATGGTCGCCTTCCGTGGCGGCTCGGGGGCCAGCGGGCTGGTCGACCCGGTCGCCGCGCTCGTGGCCGGGCGATTCCCCGACGTCGTGCTGGCCCGGCGGCCGGTGGCAGCCCGCTGCGTCGGGCCGGGGCTGGACCCGCAGGCCGGGGGCGCCGAGCTGGTGCTCGACGCGTGCACGGACCCCACGCCCCTGGTGCTCGACGCCTCCGCGCTGGCCATCGTCGCCGAGGAGCACGGCCGCCTGGCGCTGGCCGAGCGCGCCGGGCGTGGCCTGATCACGGTGCTCACCCCGCACGCCGGGGAGTTCGCGCGCCTGGGCGGGTCGCTCGACGACGGCCCGCTGCTGGCCGCCCAGCGGGCCGCGGACGAGCTCGGTGCGGTGGTCGTGCTCAAGGGGGCCGGCACCGTGGTGGCCGCCCCCGGCGCGGTCCCGCTCGTGGACGCGTTCGGCACCGCGAGCCTGGCCACGGCCGGCTCCGGGGACGTGCTCGCGGGGCTCCTCGCCGGCCTGCTCGCCAGCGCCGCGCAGGCAGCGCCGGACGGCTCCCTCACGCCGGCGGCCGCCGCCCACGCCGCGGCCCGCGCTGTCGCGTGGCACGGCCTGGCCGGCCGCCTGGCCGCTGGCCGCGGCGCACCCGTGACAGCCACCGACGTCGCCGAGCACCTCACCGCCGCCCAGGCAGCGGCCGAGCAGGCCGCCGGGTAGCGGACGGCCTGGCCACCCAGCCGAACCGGGTGCGGCAGGATGGCCCCGTGCTGCCCCGCGCCACCTGTGAGGTCGACCTCGACGCGATCGCCGCGAACGTCGAGGTCCTGCGTGCGCATGCCCCCGGCTCGGCAGTGCTCGCCGTGGTGAAGGCCGACGCGTACGGCCACGGGTTGGTCCCCGCCGCCCGCGCCGCCCTCGCCGGCGGGGCGGACTGGCTGGGCACCGCCCTGCTCGCCGAGGCCGTGGCCCTGCGCCAGGCGGGCATCGCCGTGCCGATCCTGGCCTGGTTGTGGGCCCCGCAGGACGCCGACCTGGCCGAGGCCGTGCTCACCGGGGTCGACGTCACCGCGAGCGCCGGCTGGCAGCTCGAGGCGTGCGCGGCCGCCGCCCGTGGCGCCGGGGTGCGGGCCCGCGTGCAGCTCAAGGTGGACACCGGCCTGGCTCGCAACGGAGCCAGCGCCACCGACTGGCCGGCCCTGGTGGAGCAGGCGGCCGCCCTCGAGCGGGCCGGGACGATCCGGGTGACCGGCATCTGGTCGCACTTCGCGCTGGCCGACGCCCCGAGCAGCGCCACGAACGCCGAGCAGCTGGGCGCCTTCCGGGCGGCGCTGGACGTGGCAGGGGCCGCGGGGCTGACCCCGCAGGTGCGCCACATCGCCAACTCCGCGGCCACCCTGGCGGCGCCGGCCGCGCACTTCGACCTGGTCCGCCCGGGGATCGCGGTCTACGGGGTCTCCCCGGGCGGCGAGCTGGGCCGGCCGGAGCGCTACGGGCTGCGCCCCGCGATGACGCTGCGTGCCCGGCTCGCCCTGGTCAAGCGGGTGCCCGGCGGGCAGGGGGTGTCCTACGGCCACGAGTACGTCACGCCCGACGAGACGACCCTTGGCCTGGTCCCGCTGGGCTATGCCGACGGGATCCCTCGGGCCGCGGGCGGCCGTGGCCCGGTCCTGGCCGCGGGCCGGATCCGTCGCGTCGCCGGGCGGGTGTGCATGGACCAGTTCGTCCTGGACCTCGGCGACGACCGGGCGGGCGAGGGCGACGAGGTGGTGCTGTTCGGCAGCGCCGCCCGGGGCGAGCCGACGGCCGAGGACTGGGCGGTGGCCGCCGGGACGATCGGCTACGAGATCATCACCCGGCTGGGCCCCCGGGTGCACCGCACCTGGGTCGGGACGGGGGCCTGATGGCCGGCATCGACCCGGCTGGCGTGGTCCGCGGCCTGGGGATGGCTGCGGGGCTGCTGGCAGTCGGAGCCGCCGCCGGGGTGGTCGCCGAGCGTGCCGTGGTGGCGCGGTCGGGCCGTGCCGACCCCGAGGCCGACGAGCCCTTCGGCAAGCTGCGCGGCACGCCCCTGCAGGTGCGCGACGCCCAGGGCGGCTCGCTGCACGTCGAGGTGGAGCCGTGCACCCGGCCCAACCCCGAGGACCTCACCATCATCTTCAGCCACGGCTACGCCCTGAACCAGGACTGCTGGCACTACCAGCGCCGGGACCTGCGCGCCCTGGGCCGCCTCGTGTTCTGGGACCAGCGCAGCCATGGCCGCTCGACCCGGTCGCTGGCCGAGACCAACACCCTCGACCAGCTCGGCCAGGACCTCGAGACGGTCCTCGAGGCGGTCGCGCCGGAGGGCCCGGTGGTCCTCGTGGGGCACTCGATGGGCGGCATGACCGTCATGTCGCTGGCCCTGCAGCGGCCCGAGCTCTTCGGCTCGCGGGTGCGTGGGGTGGCGCTGCTGAGCACCTCCCCCGGCGGCTTGCGCGATGTGCCCCTGGGCCTGCCCGCGTTCGCCGCCAAGCCGCTGCACCGCACGCTGCCGGTGACCGCCGCGGTGCTCATGCGCAACGCCGACCTCGTCGAGATGGGCCGCTCCCGGGTCAACGACCTGAGCCTGCTGTTCACCCGGTTCTACTCCTTCGGCTCGCAGGCCTCGCCTGCGCTGGCCGACTTCACCCACCGCATGCTCGGCGAGACCCCGATCGACGTCGTGGCCGAGTTCCTGCCCACCCTGCAGCAGCATGCGCGCCAGGCCGCGCTGCGGATCATCGGGCGGGTGCCCGCGCTGGTCATGGTGGGTGAGCAGGACCGGATGACCCCCTCGGCGCACTCCCTGGACATGGCCCGGCGCATGCCGCAGGCCGAGCTCGAGATCGTCCCCGACTCCGGGCACATGATGATCCTCGAGCAGTACGCCCAGGTGAACCACCGCCTGCGCGAGCTGGTCGGCCGGGTGCGCGCCGAGCTGGTGCAGGAGTCGGCCGAGCGGGCCGAGCTGCTGGCCGAGGCCGGGATCAGCCCGACGGACGGGGGCCCGGCGCCGGAGGCGGGCCTGCGGGTGCCCCAGCCGTGAGCCCCGGCCCGGGCTGGCGGCGTCGCGGGGCGCAGTGGTCGGCCCTGGCCCCGGACGCCGAGGCGATGCGGGCCCTCGGCGCCGAGGTGGCCGCCGTGCTGCGCCCGGGCGACGTGGTCGTGCTCGACGGCCCCCTGGGCGCGGGCAAGACGACGTTCACCCAGGGGATCGGCACGGCCCTGCGGGTCCGCGGGGTCGTGACCAGCCCGACGTTCGTGATCGCCCGCCGGCACCCGGGCCCGGGCCCGGCGCTGGTGCACGTCGACGCCTACCGCCTGGGCACGACCGTCGAGGTGGACGACCTGGACCTCGACGCCGACCTCGCCGACGCGGTGACCGTGGTGGAGTGGGGGGTGGGCAAGGTCGAGGGCCTGGCGCCGGACCGGCTCGAGGTGCGCATCGACCGGCCCACGGGTGCCGAGCCGGGGGCCGAGGACCCCGAGGACCCGTCCGCCGGGACCCGCACGGTGGTGGTCCGCGGCATCGGGCCCCGATGGGCCGGGCTGGTGCTGCCCCCGGCCTAGGCTGGGCCGCGTGCTGATCCTGGGCCTGGACACCGCCTCCGACGCGGTGGGCGCTGCCGTGCTCGAGGTCGGCACGGACCGGGTCCTCGGCCGTGCGGTGCACCTCGGCCCGGCGGCGCACGGCGAGCAGCTCGCCCCGCTCGTCGCGGCCGCCCTCGCCCAGGCCGGGTGCGAGCCGGCGGACCTCGGGGCCATCGGCGTGGGCCGCGGCCCGGGGCCGTACACGGGCCTGCGGGTGGGGCTGGTGCACGCCGAGGTGCTGGGCTGGGTGCTGGGGATCCCAGTGCACGGCGTGGTGACGCCGGATGCCATCGCCGCGCAGGCGGTCGCCGCGGGGCTGGCCGGTCCCTTCCTGGTGGTCACCGACGCGCGCCGCCGGGAGGTGCACTGGGCGTCCTACGCCGACGGTGGGCAGCGGGTGGACGGCCCGCACGTCGGGCCGCCCACGGACGTGCCGCACCGGGACACCCCCGCATTGGGCGCCGGCGCAGCCCGCTACCCGGACGCCTTCCCCGACCACAGGGAGCCCCTGCACCCCGATCCGGCCTGGGTGGCCCGGCTGGCCGCGGCGCAGCTGCGGGCAGGCGCGTCGCCCGAGGTCGCCCCGCTCTACCTGCGTCGCCCCGACGCCGTCGCCGCGACCACGCGCAAGCGGGTGACCCCAGCGTGAGCGCGATCGATGCCCGTGTGCGCCGGGCCGGCGCCGAGGTGCAGCTGGCGCGGCTGCGCTGGTGGGACCTGCCCGACGTGCTGGCGCTCGAGGCCGAGCTCTTCGGCGACGCGGCGTGGACGCCGGGGCAGTTCTGGTCCGAGCTGGCCCGGGTGCCCGAGTCGCGGTGGTACCTGCTGGCGCGGCGGGGCGCCGCGACCGTGGGGTACGCCGGCGTGTTCGTGGCCGGGGACCAGGCCGACGTGCAGACCGTGGCCGTGGCGTCGGCCGCGCAGGGTGCCGGGATCGGCCGGCGGCTCGTCGGCGCCCTGGCCGCGCACGCGGCCGGCCGCGGGGCGCAGCGGCTGCACCTCGAGGTCCGGGCGGACAACGACGCCGCCCTGGCGCTGTACGCCCGGCTCGGGTTCGTCGAGGACGGCCGCCGGCGCGACTACTACGGACGCGGCCACGACGCCGTGCTCATGACCGCGGCCCTGCCCCTCGACGCCCCGGGCGAGGAGGTGGCCGGTGGCTGACGAGCCGCTCGTGCTGGGCATCGAGACCTCGTGCGACGAGACCGGCGTGGGCATCGTGCGGGGCAGCACCCTGCTGGCCGACGTGGTCGCCTCCAGCGTGGCCGAGCACGCCCGGTTCGGGGGCGTGGTCCCGGAGGTGGCCAGCCGCGCGCACCTCGAGGCCATGGTCCCCACGTTGGAGCAGGCCTGCCGGCGGGCGGGCGTGCGCCCGGGCGACCTCGACGCGATCGCGGTCACCGCCGGCCCGGGCCTGGCCGGCGCGCTGCTCGTGGGGCTGGCAGCGGCCAAGGCGCTGGCGCAGGGCCTCGGCGTGCCCCTGCACGGGGTGAACCACCTGGCCGCCCACGTGGCGGTGGACACCCTCGAGCACGGCCCGCTGGCCGAGCCGACCATGGCCCTGCTGGTCTCCGGCGGCCACTCCTCCCTGCTGCTCGTGCCCGACGTGACCGCCGACATCCGGCCCCTGGGCTCGACCATCGACGACGCGGCGGGGGAGGCGTTCGACAAGGTGGCCCGCGTGCTCGGCCTGCCCTTCCCCGGGGGCCCGCACATCGACCGCGTGGCCCAGCAGGGCGATCGGGCCTTCGTCACGTTCCCGCGGGGCCTGACCGGGCCCAAGGACCTGGGCAGGCACCGTTTCGACTTCTCGTTCTCGGGCCTGAAGACCGCCGTGGCCCGCTGGGTGGAGGCCCGCGAGGCGGCCGGCGAGCCGGTCCCGGTCGCCGACGTCGCGGCCTCGTTCCAGGAGGCGGTCGTCGACGTGCTCACCCGCAAGGCGGTCGACGCCTGCCGCGAGCATGGGGTCGCGGACCTGCAGATCGGCGGCGGGGTGGCCGCCAACGCCCGCCTGCGCGCCCTGGCGGCGGCCCGCTGCGAGGCCGCCGGGATCCGGCTGCGGGTCCCGCGGCCCTCCCTGTGCACCGACAACGGGGCGATGGTGGCCGCGCTCGGCTCGGCCATGGTCGCCCGGGGCCGGCCGGCCTCGGCGCTGGACCTGCCCGCCGACTCCTCCCTGCCCGTCGAGGTGGTCGGCCGCTGATCGTGCGACGACGGCCCCGTGCGCCGTGCCACACTGCGCGAGGGTGCGGAAGGGAGTGGCGGGGTGCTCGAGCGGCGAGGGGAGCAGGACGGCGCGGCCGGCGCCCCTGCTGGTGCTACCACGCCCGAGTCGATCCCACCGACCCCCGCCAGAGCCCGGCCGCCGACCGCCGTCGGCACCCTCGACCCGGGTCCCCAGGGCCCGCCACCGGCCCCTGACGCCGGCGCCGGCGGGGGCAGCGAGGACCCCGCCCCGCCCGCGGTCCCGGTCGACCGCTCGGTGGCCATCCTCGCCACCGACGGCGTGGCCTACCTGCTCTACTGGCTGGTCATCCTGGTGCTGCTGAGCCAGTCGGTGGCCCTGGTGCTGCAGCCCCCGCAGGGCCAGGTCGCCGTGGGTGCGGTGGCCGGCTTCGCCTGCCTGGTCTGGGCCGGGATGTGCCTGGGCATCGGCCTGCTGCGTGGGACGACCCCGCAGGGCACGGACCTGCCCCCGGCCGGCTGGTTGCCCGTGCTGGCCGCCGGTGGCTGCCTGATCACCCTCGAGCTCATCCGCTGGGCCGCGGGGATGGTCGGCCCCTGGGGCGTCGAGCTCGTCGTCGCCGGCCTGCTCGTGGCGGGGGTGACCATCTGGGCTGGCCTGGCGGTCGGGGCCGTGCTGGGGATCCTGCTGGGCCTGCTGGCCCTCGTCGCCCCGCTGGTCTCGGGAGGCGAGCAGGCCCCGCTGGGCACCCCGCTGTCCCGGGCCATCGCCGGCGTGGCCCTGGTCGGCCTGGGCTTCGCGGTCGCCCTGGCCCTGGAGTGGACCCGCCGCAGCGCCCAACGCCTGCAGCGCCTGCTCGACACCCAGCAGGACGCGCTCATCCGCGAGCGGGCCCAGCGGGCCGCGGCCGGCATGGCCGCCGAGCTCGAGCGCTCCCTGCACGACACGGCGCTCAACACGCTGGAGACCATCGCGGCCCACGGTGAGCACCTCGAGCCGGCCGCGGTGGTGGCCCGGTGCCGCGCCGACGTGCAGCGCCTGTCGGAGTGGCGCTCGGAGTCGGGCTTCGTGGGCATCGCGGAGGTGCTCGACCGCCTCGTGGCCCATGCCGACCGGCTCGGGCTCGTCCTCGACATCGAGGTGCTCGGCGGGGGATCCACAGCGCGCGCGGGCTGGCCCGACGAGCCCGCCCACGCGCGGCCCAGCCCCACCGCGGTGGTCCCCCCGCCCGTGCTGCAGGCCTTCGCCGGCGCGGCCACCGAGGCCCTGACGAACGTGCAGAAGCACGCCGGCGTGGACCGCGCCAGCATCCTCGTCGCGCTGGGCCCGGGGGGGCTGCAGGTGCTCGTGGCCGACGCCGGGCGCGGCATGGCCCAGGTCATCCCCGGCGGCTACGGGGTGGTGAGCTCGGTGCAGGGGCGGATGGCGCAGGTCGGCGGCACCGCCGTGGTGAGCCCCGGGCCGCAGGGCGTGGGGACCGCCGTGCTGCTCTCCTGGCAGCCGCCGCCCGAGCCACCGTCGAGCATCGGCGGGGACCTGCTGGTCCGGATGGCCGGCGTGGCTGTCGTGGTCGGGGCCGTCATGGCGGGGTTCTCGGTCGCCCTGGTCGTGCTGGGCTGGTCGGCCTACGCACACCCGCTGCCCGCCCTGGCCCCCCCGCTCGTCGCCGTCGGCGTGGCCGGCTGGCTGGTGGACCGGGCCCGTGGGGGCCAGCGGATCGCGGCCCGTCACCTGGTGCTCGTGGGCGTGACCTACGTCCTGCTCGGCGCGCTGGCCCTGCTCACCGATCCCTCCTGCTCCACGCTCCTGGGCCAGGGCGTCCTGCTCGACGTGCGGGTGCCGCTCGTGGCGGCGCTGCTGCTGCTCGCCCCGCGGGCCGCCACCGTGCTGACCATCCTCGTGGCCATGGGCATCTCCCATGCGGTCGCTGCGGTGGTCTGGGTGCAGCAGGGGTTCGGTTGCGGGCCAGCAGTCACCGGCTCGGGGATCTACTTCCTGGCCGGCCTCATCGCCATCTGGCTGTTCGCCAAGCGGATGGGCCGGGTCGGCGACCAGTACGCCGCAGTGCGGGCCGAGGCCGCCCAGGCCGAGGTGCGCATCCGCACCCAGCAGAGCATCCGGGCCGAGGAGGAGCTGTGGGTGGCCGACACCCTGGCCTCGGCCCAGCAGCTGCTCGGCGCCATCGCCGAGGGGCGCATGCCCCCGGCCACGACCGCCACCCGGGAGGCGTGCCGGGCCGAGGCGGGCTTCCTGCGTGCGCTGCTGGCGGTGGGCCGAGCGCCGGAGCGGCTGCGCCGGCCAGCCCGGATCTGGCTGCGGCTGCTGCACGCGGCGGGCTGCCGGGTCACGGTGCGCGGCTCGCTGGCCACGTGCCGGCCGCCGATGCGCACGATCGGCCAGGTCGGGGGCGTGCTCGACACCGCCGCGGCCCTGGCGCCCGGCTGCTCGGTCACGATCTCGGCCTGGGACGAGCCGGGCCGGGGCACGCTGACTGTGACCCTGGCCGGCCCCCGCGTCGCCCACGCCGGAGCGGCGCTGGAGTCACGCGTGCACCGGGTGGCCGGCGAGGCCTGGCGCGACTTCGGCGGCGACATCATCACCGTGGAGTGGACGTGGCTGCGCCGGTCCGACCAGTCGGCGTCCCCGAGGCCGCTCGTGGCGGCACGCTAGGTTGGCCCCCATGGGTGACGCCATCCGTGTCGTGATCCTCGACGACCACGCGCTGTTCCACCAGGGCCTGGTGGCCTGGCTCGGCGCGAACGCGCCGACCATCGAGGTGGCCTACTCCGGCGAGGACATCCCGGCCGCGCTCGCCGCGGGCGAGGGAGCCGATGTCGTCCTGCTCGACCTGGACCTCGGCGGGAACGCTCCGCCGCTGGCCGACCTCGTCGGGCAGTTCCGGGCCGGCGGCTGCCGGGTGCTCATCGTCAGTGCGCTGGGCAGCCCCCGGGTGGTGCGCCAGGGCCTGGCCGCCGGCGCCCTGGGCTACATGTCCAAGCGCGAGGACCCCGAGTCGCTGCTCACCGCGATCCGGCGGGTGGCCAGCGGGGAGGGCTTCCTCACCCCGGAGATGGCCTCGATCCTGGCCGAGGCCCCCGAGGACGTGCCGAACCTGAGCATCCAGGAGCTCACCGCGCTGCGGCTGTACGCCTCGGGGATGAAGCTGGACTCGGTGGCACGGCGCATGAACGTCAGCCCCGCCACCGCGAAGGAGTACCTGGACCGGGTGCGGGCCAAGTACGCCCAGGCGCACCGCTCCGTCCGCTCGAAGTCCGACATGCACCGCGCGGCCATCGAGGACGGCTTCCTGGCTGCGGACCCCGACCCGACCGTCCCGGGCCGCCGGGACTGACCGCCCTTGCCGGGCCGCTGGGCCGGGCGCACGATGGGCAGGTGGCTGGGCGACGGATGCGCGCGCTGCTCGGCGGGCTCGCCGTGCTCGCCGGCCTGCTCGTGCCGGCCGCACCGGCGGCGGCCGCGGGCCCTCCGCTGATCGGGGTGGTCACCGCGGCGGGCCAGCCGGTGGCGCACGCCTGGGTGCGCTACCTGCCGGTGACGGCCTCCGGCGGGTGGGCGGGGCTCGGCGAGGGCACCCGCACCGACGAGCAGGGCCGCTACGCCTTCGCCGCGGTCCCCTCGTCCCACGTGAAGGTGCACGTGCGCGCACCGGCCGTGGGCGGGGTCGTCTCCACCTACTACCCGCAGGCCTTCACCTTCGAGCAGGCCGTCGTGCTCGTGGTGCGCCCGGGCCTGCGCGCCGACGTCGCGCTGCCCCGCGGCGGCAGCGTGCGCGGGCGCGTCGTGGACGCCCGCACGGGCGAGGGCATCCCCGGCGCGGTGCTCTCGGCCCACGCCGGCTCGGAGGCCACCGAGTCGGTCGGCGCGCCAGCGCTGTCGGTCGGGCCGGACGGGGCGTTCACCCTGGCCGACCTGCCGCCCGTCCCCGTCGCCGTGCGCATCGACGCCCCCATGGGGGGCGACCACCTCAGCCAGTGGTTCGACACCGTGGGCTACCCGCAGGTGGCCACCCGCCTGGACGGCGCCCGGCACACCCGGGGCCTGGTGGTCGGCCTCGAGCGGGGTGGCTCCATCCGGGGCACCGTGCGCGACGACGCCGGGCAGCCGGTGGCCGGCGCCTCGGTGGCCCTCATCGGCTGCCGGGGCCGCTGCCCGATGGTGGCCCAGACCGCGCAGGACGGCCGCTACCACCTGCGCGGCGTCCCCCCCGGCGCGGGGATGCTGCTGCACGCGTGGGCCCAGGGCAGCGGCCTGCTCGAGGCGTTCCACCGCGAGGAGGGCACCGGTCGCGAGGGCTGGCTGCGGATCGCCGGTGGCCAGGCCCTGACCGGGATCGACGTCGTGCTGCGGCGCGGGTCGTGGTTGACCGTCGACGTCGTCGACGCCGAGACCGGGGCGCCCATCCGGCTGGGCGGCGCGGAGCTCATCTCCGAGTCGGCCCCCCTGCTCAGCTACCTGCCCGGGGTGCGCGACCGCCTGCTCGTGTGGTCGGGCAGCGGGCTGCAGGCGCACACCGAGGGCACGGCCGGGGGCAGCGATCCGGCCACGATCGGCACCGGTGACGGTGGCGCGCTGGGCAGGGACGGGCCGTTGCAGTTCGGCCCCATCCCGGCCGGGGAGTACCGGGTGAGCCTGTTCCCGGGGGCCCGGAACTCCCGCTACCTGCCGGTGCGGATCGACCAGCGCTCCGAGGTGGACCCGCGAGGGCGCATCGCCCTGCCGCCCGGTGAGCAGCGGCGCATCACGGTCCTGCTGGTGCCCAACCCCGACGCCCCACCGGCGCCTGCGGGCGACCCGGCGCCGGCAGCGGTGCCGCCGGCGGATGCCCGCGGCGACGAGCGCGGCGCAGCGGGCTCCCCCGTGCCGGGCACCTGGCCCGTCGGCGTCCTCGAGGTCGGCTCCTGGCCGGGGCTGGATCCGCCCTGGGCGCTCGTCCTGTCGGCCGCGGCCGGGTAGGGGCGGCTGGGTGGGTCAGGCGGGTGCCACCAGCAGGGCCAGCGGGCCGGCGTCGGTGCGGGTGAGCACGAGGGTCGCGGTCGGGCCCGTGCCGTCCAGGCGCAGCGCGGCCCGCAGCTCCTCGGGGACCACCGCGATGCCGCGCTTCTTCACCACGACGTCGCCGTAGCCCAGGGCGCGCAGCCGCGCCCGCAGCGCCTTGCGGGCGATCGGCAGCGGTTCGAGGACGGCGTACCGGCTGGCGAACGGACCGGGCTCGGGGCGCGCGTCGGTCAGCACATAGGCGATCCGCGGATCCACGAGGTGCCCGCCGAGCCGCTCGGCCAGGACCCCCACGAGGCCGGCGCGGATGACCGCGGGATCGGGCTCGACCAGCCACGCGGCCGCCGGCCCGACCGGGGGCGTGGGGACGCCGTCGGCGTCGTCGAGGGTGGCGGTGCCGGTGCCGCGCAGCACGGTCGCCGTCCGGCGCGCGCGCCCCGTGCGCAGGGGCCCCCACCACACCCCGGCCTCCACGAGGTCCCCGTCGACGCTCACCCACTCGGCCTGGGCGTCCGCGGGCAGGGCCTCGTGGGCGATCCCCGGGGCCACCTTCGCGCCCGTCGCGGGCACCCGTTGGGCGAGGGCCACGACCCACGACCACGGCGGCGACCAGGCGTGCGGGGCGGCCCGCCGCGCCCCGCCCGCCCGACGCGCCGGGTCGACGAAGCAGCCGGACGCGGCCGGCGGGGACCCCTCGTGCCACCAGCCACCGGGACCCGTCACGTCGGCCAGCCGGGTGTCCACCGCGAGGCCCCGGTCGGCCGCGGTGGCCCGCAGCGCCCACAGCGCGTCGGGATCACGGTCCACGGCCAGCACCGCGAGGCCCGCCGCGGCGAGGGCCAGGGCGTCCGAGCCGTCCCCGCAGCCGAGGTCGGCCACGTGCTGGATGCCCGCGGCCGCGAACCGCGCCGCATGCCGTGCGGCGACCGCGGGGCGGGTCGCCTGCTCGAGGCCGTCGGCGGTCCACCAGCGGGCCCCGCCCGGGAAGCGGGCGGCCGCCCGGGTGCGCAGGCGCGCCTGGCTGGCCGCCGCGGCCACGACGTCGGGCCGCGACGCCCAGGCCGGTTCCCGGCGCACCGCGGCAAGCACCGCCAGGGCGCGCCCCTCGTCCCACGGCGTGAGTCGCTCGACGAGGGCACGGCCCTCGGGGGTGAGCAGCGCGTCCAGCGGGTCCACGTCGGCCAGTCTGGACCACGGCTCGGGCGGGACTGGCACTCTTGCGCGCCGAGTGCCAGTTGGTGATACGGTTTGGCCTAGCACTCGACCAGAGTGAGTGCTACCAGCGACGCAGGTCGCGCCGGCACCGCGACGACGGTACGGCCCGCTCGCAGCACATCGGACCCATACCTACATCCCTCGAAGGGGAGGTCAGACTGTGGCCAGCATCAAGCCACTCGAGGACCGGATCCTCGTCCAGCCGCTCGACGCCGAGCAGACGACGGCGTCCGGCCTCGTCATCCCGGACACCGCCAAGGAGAAGCCCCAGGAGGGCAAGGTCCTCGCGGTCGGCCCCGGTCGCTTCGACGAGGACGGCGAGAAGCGCATCCCGCTCGACGTGAAGGTGGACGACATCGTCATCTACTCGAAGTACGGCGGCACCGAGATCAAGTACAACGGCGAGGAGTACCTGCTCCTGTCGGCGCGCGACGTGCTCGCGGTCGTCGAGAAGTAGCCGAACCACCCGTACGGCGCCCCGGTCCCATCCCTCGGGGCCGGGGCGCCGGCATGTCAGGCATCCACCAAGGGAGCAGGAACCACATGGCCAAGATCCTGGACTTCGACGAGAGCGCCCGGCGCTCGCTCGAGCGCGGCGTGAACGCCCTCGCCGACGCCGTGAAGGTGACGCTGGGGCCCAAGGGGCGCAACGTCGTCATCGACAAGAAGTGGGGCGCCCCCACGATCACCAACGACGGCGTGACGATCGCGCGCGAGATCGAGCTGTCCGACCCCTACGAGAACCTCGGCGCGCAGCTGGCCAAGGAGGTCGCCACCAAGACCAACGACGTGGCCGGCGACGGCACCACCACGGCCACGGTCCTGGCCCAGGCCATGGTGCGCGAGGGCCTCAAGGTGGTCACCGCCGGGTCCGCGCCGGTCGCCGTGAAGCGCGGCATGGCCGCGGCCGTCGAGGCGGTCACCAGCGCGCTGGTCGACTCCGCCCGCGAGGTGCAGGGACGCGACGAGATCGCCCAGGTCGCGACCATCTCCAGCCAGGACGCGGAGATCGGCGGACTCATCGCCGACGCGTTCGACAAGGTCGGCAAGGACGGCGTCATCTCCGTCGAGGAGTCCTCGACCACCTCGCTGGAGATGGAGTTCACCGAGGGCATGCAGTTCGACAAGGGCTACCTCTCGCCCTACTTCGTCACTGATCCCGAGCGCATGGAGGCCGTCCTCGAGGATGCGCTGATCCTGCTCGTGCAGGGCAAGGTGGCCGCGATCGCCGAGGTGCTGCCGCTGCTCGAGAAGGTGATGCAGGCCGGCAAGCCGCTGCTCGTGATCGCCGAGGACGTCGAGGGCGAGGCGCTGTCCACGCTGGTCGTGAACAAGATCCGTGGCACGTTCAACGCGGTGGCCGTGAAGGCCCCGGCGTTCGGCGACCGCCGCAAGGCCATCCTCGAGGACATCGCCACCCTCACCGGTGGCCAGGTGGTCTCCAGCGAGGTCGGCCTCAAGCTCGACCAGGTGGGCCTCGACGTGCTGGGCACCGCGCGGCGCATCGTCGTCACCAAGGACGAGACCACGATCGTCGACGGCGGCGGCGCGCACGACGCGGTCACCGACCGGGTCGCCCAGATCCGCCGGCAGATCGCCGAGACCGACTCCGACTGGGATCGCGAGAAGCTGCAGGAGCGGCTGGCCAAGCTGGCCGGCGGCG
>JALOLK010000097.1 GCA_025456015.1 Candidatus Nanopelagicales bacterium
CGAGCACCCCGGGCCACACCCGGGGGTCCAGGTCGTCGACGTTGGCCTCGATCACCACCGCGCTGCCCGGCTCGGCCGCCCCGGTCGCGGGAACGGCGCGGAGCCGGGCGCCGAGCACGAGCCGCACGACGTTCGGGCGGCCCGGGGTGTCCCGGCTCCCGGCGCCGATGCCCACCCCGGACAGCGCCAGGGGCGGCAGCTCCTCGCACGCCTCGGCCAGGGTCGTGACCAGGGCCACCCCCGTGGGGGTCGCCAGTTCGCCGTCGCCCCCGGCGTGCACCTGCCACCCTGCGGCGAGCTGCAGCACGGCCGGCACCGGCACGGGCAGCTCGCCGTGGGCGGTGCGGACCGTGCCCGGAGTCCCAGGCGCCGACCTCGTGGAAGTGGACGTCCTCGGGGGAGGTGCCGTGGACGGCCGCCTCGGCGACGGCCAGCCGGGCGAACACGGCCTGCGCGCCGGCCCGGACCGACGGGGCGAGCGGGGCGGCCTCGAGCGCTGCCCGGATGTCGGTCCAGCGGCGGTGGGGCGGGTCCGGCGCCAGGCTGGTCACGGTGACGTGGACGGCCCGCAGGCCGGCGCGCGTCACCTCGTCGGCGGCCAGCCGCGCGGCCCCCGGGAGGACCGCGTCGACCGCGGCCTGGAGGACCTCGAGCGGGGCGCCGGCGTCGACCAGCGCCCCCACGAGCATGTCCCCGGCCACGCCGAGGCGGGCGTCCACCCAGCCGTCGCGACCCCCGATGGCGGCGCTCATCGCGGTGCCGCGATCTGCGCGGCGAGGTGGCCCGCGCCGTACCCGTTGTCGATGTTCACCACGGCCACGCCGGGTGCGCAGGAGTTCAGCATCGTGAGCAGCGCGGCGAGCCCCTCGAACGCGGCGCCGTAGCCCACCGACGTCGGCACCGCGACCACCGGGGCCGCGACCAGCCCGGCCACGACGCTGGGCAGCGCGCCGTCCATGCCAGCGACGACGACCACCGCCCGGGCGGTGCGCAGCAGGTCGAGCCGGCCGAGCACCCGGTGCAGGCCGGCCACGCCCACGTCGAGGACCAGCTCCGCGGGCCGGCCGAGGTGCCGGGCGGTGAGCAGGGCCTCGCGGGCCACGGGCAGGTCGGCGGTGCCGGCGCAGGCGACCACCACGAGCCCACCCGTGGGCTGCGGCGGCGCGGCCGGCCACATGAGCAGCCGGGCCTCGGCGTCGTGGCCGGCGTCGGGGAGCTCGGCCCGGACCGCCTCGGCGTGCTCGGGGCGCGCGCGGGTGAAGAGCATGGGGCCGCCCCGCTCGCGCACCTCGGCGGCGATCGCGCGGACCTGCGCGGGCGTCTTCGCCTCGCAGTACACCGCCTCGGGGAAGCCGCGCCGGTGGGCTCGGTCGTGGTCGAGCTCGGCGACACGGCGCAGCGGCTCGGGCGCGGTCCAGGTCGGCTCAGCCATGCACGCCGACCAGGGGCAGGGTGAAGGCGCCGGACTGGACGCCGGCGACGTCCAGCGCCACGAACCGGAAGCCCGCGGCCCGCACCCCGTCGAGCAGCGGCTCGCGCACCGGGTCGGCCACCGCCCGGGGCAGCTCGTCGACGGGGAGCTCGATGCGTGCGACGTCGCCGTGGTGGCGCACCCGGCAGTCGGCGAACCCCAGGGCGGCGACCGCGCGCTCCGCGGCCTCGACCTGCGCGAGCTTCTCGGGGGTCACCACCTCGTGGTGCGGGATCCGCGACGCCAGGCAGGGGGCCGCCGGCTTGTCGGCGTTGGCCAGGCGCAGGGCACGGGCCACCGCGCGCACGTCGGCCTTGGCCAGGCCGGCCTCGACCAGCGGCCGCAGGACCGCGTGGTCGCGGGCGGCTGCCGAGCCGGGGCGGTCGGGCCGCCGCGCATCGTCGGCGTTCTCGCCGTACGCCACGGCCGTGAGCCCGTACCGGTCGGCCACCGTGTCGGAGATCCGGGTGAACAGCTCGTCCTTGCAGTGGAAGCAGCGGTCCGGGCCGTTGGCACGGTAGGCCGGGTCGTCCCCCTCGAAGGTCCGGACCTCGACGAGGGGCACGCCGATGTCGCCGGCCAGGTCGTGCGCCGCGGATCGCTCGGTGGCGGCGAGGCTCGGCGAGACGCCCAGCACGGCGAGCGTGCGCGCCGGGCCGAGGGCGCGGGCGGCCAGCGCCAGCAGCACGGCGGAGTCGACCCCGCCGGAGAAGGCGACGCCCAGCCGGTCCGGCGTGCCGATGGCAGCGGCGACGCGATCGGCCATCGCCCGCTCGGCCGTGGGCAGCGGTCGGCGCCACGCGGGCTGGGCGGCCAGCTGGGTCGCGGACATGGGCACCTCCTCACTGCGTGGGACCACCGCGGCCGGGCCGGGCGGACCCCGATGTCCCACCCTGCCGCGGACGCCGGCCCGGGGCCACTCGTGGGCATCCGGGGCACGTCCGGTGCCGGCAGCCGGATCCCCGGGCCGGTTGGGACGGCCCGCCCGGTCAGGCACCGACCTCGCTGCGGTCGCCGGACCACAGGGTGTGGAAGATGCCCGGCTTGTCCACGCGCTGGTAGGTGTGCGCGCCGAAGAGGTCGCGCTGGCCCTGGATGATCGCCGCGGAGGTCCGCTCGGCGCGCAGGCCGTCGTAGTAGCTCAGCGACGAGGCGAAGGCCGGCGTGGCGACGCCGTTGAGCGCCGCCTGGGCGACGATGCGGCGCCAGGCGGGCACGCCGGAGCCCACCGCCACGGCGAAGTACGGGTCGGCCAGCAGCAGCGCCAGGTCCGGGTCGCGCTCGTAGGCCTCCGTGATCCGGTTGAGGAAGCGGGCGCGGATGATGCAGCCGCCCCGCCAGATGCGGGCCATGGCCCCGCGGTCGATGTTCCAGCCGTACTCGGCGCTGGCGGCGGCGATCTGGTCGAAGCCCTGCGAGTAGGCGACGACCTTGGAGGCGTAGAGCGCCTGGCGGATGTCCTCGACGAACGCGGCGCGGTCCTCGACCTGCCAGGTGCCGGCGTGCCCGGGCAGCACGCCGCGGGCGGCCTCGCGCTGCGGGACCGAGCTGGACAGGGCGCGCGCGAAGGTGGCCTCGGCGATCCCGGTGATCGGCACCCCGAGGTCCAGGGCGTTCTGCACGGTCCACCGGCCGGTGCCCTTCTGCCCGGCCTGGTCGACGACCACGTCGACGAACGGTTGGCCGGTCTCGGCGTCGACATGGGCCAGCACCTCGGCGGTCACCTCGATGAGGAACGACTCGAGGTCGCCGGTGTTCCACTCCGCGAAGATCGCCGAGATCTCCGCCGGCGTGGCGCCCAGGCCCTGGCGCAGCAGCTCGTAGGCCTCGGCGATGAGCTGCATGTCGGCGTACTCGATGCCGTTGTGCACCATCTTGACGAAGTGGCCGGCACCGTCCGGACCCACGTGGGTGCAGCACGGCACGCCGTCGACCACCGCGGCGATGCTCTCCAGCATGGGCCCGAGCACCGCGTAGGACTCGGCCGGGCCGCCGGGCATGATCGACGGGCCCTTCAGGGCGCCCTCCTCACCGCCGGAGATCCCGGCGCCGACGAAGTGGAACCCCTTGGCCCGCAGGTCGGCCTCGCGGCGGCGGGTGTCCGGGAAGTGGGAGTTGCCCCCGTCGACGATGATGTCGCCGGGCTCGAGGTGGGGCAGCAGCGACGCGATCGCGGCGTCCGTGGCAGGTCCGGCGACCACCATGAGCACGACCCGTCGGGGCCGCTCGAGGCTGGCCACGAAGTCCTCGACCGTGAACGAGGGGACGAAGTCGCCCTCGCTGCCGTGGGCGGCCATGACCACGTCCGTGCGGCCGCGGGAGCGGTTGTACAGGGCCACGGTGTAGCCACGGCTGGCGAAGTTGCGGGCCAGGTTGCTGCCCATCACGCCCATGCCGAGCACGCCCACCTGGGCGGTGGCGGTCGTCGAGGTGAGGTGGGTGGTCATCGGGTTCTCACTGTCCTTCGCTGGGGTCGGGATCGGGCTGGGCGTTGCGCGGGCCGCTCGGGACGACCGCGGTGGTGGTCCTGGCGACCATTGAGCCAGTCCCGCCAGCCATGGGCAATCGGTTGCCAGGTGTTGTCCGGAGCACCGGCCCGGTCGCCGGGGCCCGCAGGACCCGGGAGGGCGGCGGCGACACTCGACGCCAGGGTGGGGCGGCCGGAGCCGGGCCGGCGCGCTCGCAGCCCGGGCGCGGCTTCCTCGGCAAGCGGTTGCCACGAGGCGCGTGGCACGCCTAGCCTGCCGGCGTGGTCGATGCCCCCCGCACACCCGCGCCGACGATCTACGACGTCGCCAAGGTCGCCGGCGTGGCCCCCTCGACGGTGTCCCGGGCGTTCGCCAGGCCCGGACGGGTGAACGCCGACACGGCGGCCCGGATCCGCGCCGTGGCCGAGCAGCTGGGCTACCGGGCCAACCCGATCGCCCGGGCGCTGTCGACCTCGAAGACGCGCATGATCGGGCTGATGGTCTCCGACGTGGCCAACCCGTTCTACGCCGAGCTCATCCGCGGCGCGCAGATGGCGGCGAGCGAGGAGGACTACGTCGTGGTGCTCGCCGACGCCCAGGAGTCGGGAGCCCTGGAGCGGGAGGCGCTGGAGCGGCTGCTGCCGGTGGTGGAGGGCATCGTGATCGGCAGCTCGCGGATGTCCGAGCTGGCGCTGCGCTCCATCGCCAAGCAGGTCCCGCTCATCGTGCTCAACCACGCGCTGGGCGACATCCCCAGCGTGGTCACGGACAACCGGGCCGGGGCGCGGGCGGCCGTGGCACACCTGCGCGACCTCGGCCACACGTCCATCACCTACGTGGCCGGCCCGGAGGCGTCGTGGACCGACGGCGCCCGGTGGCGCGCGCTGCACGACACCGCCCGGGAGCTGGGTCTGCAGACCCGGCGGGTGGGACCGGTCGTGCCGACCTTCGAGGGCGGACTCGGGATCGGCGACGAGGTGCTGGCCGACGGGGCCACCGCCGTGGTCGGCTACAACGACCTGGTGGCGATCGGGATCATGGCGGCCGCCCGGCGGGCCCGCATGCGGCTCCCCCAGGACCTCAGCGTCATCGGCTTCGACGACATCCTGACCGCCCGGCTGACCACCCCCCCGCTCACCACGGTCGCCGCCCCCATCCGGTTCATGGGTGCCACGGCGGTCCGCAACCTGCTGGCCGTGCTGCACGGGGCCAAGCCCCGGGCGGGCCAGGCGTACGTGCTTCCCGTCAAGCTGGTCGTCCGGGGGTCGACGGCTCAGCGCAACCGGAACAGGACCTCGCCGGCGTTGGGCACCACCAGCGTCTCCGGATCGGCCTCGTAGGCGGCGAGGTCGAAGTCAGCGGGAGCGATGTACCCGAGGTTCGCCCCGCGCACCTTGTCCTCGGGGATCGACGTCACCAGGGTGACGTCCAGGCGGCAGCGCTCCCCCGCCACCTCGTCGTAGGTCCCGGCGCCCCTCAAGTGGGTGCTGTGGGCCAGGACCCCCCAGTGGACGTCCTTGAACCGGTCCCACTGCTGCACGAAGTAGTCCCGGCAGTGGTAGCCGATGTCGTAGATCTCCTGGTGCGTGGCCGAGATCTCGGTGACGTGCGGCGCGTACAGGATGACCTCGCCGCCGTCGGCCACGACGGGCTCGAGCTTGTAGAAGCCCTTGGCCGCCGTCCAGATGTCCTCGTACTTGGTGGGGATGATCGACACCACCCGCTGCACGGGGGCGTCGAGGTAGCGGACGTGGGTCTCGGCGGACACCTCGGCGGCCGCGGCCCAGGCGGTCTCGGTCGTGCCGAAGGTGACCGCGTGCAGGTCCGGCGTGCCGGACTTGGCCACGACGCAGACCGCCAGCTTCTCGGTCGGGATCATCGCGACGGCCTCGTTGATCAGGGCCCGGACCGGCGTGATCCCACGGGTGCCGATGATCTCGGCGCTGGTGATCAGGGCGCCGACCCAATGGGTGAGGTCGATGATCTCCTGGCCGGCGATGCCGGGGAAGAAGTACTTGTTCCCGCCGGAGAAGCCGACGACCTCGTGCGGGAAGACCGGGCCCACGACCAGGGCCACGTCGTGCTCGACGACGGCCCGGTTCAGCGAGACCTCGGCCGGGTGGGTGAGCAGGCCCCCGGTCAGCTCACCGACCCGCTCGGCGCTGATCGTGCCCATGGTGGCGAACGTCTCGGGCTTCCACCACTCGTGGTTCATCACGACCATGCCGGGGTAGGTCGCCTCGAGCCCGCCGTCGCGGTAGCCCAGGTGCTTGGCGATGGCCGCCTCGGACATCGCCTGGTGGGTCCCCAGGGCGATCAGGGCGGTCAGCCGGCTGACCCGGCCGGCCAGGGCCTCGTGGACGGCACCGAGGAGCAGCGGCAACGGGCTGCTGCGGGTCCCGTCCGGGATCACCAGGCACACGCTGCGGCCGTCCAGGTCCGCCTCGCCGAGGGCCGCCAGGATGAACTCCCGGACCTGCTCGGAGGTGAGGGTGGTGTCCGGGCCGCCGATGCGCTGGGCCTGGCCGGCGAGATCGGCCACGACGTCGAGGGTGTCGGTCATGGACCAACCCTGCCCCTGGGCGCTGGCGCGGGCAAGGGCTGGCGGCAACACCCGGCAACCGATTGCCAGCGATCGCGGCAGCGCCGAGCATCGGGACATGGCAACCCTCACCCTGAACCCCGATCGGCTGCTGCCCGCCGACCCGACGACGCGCGCGATCGCGCGCGAGCTCTACGCCGCGGTGCGCGACCTGCCGATCATCTCCCCGCACGGCCACGTGCCGCCGCAGTGGCTGGCCGACGACACGCCCTTCAGCGACCCGACCTCGCTGCTGATCACCCCCGACCACTACGTGACCCGCATGCTGCACGCCCATGGCGTCAGCCTGGCCGACCTGGGGGTCGGCCAGGCCGAGTTCACCCCGGAGCAGGCCCGTGCGGCGTTCCGGATCCTCTGCTCGCACTGGAAGGCCTACCGAGGCACGCCGGTGAAGTCCTGGCTCGAGTCCGAGCTCGTCGACGTCTTCGGCATCGACCTGGTGCCCTCGGCGGACACCGCCGACCAGATCTACGACGCCATCGCCGCGAAGCTCGCCACGCCCGAGTTCCGGCCGCGGGCGCTCTACGAGCGCCTGGGCATCGAGTTCCTCGCGACCACCGACGACCCCGCCGACGACCTGCGCCACCACGTCGCGCTGGCCGACGACCCGACCTGGGACGGCCACGTCGCCCCGACCTTCCGCCCGGACCGCTACCTCGAGCCCGCGACCCCGGCGTGGAACGGCCTCATGGACACCCTCGGTGAGGTCTGCGGCATCGACGTCGGCACCTACGCCGGCTGGGTCGCCGTCATGGAGGACCGTCGCGCGTTCTTCAAGGCCAACGGCGCGGTCTCCACCGACCACTCCCACCGCGACGCCCGGGTCGAGCCCCTGGAGCCCGCCGAGGCCGAACGGCTGTACGCCAGGGCCCGCGCCGGGCAGATCACCGTGGAGGAGGGGCACACCCTGCGCCGGGCGTTCATGTTCGAGCAGGCCCGGATGGCCTCCGAGGACGGCCTGGTCATGACGATGCACCCCGCGGTGTTCCGCAACCACCACACCCCCACCTTCGAGCGCTTCGGCGCCGACGTCGGCGGGGACATCCCCATGGCGGTGGAGTTCACCAACGCCGTGCAGCCGATGCTCGCCGCCTTCGGCACCTCGCCGGGCTTCCAGGTCGTCCTCTTCACCATCGACGAGACGGTGTACTCCCGCGAGCTCGCGCCGCTGGCAGGCTTCTACCCCTCGGTCTACATCGGGGCCCCGTGGTGGTTCATCGACTCCCCCGAGGCGATGCGCCGCTACCGCAGCGCGGTGACCGAGACCGCCGGCTTCGCCCGGACCTCCGGCTTCATCGACGACACCAGGGCGTACCTGTCCATCCCGGCTCGGCACGACACCAACCGCCGGATGGACTCGGCCTTCCTGGCCACGCTGGTCGCCGACCATCGCCTGACCATGGACGAGGCCCTCGACACCGCCCACGACCTGGTCGTGGCCAACCCCCGGAAGGCGTTCAAGCTGTGAGCATCGACGACACCGCCAAGGCTCCCCGGCTGTCCCGGGCCTCCGGCCACGGCCGGCCGGTCGCCCCGGTGCGGATCGTGCACGTCGGGCTGGGCAACTTCTTCCGCGCCCACCAGGCCTGGTACACCGACAACGCGACCGACGCCCCGGCCTGGGGGATCGCCGCCTTCACCGGTCGCTCGGCAGCCATGGCGGAGGCCCTGAACCCGCAGGACGGCCTCTACACGCTGATCACCCGTGGCGCGGACGCCGACTCGTACGAGGTGATCTCCAGCGTCTCCGCGGTCCACCCGGCCGCCGACCATGACGCGTGGCTGGGCTACTGGCGCTCGCCGGGCCTGGCTGTGGTCACCCTCACGGTCACCGAGGCCGGCTACCTGCGCGCTGCCGACGGTCGCCTCGACGCCACCCGTGCGGACGTGCAGGCCGACGTCGCCGCCCTGCGCGGCGATCCCACCGCGGTCGTGCGCACCACCCCGGGTCGCCTCGTGTCCGGGTTCCTGGCCCGACGGGCGGCCGGGCGCGCCCCGGTGACGGTGGTGCCCTGCGACAACCTGCCCGAGAACGGCCCCGCGCTGGCCGCGGTGGTCGAGGACCTCGCGGCCCTGGTCGACCCGACGCTGGCGGACTGGCTCGCCAGCCACGTGTCGTTCGCCACGACGATGGTCGACCGGATCACCCCGGCCACCACGGACGAGCACCGGGCCGCCGTGCTCACCGCCACCGGCGTCGTGGACGCCTCGCCCGTCCCCACCGAGCCGTTCAGCGAGTGGGTGATCCAGGGTGCGTTC
>JALOLK010000021.1 GCA_025456015.1 Candidatus Nanopelagicales bacterium
CAGGCTGGCGGCCTTCTCGAAGTCCTGCGCGTCGATCGCGGACTCCTTCTCGCGGCGCACGGTCGCGATCCGCTCGTCGAACTCGCGCAGGTCCGGCGGGGCGGTCATGCGGCGGATGCGCAGCCGGGAGCCTGCCTCGTCGATGAGGTCGATCGCCTTGTCGGGCAGCTGCCGGTCGGAGATGTAGCGGTCCGACAGGCGGGCGGCGGCCGCGAGCGCGGCGTCGGTGATCGAGACCCGGTGGTGCGCCTCGTACCGGTCGCGCAGGCCCTTGAGGATCTCGATGGTGTGCGGCACGGTCGGCGCCATCACCTGGATGGGCTGGAACCGCCGCTCGAGCGCGGCGTCCTTCTCGACGTACTTGCGGTACTCGTCGAGGGTGGTCGCCCCGATCGTCTGCAGCTCCCCACGGGCCAGCATGGGCTTGAGGATGCTCGCCGCATCGATCGCGCCCTCGGCGGCACCCGCCCCGACGAGGGTGTGCATCTCGTCGATGAACAGGATGATGTCCCCGCGGGTCTTGATCTCCTTGAGCACCTTCTTCAGGCGCTCCTCGAAGTCGCCGCGGTAGCGCGAGCCGGCCACGAGCGCGCCGAGGTCGAGGGTGTAGAGGTGCTTGTCCTTGAGCGTCTCGGGCACCTCGCCGCGCACGATCATCTGGGCCAGGCCCTCGACGACCGCGGTCTTGCCCACGCCGGGCTCACCGATGAGCACGGGGTTGTTCTTGGTGCGCCGCGAGAGCACCTGCATGACCCGCTCGATCTCCTTCTCGCGACCGATGACGGGATCGAGCTTGCTCTCGCGGGCGTCCTTCGTGAGGTTGCGGCCGAACTGGTCGAGCACCAGCGACCCCGACGGGGTGCCCTCCTGCGGCCCGGCCCCGGCGCCGGCCGCTGCCGGCTCCTTGCCCTGGTAGCCGCTGAGCAGCTGGATGACCTGCTGGCGCACCTTGTTGAGGTCCGCGCCGAGCTTGACCAGCACCTGGGCTGCCACGCCCTCGCCCTCGCGGATCAGGCCCAGGAGGATGTGCTCGGTGCCGATGTAGTTGTGGCCCAGCTGCAGCGCCTCGCGCAGGGACAGCTCGAGCACCTTCTTGGCCCGCGGCGTGAACGGGATGTGCCCGCTGGGCGCCTGCTGGCCCTGGCCGATGATCTCCTCGACCTGCTGGCGCACGGCGTCCAGCGAGATGCCGAGGCTCTCGAGGGCCTTGGCGGCGACGCCCTCACCCTCGTGGATCAGCCCGAGCAGGATGTGCTCGGTGCCGATGTAGTTGTGGTTCAGCATCCGCGCTTCTTCCTGCGCGAGCACGACCACTCGACGAGCGCGGTCGGTGAACCGTTCGAACATGCGCGCCTCTTTCGTCACGGCGACTCCGGGTGACCCGGGATCGCCACTCTAACCCCTCCCCCCGACGCGCACACGCGCCCGAGGCGCCGCCCGCCCGATGAGGGCCTGTCGCCCTGCTCAACACCGACCGGCGGGCCCCGCGTTCCACGCCGGCGTGCGCCGTGGGCGAACACCCCGCACCACACCCGGGGGGCCGCCCCAGCGCCGGGCGGCGGCTAGTGGGCCGCCTCGTACCGAGCGCGCAGGTCGGCCGAGATGCGACCGCGGGAGCTCACCGGGATGCCGTGCTCGGCGGCCCAGCGACGGATGTCGGCGGTGTCGGTGGCTCGCCGCGACCCACGCTGCCGGGGCTCGGTGGCGCTGCCAGCGCGACGGGCCGCGCCGACCCAGGGCGCGAGGGCGTCACGCAGCTTCTTGGCATTGCGCTCGTTCAGGTCGATCTCGTAGGACCGGCCGTCGAGGGCGAATGCGATGGTCTCGGCAGCCTCGCCGCCGTCGATGTCATCCTCGAGGAGGACCTGCACCTTGCGGGCCATTCCGGACTCCATTTCCTCCCCGTCGAATTTGCGTTGCGAAGATCCTATCCGTCATCCGCACCCAAGCCACCCCGCCCATACGGATTTCCCCTGTCCGGACGTCAAGGGACCGACAATTCACCCGCAAATACCCGCCCGCATTCCCCCCATACCCGGCCGTCGTCGGCATCGACGGCATTCGCGCCCAGGAAGGGCCCCGACCGGCGTTCCGCCGTCCGCGGCCAGGAGGCGGGCGCGCCGATCGCGGCTAGCATCCGCAGGCATGACGCCGCTGGCCGCCCTCGACGACGCGCCGCTGCGCGAGGACATCCGCCGGCTCGGTGACCTGCTCGGCGAGGCCCTGGTCCGCCAGGCGGGCGAGGAGACCTTCGCCATCGTGGAGCACGTGCGGGCGCTGGTGCGCGAGGACCCCCAGCGGGCCGCGGACCTCATCGACGACCTCCCCCTGGACCGCGCCACCACCCTGGCCCGCGCGTTCTCCCTGTACTTCGCGCTGGCGAACGTGGCCGAGCAGGTGCACCGCGCCCGCGCGCTCACCACCGAGCGGGACCGGTCGGGTGGCCCGCTGGCCCGCGCCGGCGCCGCCATCCGCGACGCGCTGGACGCCGGCACGCTGACCAACGCGGACGTGGCCGCCGGGTTCGGCTCGGTCGCCGCCCGCCCCGTGTTCACCGCCCACCCCACCGAGGCCTCCCGCCGCTCGGTGCTGCTCAAGCTGACCCGGATCGCCGAGCTGCTCGACCAGCCCCGCACGCCCACCTCCGACCGCGACATCGCCGAGGCGATCGACCTGCTGTGGCAGACCGACGAGCTGCGCCTGGAGAAGCCGCAGGTCAGCGACGAGGCGCGCAACGCGCTGTTCTACCTCGACGACCTCGCCGCCGGGGCGGCCAGCGAGGTGCTCGGCGAGTTCGCCGAGGCCGGGGCCGCCGTCGGGGTGCCGGTGGACCCGGCCAGCCGCGTGCTCACGTTCGGCTCCTGGATCGGCGGGGACCGCGACGGCAACCCGTTCGTGACCCCGGAGACGACCCTGGGCGTCCTGGCCCTGCAGCACGACCACGCGGTGCGCGCCCTGCTGCCGCACATCGAGGCGCTGTCCGGGCAGCTGTCGGTCTCCGAGCGGATCGCGCCGGCCGCACCAGCGCTGCGCGCCTCGCTGGAGGCCGACCTGGCCGCGCTGCCCGACCTCGACCCGCGGTTCCGCCGGCTCAACGCCGAGGAGCCCTATCGGCTCAAGCTCACCTGCATCCACGCGAAGCTGCGCCACACCCGCGCACGGCAGGCCGAGGGCCGCCCCCACGAGCCCGGACGCGACTACCGCACCACCGCCGAGCTGCTCGCCGACCTCGACCTCATCCGGGCCTCGCTGGTCGCGAACCGCGGCGCCCTCATCGCGGCCGGCTCGGTGGCCCGCACGATGCGGGTCGTGGCAGCGTTCGGGCTGTCGCTGGCCACCCTCGACGTGCGCGAGCACGCCGCGGCGCACCACCACGCGGTGGGCCAGCTCGTGGACCGGCTCGGCGAGATCGACCGGGCCTACGCCGCCCTGGACCCGGGCGAGCGGTTCGCCCTGCTGGCCGCCGAGCTCGCCAGCCGGCGGCCCCTGGCCCCGGTGCCGCCCCCCCTCGACGAGGCCGGCCGGCGCACGTACGACACCTTCGTGGCCGTGCGTGCGGCCCTGGACCGCTACGGCCCCGAGGTGTGCGAGTCCTACATCATCTCGATGACGAAGGGCGCCGACGACGTCCTGGCCGCCGCCGTGCTGGCCCGCGAGGCCGGCCTGGTCGACCTGCCCGCCGGGGTCGCCCGCATCGGCTTCGTGCCGCTGCTCGAGACGGTCGCCGAGCTGCGGGCCGCCGGCGAGCTCGTGGGGGCGCTGCTGGCCGACCCCGCCTTCCGCGAGCTCGTGGCCCTGCGCGGGGACCACCTCGAGGTGATGCTCGGCTACTCGGACTCGAACAAGGACGCGGGGATCACGACCTCCCAGTGGGAGATCCACCTGGCCCAGCGGCGGCTGCGCGACGTCTGCGCCGCCCACGGGGTGCGCCTGCGGCTGTTCCACGGCCGGGGTGGGACCGTGGGCCGCGGCGGGGGGCCCACCTACGAGGCGATCATGTCCCAGCCGCCCGGGGTCCTCGACGGCCAGATCAAGGTCACCGAGCAGGGCGAGGTGATCTCCGACAAGTACCTGCTGCCCGTCCTGGCTCGCGAGAACCTGCGCCAGACCCTGGCTGCGACCCTGCGCGGGACGGTGCTGCACCGGGCCCCGGTGCTTGACGAGGCGACCCTGGCCGCCTGGGACGAGGTCATGGAGCTCACCAGCGGTGCGGCCTTCGCGGCCTACCGCGCGCTCGTGGACCACCCGGACCTGCCCGACTACTTCGCCGCCGCGACGCCGGTCGAGCAGCTGGCCGACCTGCACCTGGGCTCGCGCCCGGCGCGGCGTACCACGACCGGCTCCGGCCTGGCCGGGCTGCGGGCGATCCCCTGGGTCTTCGGGTGGACCCAGGCACGCCAGATCGTGCCCGGCTGGTACGGGGTGGGCACGGGGCTGGCAGCCGCCCGCGCCGCCGGGCATGCCGACACCCTGGCGGAGATGGCCCGGCGCTGGCCGTTCTTCGGCAACTTCCTGTCGAACGTGGCGATGACCGCGGCGAAGGCCGACCTCGCGGTGGCCGACCGGTACGTGGCGCGGCTCGTGCCCACGCACCTGCAGCACTTCGCCGCGACGATCCGCACCGAGCACGAGCGCACCGTCCACGAGCTCACGACGATCCAGGGCACCCAGGGGCTGCTGGCCAACCAGCCGGCCCTGGCCCAGACCCTGCTCGTGCGCGACTTCTACCTGCGGCCGCTGCACCTGCTGCAGGTCTCGCTGCTGGCCCGGGTGCGCTGGGCCGAGGGCGAGGGCGCCCCGGTGGACCCCCAGCTGCGCCGGGCGCTGCTGCTCACGGTGAACGGCATCGCGACGGGCCTGCGCAACACCGGCTGATCCCAGCCCGGCTCAGCGCCGCCCGGGACGCCCCGACGTCGCGGTCGGGGACGCCAGCCCGATCGCCTCGAGGGCGGCCGGCTGGCGGCCCCTGGCGACGGCCACGAGCCCGGCCACGCCCACGGCCCGGTAGTGCCGGGTGAGCGCCTGTCGCAGGTCGGCGGCGGCGACCAGCAGCGTGAGCCCGGCGGGGTGGATGGTGAAGGTGATCGGCGTACCCATCACCAGCGCCTCGCCGTCGACCCCGATCGGGGCCGATCCGGCCCGTGAGCGCACCTCGAAGCGGTCGGTGGTGAACTCGTGCAGGTTGGGGTCGCGGCCGGCGGTGCCGGTGATCACCCGGGCCGCGAGCGCCGCGGCCTCGAGGCCGGTGCGTGAGCTGATCGCCACCACCCCGAGCCGGCCGGTCCGCAGCGAGCGGCGCTGGGCCGCGTCGGGGGCGGCCCGCAGCACGTAGGGGTTGTTGGAGACCAGGATCACGAAGGCGCCGTCGACCTCACGCCCGTCCGGTGCGGTGAACTGCAGGTCGAACGGCTCGGTCCGGGCCCCCAGCAGCTGTGGCAGCGCGCTGGCTGCGGTGTGCAGCTTCGCGTCGCGGTACTCGTCGTGCTCGACGACCTCCGCGTAGACCCCGAGCGAGGCGTTGTTGACGAACAGCCGCCCTTCCGCCCGCGCGTAGTCGACCTGCCGCAGCACGCCATCGGTGAAGGCCGCCAGCCCTGCTGTCGGGTCCTCGCGGTCCAGGCCCAGGTCGAGCGCGAAGTGGTTGCGGGTGCCCGCGCTGACGCAGACGAACGGCAGGCCGTGCTCGATGGCGACCGACGCCACGAGCGCCTGCGACCCGTCACCGCCGGCCATGCCGAGGCAGTCCGCACCACGCGCGACGGCGTCGCGCGCGAGCTGCTCGAGGTCCAGGCCGGGCCCGAGCTCGACGACCTCCACGCCGAGCGCGGTCGCACGCGCCACGAGGTCGAAGCGCCCGACCTTCCCGCCGCCTGACCTCGGGTTCACGATGAGGACCGGGTGCCGGGGCCGGAAGGGCTCGGCGACCGAGCCCAGGTCGAGCCGGTGCAGCGTGGGCACGAGGGCCAGCCGCGCACACAGGCCCGCGGCGGCCGCCAGCGCCATGAGGACCACCAGCTGGCCGAGCGGGGATTCCCCCTCGTCGAGGGCAGCCATCACGGCGCCCACCAGCAGGGCGAGCCCGACGAGGGCGCCGAGCAGGCCCAGTGCCCGCCGGGGCATGCCTTCGGTGATGACCCACCAGGCACCCGCCGCGAGGACCGCCAGGCCCGCCACCCCGAGCAGGACCGCGGGCGGATGGCGCAGGCCCACCCGGGCGACCGCCAGCACCAGCAGGGCCGCCAGCACCAGGGCGAGGATCGCGAACGCCCGCTCCCGTCCGCGCACCTGCGGGTCGTCGCCCATCCATGCCTCCCCTCGGCCCCGCCGGGCCCCACGCCGGACGACCCGACGATACTGACCGGGTGCAGCCGGAGATCGGTGACGACGTGCCGGACCGCACGGCGCCCAGCCCCGCGCGCTGGTCCGACGAGTTGCTGGCCCTCGACCGGGCGGTCTACGCCGCCGTGGCAGGCACCCCGACGCCCCACCTCGACCGGGTGCTGCGGCCGCTGACCTCCGCCGCCGACCACTCGAAGCTCTGGCTGGGCACCGCGGCGGTGCTGGCAGTGGCCGGGGGACGACCGGGTCGGCGGGCCGCCCTGCACGGGATCGCCGCCATCGGCATGGCGTCGGCGGTGGTCAACCAGCCGCTCAAGCGAGCCACCCGCCGTCGCCGGCCGGACCGCGACACGGCAGCGGTGCCCGAGTCGCGGCGCGTGCCGATGCCCACCTCGACATCGTTCCCGTCCGGCCACTCGGCCTCCGCCTTCGCCTTCGCCCAGGGCGTCGGGCACACCCTGCCCGCCCTCGGCGTGGCGCTGCGGCTGGCTGCAGCGGCGGTGGCGTACTCCCGCGTGCACAGCGGCGTGCACTACCCCGGGGACGTGCTGATCGGGGTCCTGGCCGGCGTCACCTCGGGCGAGGCGGCCCCGCGGCTGGTCGAGGTGGCCGCCGCCCGGCGCGCGAGCCTTCGACTGCCGGCGCCCGGGGCGCCGTGAGGCGAGCGACGACGTCGGCCCCTCAGAGCACCCGCAGCATCCGGTGGTTGCCCAGGGTGTTGGGCTTGACCCGTTCGAGGTCGAGGAACTCCGCCACGCCCTCGTCGTAGGACTGCAGCAGCTGGGCGTAGACCTCGGGGCTGACCGGGGCGCCCTCGATCTCGACGAACCCGACCCGGGCGAAGAAGTCGGTCTCGAACGTCAGGCAGAACACCCGGGAGACCCCGAGGGCGCGGGCCCGATCCAGCAGCGCCGCGACGAGCCGCCCGCCGATGCCGGCGCCGGTGCGCTCGGGGTCCACGGCCAGGGTGCGCAGCTCACCGAGGTCCTCCCACAGCACGTGCATCGCGCCGCAGCCGACCACCTCGCCGTCGAGCTCGGCGACCAGGAAGTCGGGCACGTCCTCGTAGAGGGTGACCGTGGCCTTGGACAGGATGATCCGCCGGGCGGCGTACAGGTCGACCAGCGCGCGGATGCGCGCCACGTCGCCGGTGCGGGCCGGTCGGATGCGCAGGTCCACGGGGCGCACCCTATGCACCCGCGGCCGGGCTAGCGGGGCCGGGCGGGCACGTGCACGACGGTGCGCGGCTCCGGGACCTCCGGGCCGTCGAGGTAGGCCTCCCAGGCTGCGCCGGTGGGCTCCCAGTCGTGCTCGGCGAGCCACGCCTCGGCCGCCTGGTACGCGGCCGCGACCTGGTCGTAGGCCCCGGTGTGCAGCACGGTGAGGGTGGGCCCGCCGGGCAGCATGGCGAGCTCGACGCGGCCCATCGGGCGCACCTCGCTCGCGACAGGGAAGCCCGCCTCGATCCGGAAGCCCCCCTCGTGGATCTCGTACCGGGCGATCGGCGGGCCGGAGGGCGACACGCCCTGCGCGCCGATGGTGCCCATGACCTCGCCGAAGGCCCCGCCGAGGAAGCCCGCGACGCCGTCGTGGGGCACCTCCCCCCGGACGACGGCGACCTGCTGCGGCTCGAGCTCCATGCGTTCGACCTGGTAGTCCATCCCCCCACCCTGCCAAGCCCGGGGCGCTGCGTCGACCCGGGGCTTACCTGCCCCGTACACCAGCGACATCGTCCGCCAACCCGGCCGCGGCAGGGTGGTGCTCACCGAGGGCGCACGCCCCCGTCAGCCTTCCCACGAAGGAGACCACCATGCAGCGCACGATGACCGCAGCGATCGCCGGCCTCGCCCTCGCGGGGGTGGTCGGGGCCGGGGTCGCCACCGCAGCGACCGGGGACGGGCCGGGGGGGCGCCTGGCCGACGTGCTGTCCGGGCTGGTGAGCGCCGGCACGATCAGCCAGGAGCAGGCCGACGCCGTGAGCAAGGCCCTCGAGGACGGCCGCACCGAGGCACGGGCCGAGCGCGAGGCGCGCCGCGCGGAGCGCCAGGCGAAGGTGGAGGCGCTCCTGCAGGACACCCTGGACCTGTCCGTCGACACGGTGCGCGAGCGGGTCGCTGCCGGCGAGACGCTCAAGGAGATCGCCGGCAACCAGGCCGACGAGCTGGCGGCCGGAGCGGTCGCCCTGGCCACGGAGGCTGCCCAGCAGGCGGTCACCGACGGCCGGCTGACCCAGCAGCAGGCCGACGACCTGGCCGCCCGCGCCCAGGAGCGTGCCGACGCGTGGCTCGCCGGTGAGGCCGAGGGCCGGGGCGCCGGCCTGGGCCTGCTGCTCGGCGGACGCGGCCCCGGCATGGGACCCGGTGGGGGCATGGGACCGGGCGGGGGCGGCATGGGCCGCTCCGGCGAGGGCATGCGCGGCGGGCCGGGCTGGGGTGCCGACGACAGCACGGACGACGCGACCGGATCGGCCTCGGCCACCAGCGCCTGACCAGGGCGGGCACACCGGGCTGGCGACGCCGTCCCAGCCGGCGGATCAGCCGGCGGGGGCGGCGTCCGGCGCGCTGGGGCGCACGCGGACGGCATCCTCGATCCGGGGCACCAGGCTGAGGTCCGCGGCCGCCCCCGAGTCCTGCAGCATCGTGAGGGCGGCGTCCGAGGCCTCGGTGACCACCAGCTCGCCACCGTCCGCGCGGAGCTCGCGGCCGAGCTCGGCCATCGTCTGCGCCCCGGTGTAGTCGATGTCGTCCATGGCCGCGCAGTCCAGGACCATGAGGCGCACGGGGTGCTTCGCGCCAGCCCGCAGGGCGCGCACCTGCTCGGCGAAGAACGTGGCGTTGGCGAAGAACAGCGGCGCGCCGAACCGATAGACCAGCACGTCGTCGAGGGCCCCGGGCGGCAGCGCGCCCCGCAGGGCGATCCGCGGCGCGAGCCGCGCGGCCACCGACCCGTCGGAGACCAGCACGTCGGCGTGGGGGTGGTACTGCCGGCGCAGCCGGTCGATGAGCGAGACGACGATCGCCAGCAGGATCCCCTGCTCGACACCGACGAACGCCACGACGACCAGGGTCAGCATCGCGACGAGGAACTCGGCACGGCTGGACCGGCCGACCTCGCGCAGGGTGGCCCACTTGATGAGCAGGATGCCGATCGTGAAGACGACCGCGTCCAGCACGGCGGAGGGGATGTACTCGAACAGGCCGGTGAGGAACAGCAGCACCAGGCCCACGACGACGGCCATCACGATGTTCACCAGCTGCGAGCTGCTGTGCGCGCCGTCCCCGGCAGCGGTGCGCGGGGGTGAGCCGTTGATCGCGAACCCACCGGTGAACGCACTGCCCAGGTTGGCCGCGGCCAGCCCCGACATGTCCTGGGAGACGCTGACGTCGTAGCCGTTCTTCAGCGCGAAGCTGCGCGCCACCGCGGCGCTCTGGGCCAGGACCACCACGGCGATCGAGGCGGCCGTGGCGGCCATCCGCGCGAGCTCCCCGGCCTGGAAGTCCGGCACCGTGATCGAGGGCAGCCCCGCCGGGATGCTCCCCACCATGGCCGCGCCGCGGTCCGCCGCGCCGATGAGCACCCCCACGACACTGAGCAGCACGAGGGCGACCAGGGCGGCCGGCAGCTTCGGCAGCCTGCGCTCGAGGAGCAGCATCACCGCGACCGTGCCCAGCGCGAGCGCCGCGGAGGTGGTGTTGAGCGAGCCCAGGTTCGTCACCGTGGCGACGAGCTTGTCCCAGGTGGTGCCGCTGGCCTCGATGCCGAGCATCGAGGGCAGGTTGCCGATGATGAGCGAGACGCCCACGCCGGAGAGGAACCCCGCGAGCACCGGCCGCGAGATGAGGTCGGCCAGGAAGTCCAGCCGCAGCAGCACCACGAGCACGAGGAAGCCCGCGGTCATGATCCCCAGGACCCCGACGGCCGAGGCGTAGGCCGTGCTCCCGGCAGCCGCGACCGCGCCGGCGCCCGCGGCGACCAGCGCAGCGGTGGCCGAGTCCGCGCCGACCACGAGCTGGCGCGAGGACCCGAGCAGCGCGAAGAGGATCGCCGGCAGCAGGGCGCAGTACAGGCCCGTCTGGATGGGCATCCCGGCGATCTTGGCGTAGCCCAGGCTCTCCGGGATCGCGATGGCGGCGACCGTGACGCCCGCGATGATGTCGTGGCGGGGCTGCATGCTGCGCAGCCCGGCGAGCGGCTTCATGGCCCGACCTCCATGGGGCTGGCCGCCCCCTCGCTGTGTGATGCCTCGATCCGACCGGACGCGATGGCTGCCATGAAGGCCTCGTAGTCGCGCTGGTTCTGCTCGGCGTAGGCCTCGGCGAACGCCAGCATGGCCCGGGTGAACGTCGGGCCGCCGCCGACGTAGGCCGAGATCGCCCGGCGGTCCCCGGAGCGGGCGTGCGCGCGGGCCAGGGTCCAGCCGCAGATCCGGGCGTACACCTCGAAGCCGACGAGGTCCAGGGTCTCGAGGTCCGCCGAGGTCTTCCAGTCCCACATCTGGCGCAGGTAGAAGTCGTGCCACTGCCCGTCGAGGCCCTGGGCCCGCGTCCAGCCGAGCAGCGGGTCGCTCGCGGCCTGCATGAGGCGCTGGCCCTCGACGACGCGCTGGCCCTGGTGGCCGTACTGGCTGGGCTCGGTGACGTCCTCGAGCACGGAGGCGGTCGCCTGCTTGACCTGCAGCACGAGGTCGTCGTGGGGGTCGTTGCGCGCCACCAGCAGCGCGATCCAGCAGCGCGTGCCCACCGAGCCGACCCCGACGACCTTGCGGGCCACGTCCACGATCCGGTAGCCGCCGAGCAGCACCCGGCGGTCGTCGCCCAGGGTCTGCAGGTACTCGTCGTACACGTGCTGGGCGTGGTCGCGGACCGCCTGCTCGTCGAGACCGCTGAGCTCGCTGGCCGGCACGAGGACCGGCGGCTGGCTCACGATGCGCAGCTCGCCGTCCGGGCCGGGCTGCGAGTACCGCGAGACCGCGCGGGCGTTCGTCTTGGCCCGTCCCTTCGCCAGGCGCCGCTGGAAGGCCTCGACCCGGGCCGGATCGGTGCCGCTGGCCCAGCGGGAGACGATGTCCTCGGCCTGGATGCGCTGGAACCACACGTCGAGCCGACCCATGGCGGCGAACTCGGCCATCGCGGTGGCGTAGGTCGTCGCGACCAGGGCCACCAGCGTCCGGCGCTGCTTGGGGCTGAAGCCGCGGTGCCGGCCGGCGATCTCGAAGCTGGCGACGAGGCGCTGGACGTCCCACTCGAACGGTCCGGGCAGCGTCTCGTCGAAGTCGTTGAGGTCGAAGATGAGGCTGCGCTCGGCCGTGGCGAAGCCGCCGAAGTTGGCCAGGTGGGCATCACCGGCCAGCTGGCAGGTGAGCCCGGTGGTGGGTCGCCCACCGAGGTCGCGCGCCATGATCGTCGCGGCCCCGCGGTAGAACGTGAACGGCGACACCGCCATCCGCTCGTGGCGCAGGGGGACCAGGTCGGGGAGTCGGTCGACCTCCTGGGCGACCAGCAGGTCCACCGGGTCGGCCCGGTCGGGGGCTGGGGTCCAGGCCCCGAGCTCCTCGCGCGGCAGGGCGGCACGGACCTCACGACCGGCCTGCCAGGACGCCGTCGCGCGGACCCGGGCCGCGGCGTCGGTGGGGATCGTGCTGTCCTTGGCCGCAGTGCGTGCCGGTGTGGGCTTCGCCATGGACGCCTCCTGTGTCGACCGGAGGCTACCGAACGGTCGCGCCGGACGGGCGATGACGGCCGGAACGGTGCGCCCCGACGCTCAGCCCACGTTCTTGGCGTACACCAGGTCCAGGCCGATGAGCGTGAGGTCGGGCTCGTGATGGGTGATCGTGCGCGACTCGGCGACGACGATCGGGGCCAGCCCGCCGGTCGCGATGACCGCGGTGACCGCCCCGCCGAGCTCGGCGACGATGTGGTCCACGAGGCCGTCCACCTGCCCGGCGAAGCCGTAGAGCGCCCCGGACTGCAGCGCCTCGACCGTGTTCTTGCCGATGACCGAGCGGGGCCGGACCAGCTCCACCTTGCGCAGCTGTGCGGCCCGGGCGGCCAGGGCGTCCAGCGAGATCTCGATCCCGGGGGCCAGCGCGCCGCCCAGGAACTCGCCCTTCGCGCTGACCACGTCGAGGTTGGTCGAGGTGCCGAAGTCCACGACGATGCACGGGCCCCCGAACAGGTGGTGGGCGGCCAGCGTGTTCACGATCCGGTCGGCACCGACCTCCTTCGGGTTGTCGGTGAGCAGCGGCACGCCGGTCTTGACGCCGGGCTCGACGATGACGTGCGGCACGTGGTCCCAGTACTGCTGCATCATCGTGCGCATCTCGCGCAGCACCGAGGGCACCGTGGAGCACAGGGCGATCCCGGTGATCTCGGGCACCTCGGTGAGCAGGCCCCGGAACACCAGGGCCATCTCGTCGGCCGTGCTGCGGGGGTCGGTCTTGATGCGCCAGGAATGGGCCAGCGCGTGGTCCTCGAAGACGGTGTTGGTGTTGCCGACGTCGACGGCGAGCAGCATGGGTCAGCCCTCCAGGGGTCGCAGGTCGGCGCCGAGGTCGAGGATGGGCGCGGAGTGGGTCAGCGCGCCGACGGCCAGGAAGTCCACGCCGGTCTCGGCGTAGGCCCGGGCGACCGGCAGGGACAGCCCGCCGGAGGACTCCAGCCGGCACCGGCCGGCCACCAGGGCGACCGCCTCGGCGGTCTGCGCCGGGGTGAAGTTGTCCAGCAGCACGAGGTCCGCGCCGGCCTGGACCACCTCGGCGAGCTGGGCCAGCGAGTCGACCTCGACCTCGACGGGCACCCCCGGGAACCTGGCGCGCACCGCGGCGAACGCCTGGGCCACGCCGCCGGCGGCGACCACGTGGTTGTCCTTGACCAGGGCCGCGTCCCACAGGCCCAGCCGGTGGTTGGCCCCGCCCCCGCACCGCACGGCGTACTTCTCCAGCGCGCGCAGCCCGGGGGTGGTCTTGCGGGTGTCGCGGACCACCGCGCCCGTGCCGGCCAGGGCCGCGGCCCAGGCGGCGGTGGCGGTGGCGACCCCCGAGAGGTGGCAGAGCAGGTTCAGCGCCGTGCGCTCGCACACGAGCAGGTCGCGCGTGCGGCCGTGCGCGGTGAGCGCGACGTCGCCGGGCTGGACGCCGGCCCCGTCGGGTCGCACGAGCTCGACGGTGACGTCGCCGGCCGAGCCGAGCTCGAACACGCGCGCGGCCACCGGCACCCCGGCGAGCACCCCGGCCGCCCGGGCCGTGAGGTCCATCGTGGCCCGCTGGGCCTCGGGCACCGTGGCCACCGACGTGACGTCCACCCCGCCGCCGAGGTCCTCGGCCAGCGCGGCGCGCACGAGGGCGTCGAGGGCGGCCACGTCCAGGCCGGCCTGCTGCAGCACCTGCTCGACCGTCATGGCGTGCCTCCTGCGGCCCCGGCCGGCACGGGCCGGTCCGCGCCGACCGGCTCCCGCCGGGTGCTGACCAGCCCGTCGGGGTCGACCGAGGCGACCAGCCGCACGCGCCACCGGGCATCGTCGACGTCGGGGAAGTCCTCGCGCCAGTGCGAGCCCCGGGTCTCCTCGCGGGCCAGCGCGTGCGCGGCCAGCACCGAGGCCACGGCGTGCAGGTTCGTGGCCTCCCACGCCTCGGTGCTGCGCCCGGCGGCCTCGTCGCCGACGACCAGGCCGGCCAGGCCGGCGATCGCCTGGGCCATCGAGGCCGCGCTGCGCAGCACGCCCACCCCGTCGGCCATGAGCTGCTGCATGGGCCGCCGGTCGGCGGCGGCGACCAGCCCCGGGTGGGCCGGGCGCGCGACGGGGTCGCGGCGCGGGGGCAGGCCGGCGGCCAGCGCCGCCACGATGCGCTCGGGGAAGACCAGGCCCTCGAGCAGGGAGTTCGACGCCAGCCGGTTGGCCCCGTGCACCCCGGTGCAGGCGACCTCGCCGGCGGCGTACAGGCCGGGGATGCTCGCGCGACCGTCGAGGTCGGTGCGCACCCCGCCGGAGGCGTAGTGCTGGGCCGGTGCCACCGGGATCAGCTCGTGGGCCGGGTCGATCCCGTGCTGCCGGCAGGACTCCAGGATCGTCGGGAAGCGGGTCTGCCAGCGCGCGCCCAGCCCACGGGCGTCGAGCCACATGTGCGCACGGCCCTGCTCGCGCATCCGGCGCATGATGGCCTTGGCGACCACGTCGCGGGGGGCCAGGTCGGCCAGCGGGTGCTGGCCGAGCATGAACCGCACCCCCTCGTCGTCGACCAGGAACGCGCCCTCGCCGCGCACCGCCTCGCTCACGAGCGGCTGCTGGCCGGTGGACCCCGGCCCCAGGTACATGACGGTGGGGTGGAACTGCACGAACTCGAGGTCGGCCACGTCGGCGCCGGCCCGCAGCGCCATGGCGACCCCGTCGCCGGTGGCCACCGCGGGGTTCGTGGTCTGGGCGAACACCTGGCCCAGGCCACCGGTGGCCAGCACGACCACCGGGGCCAGGACCGCCCCCACGCCGTCGTGCTGGCCCTCGCCGATGACGTGCAGCGTGATGCCCTGGACGGCCCCGCGGTCGTCGAGCAGCAGGTCCAGGGCCAGGGCGTGCTGGACCAGCTCGATGCCGGGGTCGTCGGCGATCGCGGCGACCAGCGCGCGGAAGATCTCGGCGCCGGTGGCGTCCCCGCCGGCGTGCGCGATCCGGTCGCGCAGGTGCCCGCCCTCCCGGGTCAGCGCGATGTCGCCGGCCCCGTCGTGGTCGAACCGCGCGCCCGCCGCGATGAGGCGGCGCACCGATGGCGGACCGCTCGTGCACAGCACGTGCACCGCGGCCGGGTCGCACAGGCCGGCGCCGGCCACCAGGGTGTCGCGCTCGTGGTCGGCAGGGGAGTCGTCGGCGGCCAGCGCCGCGGCGATCCCACCCTGCGCCCAGCGGGTGGAGCCCTCCTCCACCCACGACTTCGTGACGATGAGGACCCGGTGGCCCAGCCGGCGGATGTTCAGGGCCAGGGACAGCCCGGCGATCCCCGAGCCGATCACGATCACGTCGGCGGTCGTGGTCCAGCCCGGCACGGGCGCGGCCACCGTCGTGGGGATGACCAGCCGTCCCGTGGGGTGGGCGGGCCCGGCGGCGGTCATCGGCGCAACGTAACCGGTGTGTTGTCGATCAGGCGCGTCGTGCCGATCCGCGTGGCCAGCAGCAGCCGGGCCGGGCCCTCCTCGGGTGCGGGGCCCATCGCCGGGTCGGTGAGGGCGACGTAGTCCGGCGTCAGCCCCACCCGGGCCAGCTCGAGCTCGGCGGCGCCGACGACGGCATCGGCCGAGCGTCCGAGGTCCGCGGCGGTCACCCCGGCGGCCAGTGCGACGGGCACGGCGGCGGCCAGCGCGCGCTCCTGCTCGGACAGGAAGCGGTTGCGGCTCGAGCGGGCCAACCCGTCGGCCTCGCGCACCGTGGGCACGGCGTGCACCCGCACGGGCAGGTCGAGGTCGGCCACCATGCGGCGCACCAGCGTGAGCTGCTGGTAGTCCTTCTCGCCGAAGCAGGTGACCTCGGGGGTGGTCAGGTGCAGCAGCTTGAGCACGACCGTGCACATGCCGGCGAAGTGCCCCGGGCGCACCGAGCCCTCGAGGATCGAGCCCAGCGGCCCGGGGTCGACCCGCACCTCGGGCTCGCCCTCGGGGTAGAGCACCTCGGGGGCCGGGGCGAACACGAGGTCGACGTCCTCGGCGGCGCACTGCTCGACGTCGCTGCGCAGGGTGCGGGGGTAGCGCGCGAGGTCCTCGCCGGCCCCGAACTGCAGGGGGTTGACGAAGATCGTGACGGTGACGTGGCCCTGGGACCCCACCTCGGCGCGGGCGGCGCGGATCAGCGCCCGGTGCCCCTCGTGCAGCGCCCCCATCGTGAACACCGCCGCGCGGCTGGCCCGGGCCGAGCGGACCGCGGGCCGCCGCAGCGTGGCATAGGCGTCGGCCAGGGCCTCCCGGGTGCGCACGACGCGCATCACCGAGGGCGCCACGCGCTCGTCGGCACCGGTCATCGCACCCTGCCCTCCTCGCGGCTGCGCCCATCACGGCGCGCCGCGGACGACCCTAGCCAGCCGGACCGGTGGGCCGCGCCCCGACCCGGGATCGGATGGGGCGCCGGGGCCCGCTCAGCCGAGGACGTCGAGCAGGGCCTCGGCCGCCGCGGGGTCCAGCCGCCCGGCGGCCAGCGCGCGATCGGCGGTGAGCCTGGCCATCGCGACGTAGGCGCTGCGGGCCTCCGGGGCGGCCCGCGACAGCGCCTCGAGGTGGGCCGCGACCGTCCCGGCATCACCGCGGGCGACCGGCCCGGTGAGCGCCTCGTCCCCCATCCGCAGCACGTTGTCCAGCGCGGTGGTGAGCAGCGGGCGCACGAGGTGCGCGGGCTGCTCCACGCCCGCGTCGCCGAGCAGCTCCAGGGTCTGGGCGACCAGCGTGACGAGGTGGTTGGCCCCGTTGGCCAGGGCCGCGTGGTAGAGCGGCCGGGCGGACTCGGGCACCCAGACCGGGTCCCCACCCATCTCGACCACGAGGGCCTCGGCGACCGCGCGGAGCACGGGCGGCGAGGTCACCCCGAACGGGCAGCCGACGAGGCGCTCCCGATCGCCCTTGCTGCCGGTGAACGTCATCACCGGGTGCAGCGCCAGCGGCAGGGCGCCCAGCTGGGTGGCCGGCTCCAGCACGCCCACCCCGAAGCGGCCCGAGGCATGGACGAGGAACTGCCCCGGCGTGACCGCGCCGGTGTCGGCCAGCCCGGCCACCAGGTCGCCGAGCACGTCGTCGGGGACCGTGAGCAGCACCAGGTCGGCGGCCGCCGTGACCTCGGCGACCGAGCGCAACGGCGTGCCCGGGAGCTGCTCGGCGACCCGGCGGCGCGAGCGGGCCGAGACCGCGTGCGCGGCGACGACCGGGTGCCCGGCGCGGGCCAGGGCGGCGGCCAGGGGGGCGCCGGCGCGTCCGACGCCGATCACCCCGACCGAGAGCCGGGGTGCGACGATCGGGTCGGCAGCCACGGGTGGAGCCTGCCATCCGGGGCACGCCCGGCGCCCACTGGGCCAGCCACCCCCGGCGGCCGGGACGCCGGGGCCGTGCCCGCGAGCCTCAGGCGCCGCGCACCCGGGCGACCTCGGCCAGGAGCGCCACCATCTCGGCCGGGTCGGCGATCCGGTGGCGCGCGATCGTCGGGCCCGGACCCACCTTGATGGTGATGTCCCGCTCGCCGAGCACCGCCATGGCCGCCTCGTCGGTGACGTCGTCACCGGCGAACAGCACGCGACGCCCCGGGTGGCCGGCGAGCAGGGCGCGCAGGGCCGCGCCCTTGTCCAGCGGCCGGACCGAGAGCTCGATGATCGCCTTGCCCTCGACGACGTGCGCCGTCGGTGGTCGCCCGGCCAGCTCTCGGACCGCCGCGACCACCCGCTCGGCGTCGTCCGGGCCACAGGCCCGGACGTGCACGGCGAAGCCGGCCGGCTTGTCCTCGCGCCAGGCCCCGGGCGCGGTCGCGGTGACCCGGTCAGCGGCCTGGCGCAGCCGCGCCAGGGCGGCGGACTCATCCGGCGACAGGGCCACCACGGTCCCCTGCTCCTGGCCGTGCGAGCCGACCAGCAGGGCCAGGTCCGCGGCGCCGCTGACCTGCGCGAGGTCGTGCAGGGCCCGCCCGGAGATGATCACCACGTCCGTGCGCGGCGCTGCGGCCAGGCGCTGCAGGGCGGCCAGGACCCCGGGTGCCGGCTGGGCATCGGCGGGCTGGGGGACCAGGTGGGCCAGCGTGCCGTCGAAGTCCAGCGCCACGAGGAGCGCCTGGTCCGGATCCAGCCCGTCGATCGCCAGGGCCAGGTCAGGCGGGATCGGTGCCACCGGCATCCTCCCCGGGGACCGCCGCCGCGCCACGCACCGCCGCGAGGAAGTCCTCGGCCCACCAGTGCACGTCGTGCCGGGCGACCCCGGCACGCAGGGCCGCCATCCTCGCCTCGGCCGAGGCCCGCGGCTCATGGATCGCGGCCAGGATCGTGCGCTTCATCCCCTCGATGTCGTGCGGGTTGACCAGCCAGGCCCGGTCCATCTGCTCGGCCGCACCGGTGAACTCGCTGAGCACGAGGGCGCCGGCCCCGTCGACCCGCGAGGCGACGAACTCCTTGGCGACCAGGTTCATCCCGTCGCGCAGGGGGGTCACGAGCATGACGTCGGCGGCCTGGTACAGCGCGACCAGCTCCTCGGGCGGCATCGGCTGGTGCATGTAGTGGATCGGGTTGGTCCCCAGGGGGCCGAGGGTGCCGTTCGCCCGGCTCACCAGCAGCTCGACCTCGGCGCGGATCTGCTGGTACTCCTCGACCTTGGCCCTCGTCGGGGGCGCGACCTGGATGAAGGCGGTCCCCGCCGGGTCCAGCTCCCCGTCCAGCAGCAGCTCGGTGATCGCCTGGATCCGCACGTCGATGCCCTTGGTGTAGTCCAGCCGATCCACCCCGAGCAGCAGCACGTCGGGCTCACCGACGTCGGCACGGACCTGCTTGGCCCGCCGCTGGACGTCGGCGTCCTCGGCCAGGGCCCGGAAGTCGGCGGCGCGGATGCCGATGGGGAACGCCCGCACGACGACCGGGCGGGGGGGCCGGCCGACCGCCAGGCCCTCCGCGGTGAGCGCGACGTCGGCGAACCGCTCGGCGGCGCGACGGAAGTTCAGCGCGGCGTCGCGGGTCTGGAACCCCACGACATCGGCACCGAGCAGGCCCTCGACGATCTGGACGCGCCAGGGGATCTGGCTGAACAGCTCCAGCGGGGGGAACGGGATGTGCAGGAAGAACCCGATCCGCAGGTCCGGGCGCAGCTGGCGCAGCATGGCCGGGACCAGCTGCAGCTGGTAGTCGTGCACCCAGACGACGGCGCCGGGTGCGGCGACCCCGGCGGCGGCGCGGGCGAAGCGCGCGTTGACCTCCCGGTGCACCTGGAACTGGCTGCGGTGATACGTGGAGGCGACGATCCCGCTGTGGTAGTTGGGCCACAGCGCACGGTTGGCGAAGCCGTCGTAGTGCGCCGTGACCTCCGCCGCCGTGAGCGGGACCTCGACCAGCGCGACGGTGCCGACCCGTTCCGGCGGGCCCCCGGCGGCGGCGTCCGGGTCGTCCGCGGGGTGTCCGCCCCAGCCGACCCAGGTGGCCTCGCGATCGCGCAGGACCGCGTCCATGGCCGAGACCAGCCCGCCCGGCGCACGGCGCCATCCCTCGACCTCGTCGTGCTCGACCGGCAGCCGGTTGGCCACCACGACCAGCTCCGCCGCGCCTGCGCCGTTCCGGCCGACATTCGGATCCTGCACCACCAGTCCCACCTCGACCCCCTCGACGACGCCCCCACGACCGCAGGTGCAGCCACCCCTTCGAGGCTAGCCCTGCGGCCCGGGTGGCGGCCATGGCAGGCCGGGATCACGACGCAGCTGCGACCGAGCCCTGGGCTCAGGTGGGGTCCGGGTCGGGGGCGGTGGCGGGGAGGACCGGCGGATCGGCCACACCGGACGTCGATCCGTCCGGCGCGGGCGGGATCGCCGGCGTCGCCATCCAGCGGCCGCCGCTGCCGTCGGCCCGGGCGGCGGCCGCGCGCACGAGCTGGGCCTCGGCGATGGCGCGGGCCTGCCCGGCTGCGCGGTGCAGCGCCACCACCGCGACCGGGCCCGGGGTGCTGTCCACGGCCACGCTGGCCAGGCCCAGGGCGCGCTGCCACGGGCCCTGGGTCACCCGGACCGACTGGGTGCGCGCGTGCGGCAGCACGGCCGTGCGCCGGGTCAGGAAGCCGCGCCGGGTGGCCAGGACCATCGCGTCGTGGCCCACGCCGAGGTTGGCGAACTGCAGCCAGGCACGGCGACGGGCCGCAGCCGGCGCCGGCTCGAGCATCAGGTCGGAGAGCCGCACCCCGGGCAGCACCCGGCCGACGATGGCCAGGGCGACCTCCAGCGGCGCCACGGGGAGCAGCACCTGCTCCACCTGGGCCTCCTCGCCGCCGGAGCGCAGGCCCGCCACGTTGAGGTTCACCCGGACCCAGCCGCGCCGGCGCCACAGCAGCGGCTCCTCGATCTCGATGGCCTGCACGCGGCCCGGCGGCACGGTCTGGCTCTCGACGCTGGCCAGGCCGTGGCGCAGCCGCAGGCCGTCGGGCGACTCGGCGACCGTGAACCCGAAGAAGCGCATGAACTGGGTGAAGACCCCCACGATCGGCAGGCCGCCGGTGAGCAGCAGCAGGCCCAGGCCACCGGGGCCCTCCGTGGCGACCGCCGCCACGACGATGAGCACGGACACCGCCAGCAGCACGGCCGTCGAGGAGCGCAGCAGCAGCGACATCACGAGGTCGTTCGTCGGCACCGCGGCCAGCACGACCTCCGGCGCCTCGCCGACGTCGGGGCGCATCCCCGCGGCCCGGGCGATGATCTCGGCACGCAGGGCCACCGCCTCGGCCTCGGCGAGGTAGGACAGCACGACGCGGGAGTCCCCGCCGCCGGCCACCTCCACGCGCACCTGGGCCAGGCCGACCACCCGGCCCAGCAGCGGGCGCACGACGTCCACGCTCTGCAGCCGTGACAGGGTCACCCGGCGCTGGTTGCGCTGCAGCACCCCGGAGTCCAGCCGGAAGTCGCCGGACTCGTCGAAGAAGTACCGGGTGCGGCTCCAGCCGAGCCAGTGCAGGCCCACCGCGAGCCCGAGCAGGACCAGGGCGACGAGCCCCACGAGCAGCACGCCGGCCAGGCCCCCGGCGGCGCTGGCAGCCTCCCGCACCATCCCCGTGCCGAACACGAGCATGGCGGCGACCAGCACGCCGACGGTGCGCACCGCCTCGACCGCCGGGGTGAGGGGATGCGTGCGTCGGGGCGCCGTGGCCATGGTCCCCGCGACCGGCCAGCCCGCGCCGGCCGGATCGGGGGTGCGCCCGGGCGGCGGGTCGGGCGCCGTCGGCTCGGTCACAGCCCAGCGCTCCGCTGCTCCCCCCGGGCCGCGAGCCGGTCGCGCAGGCCCGAGGCCTCCTCCGGGGGCAGGCCGGGGATGGTGGCGTTCGTGCTGGCCGCCGCCGTGTGCAGCTGGACGGTGGCCAGCCCCAACGAGCGGTCGATCGGACCGGCGGTGATGTCGACCAGCTGCATGCGGCCGTACGGGACCACGACGAGGCGGCGGAACATGATGCCGCTGGTGACCAGCAGGTCGTCGTCACGCTCGGCGTACCCGAAGGAGCGGACCCGGCGCCCGATCAGCCACCACAGCCAGCTCCCGGACACGAGGCCGACGACGAGGGGCAGGGCCACGAGCAGCGGATCGGCGCCGCCGAGCACGAGCACGACCGTGATCACGGCCACGAGGGGCACGAGGACCAGCAGCATCGTGAGCCGCCGGGCGGTCGCCAGGCGGGCGGAGACCGGGCGCCAGGGCTCGCCCGGCGGGGCGAAGGCGTCCTCGACGGTCAGGCGGGGCTCGGTCATGGCGGCACTGTAGGACGCCGGTGCCGAACGCGGGCGGGCGCCGCCTAGCCTTGGCCGGCGTGGACGCCCTCCCCGCCGGCATGCGCCTGCACCGGATCGTGCCGGTGGGCTCGGCCCCGGACACCGTGGTGCTCGGCCCGGACCACCCCACCCTGGACGGCCTGCCCAGCCTCGTGGTGGACAGCCGCGACGGCGTCGTGCAGGCCGGGGCGTGGGTGCCCGGGACGGTGCACCGGGGCGCCGAGAAGCTGTTCGAGTCCCGCGACTACCGGCAGATCCTCATGCTCGTGGACCGGCACGACTGGCTGTCGGCGTTCTGCTCCGAGCTCGGGGTGGCCGTCGGCGTCGAGCGGGCCCTGGGCCTGGCTCCCCCGCCACGGGCCCAGCACGTGCGCGTGGTGCTGGCCGAGCTGACCCGGATCGCGCACCACCTGGCCTTCCTCGCCCCGCTGCCCGGCGCCCTGCCAGCGGCCTGGCGGGAGCGGGCGTGGGCCTGGCGCGGCGCGGTGCTCGACCGCATCGAGGCCGCGACCGGCCATCGTGTCCACCCGATGTTCTGCCAGGTGGGCGGCGTGCGCGCCGACCTGCCGACCGCGTGGGTCAGCGCGGCGCGCGCCGCCCTGCCGGAGTGGCACGACGCGCTGGCCGCCCTGGACACCCCGGAGCTGCACGACGTGCTGGGCGCGGACTACGCGGGGATCGCGGTGCTGGGCGCCGACGACGCCCTGGCCCTGGGCGCCTCGGGCCCGGTCGCACGGGCCAGCGGCGTGGACCTGGACCTGCGCCGCGACGATCCCGCCCTCCCCCTGCCCCCGTTCGCCGTGCCCCTGCGCCGGGACGGCGACGCGCGGGCCCGCATCGAGCTGCTCGTCGCCGAGCTGCCGGTGAGCCTGGGCCTGGTCGCGTGGGCGCTCGAGCAGCTCGCGGCATCGGCCGGCGAGCCGGTGTCCGTGCGCCTGCCGAAGGTGGTCCGCGTCCCCGAGGGCACCAGCTACACCTGGACGGAGAACCCCGGGGGCATCAACGGCTACCTGCTGGCCTCGCGCCACGACCGCACCCCGTGGCGGCTCAAGCTGCGCAGCGCGGGGTTCGGCAATGCCCAGGCGCTCGGGGCGGCCCTGCCCGGCACGCCGGTGGCCGCGCTGCCGGCCGCCGTGGCCAGCTTCCTGCTCGTCTGCGGCGACGTCGACCGCTGACGCGGATCCGCGCCGGGCCCCTCGGGGGGCTCAGTGCTCGGGGTGCTCCCGCAGGTAGGTGGCGAAGACCGCCCGGAACAGCGGCTCGAGCTCGCCGGGCTCGTCGCGGAAGGCCTGCCGGGCTGCCTCGAGGGTCTCGATGAGCGAGCCGCTCATCTCCCCCAGCGAGCCGCCCTCGTCAGCCGTGGCACCCAGGGCGGGGGTGTGCGCCATGAGCTGGATGAAGAAGCCGAGGTCGCGCCGATCGCGGGCACGCTCGAAGGCGGTGTCACGCAGCTGCTCGTACGGCCAGTCCTCGTAGGGGGTCTCGGGGGCGCCCGTGCCGGGCGGGACCTGGGGGCTGCCAGCCTGCTCGCTCATGGGCCAACAGTAGTCGCGGGCAGCCGGCGTCCACGGGCTGTGCCAGCACCGGCGGGCTGGGTCAGTCCGTGGTGCGGGACAGGCCGGGAGCGGCGCCCGCGGAGCCGGTGCGCGGCTCGCCGCGGCCCACCTGGGGGTCCTCGGGATCCTCGGGCAGCCGGCAGATCCGCTCGAGCCACAGCGACAGGACGGCCAGCACCAGGCCGCCCAGCGCAGCGAGGCCAGCGGCCAGCAGGCGCTCCCGCCCGGCGGCCACCCCCGTCTCGCCGAGCATGCGCAGCGCGGTGCCGCCGTAGAGGCCCAGCACGACCGCGCCGGTGCGTGAGCCGGCCAGGGCCAGCGCCGCGGTCCTGGCGGCCACCAGCGGGGCCATCCGTGGTCGGCCCTGCGCCGCCGCGGAGGGGTGCAGGCGGCGCCGGGCCACCAGCGCCCACGCCGCCACGAAGCCCGCGACCACCCAGATGATGAGCACGGCCAGCCACGGCACGGTCGGCAGGCGGCCCTGCCCGTCGATCCAGTCGGCCACCACCCAGCCGACGGCGGCCGCGACGAGGGCCACGAGCGCCAGCATGCGGATCGAGGTCGGCCTCATCGCCACCACGGCCCGTCGGCCACGAGCTCCACGGCCTGGGTGTCGTCCCGGGCCAGGTCCGCCGCCCACTGCGCCACGGTCCGCGCCGGCAGGCCGGCGGGGTGCAGCAACCAGTCCGGCGCCACCTGCGCCCAGGGCTCGAGCACGAAGCGCCGCTCGTGGGCGCGTGGGTGGGGCACCGTGAGCTCGGGGCCCTCGCAGCGCCGGCCCTGGACGTCGAGCACGTCGACGTCGAGCGTGCGCGGGCCCCAGCGGACGTCCCGCGTCCGCTCGGCCGCTGCCTCGAGCCGCTGGGCGACGGCCAGCAGCGCGTCGGCGTCCATCCCGGCCTCGACGAGGACCACGGCGTTGCAGTAGTCGGGCTGCTCCGGGCCGCCGACCGCAGCGGTGCGCCAGAGCCCCGACACGGCGAGCACCTGCACGCCCGGGGTCGCCGCCAGCCCCACCACGGCGTCGCGCAGCGCGGCGCGGGCATCACCGAGGTTGGCTCCGAGCCCGAGGGCGGCCGGGGTCATCGGGACCTCGTGATCTGCACGGCGACGTCCTCGAAGGGCACGGGGATCGGGGCCTGGGGCTTGTGGACGGTCACCGTGACCGCCCGCACCAGCTCGAAGGCCAGGCAGCGGGCCGCGATGGCGGTCGCCAGGGTCTCGATGAGCTGCACGGGCGGGCCCTCGACGAGCTCGACGATCGCGGTGGCCACGGCGCCGTAGTCGACGGTGTCGGCCACGTCGTCGTGGGCGGCGGCCCGGCCCATCGAGACCATGCCGAGCACGACGTCGACGACGAAGTCCTGGCCCTGCTCGCGCTCCTCGGGGAACACCCCGTGCCGGCCCCGGGCCCGCACCCCGCGCAGGATGATCCGGTCGAGGTCGGCCGGGAACGCCTCACCCATGGCTGGGCACCCCCTCGGCCGCGGCCGGCCGCTGGGCCCCCGCCTGCCAGGCCCCGGCCACGGCCACGGCGTCGCGCGAGCCGCGCACGTCGTGGACCCGCACCCCCCATGCCCCAGCCGCCGCGGCGAGGGCGGACACGGCGTCGGTCGCCGCGTCGCGGCCCTCGACCGGCCTGGGCACGCCCCCGTCGGCCAGCAGCTCGCCGAGGAACCGCTTGCGGCTGGCGCCCACGAGCACGGGTCGACCCAGCGCATGCAGGGCCGGCAGCCCGGCCAGCAGCGCCCAGTTGTGCGCCGCGGTCTTGGCGAAGCCCAGGCCGGGATCGAGCACGACGCGGGCCGGGTCCACCCCCGCCGCGGCCAGCGCCTCCAGCCGGTCGGCCAGCGCGCGGCGCACGTCGGCCACGACGTCGTCGTAGTGGGCCAGCTGGTCCATGCCGGCCGACGGCCCCCGCCAGTGCATCGCGACGTAGGGCACGTCGGTGCCGGCCAGCCACGGCGCCATCTCCGGGTCGGCCAGCCCGCCGGACACGTCGTTCACGATGGCCGCGCCCCGGCGAACGGCGGCGTCGGCGACCTCGGCCCGCATCGTGTCCACGCTGACCACGATGCCCGAGGCGGCCAGGCGCTCCACCACGGGCAGCACCCGATCGAGCTCCTCGGCCACGGGGATCCGCACCGCCCCGGGTCGGGTGGACTCCCCGCCGACGTCGACGAGGTCCGCCCCAGCGGCGACCTGGGCACGGGCGTGGGCCACCGCCACGTCGGGATCGGTGAACCGGCCGCCGTCGGAGAACGAGTCGGGGGTCACGTTGAGCACGGCCATCACCAGCGTGCGCGGCAGCGCGGCGAGGTGGGCCGGCAGGCCGATCGGGTGCAGCACGGCCTACGCCTGCGTGATGAGCGCCATCACCTCGGCCCGGGTGGCCGCCTCCCGCAGCACGCCGCGCACGGCGCTGGTGACGGTCCTGGCGCCGGGCTTGCGCACGCCCCGCATCGACATGCACAGGTGCTCGCACTGCACCACGACGATCACCCCGCGGGGCTCGAGCACCCGGACCATGGCGTCGGCCACCTGGGTCGTGAGCCGCTCCTGCACCTGGGGGCGCTTGGCGTAGACGTCGACGAGGCGGGCGATCTTGCTCAGGCCCGTGATCCGGCCGTCCCGGTTCGGGATGTACCCCACGTGCGCCACGCCGTGGAAGGGCACGAGGTGGTGCTCGCAGGTGGAGTAGACCTCGATGTCCTTGACCAGGACCAGCTCGTCGTGGCCCAGGTCGAACGTCGTGGTGAGCACCTCCTCGGGCTCCTGGCGCAGCCCACGGAAGATCTCCGCGTAGCTGCGCGCGACCCGGGCGGGGGTGTCGCGCAGCCCCTCGCGCTCGGGGTCCTCCCCGATCGCGGCGAGCAGCTCGCGCACGGCCCGCGCGGCGCGTGCCTCGTCGAAGGGGATCGTGACGGCGGCATCGGCGACCACGTGGACCGGGTCGATGCCGGTCATCGGGCCTCCCCGTCACGCCCTTCGGGCTCGGTCGGCGGCGGCGCGGGGGGCGGCGGCGGCGGGGCCTGCCAGCCGCCGAGGGGAGCGCTGCCACTGCCCGCGGCACCGTTGCCCGGGGTGCCGGTGCTGCCGTTGGGCCCGGGCGGAGTCGGCTGGCCGGCGACGGGCTGGCCCAGGGGGGCCTGGCCGGGCGGCACCTGGGCCGTCGGGTACGGGGCTCCGGGCGGCAGCGGGGCACCCGGGTACGCACCTGCCGGCGGCTCGCCCGGGACCGCCCCGGGCAGGCCCAGCGGCGCTGGGCCGGGCAGGCCGTAGGCACCACGCTGCACGCCGGCGCCGATCGGCGCGACGGGCCGGGCCGGCACCTCGACGGGCGGCTGGTCGGAGGGGGCCCGTCGCTCCGAGCCGGTCCACGCCGGCCGCTTGGGCCGCCGACGCAGCGGCTCGAACACGGCCGCCACCTGCTCCTTGTTCAGCGTCTCCTTGTCCAGCAGGGCCACCACGAGGGCGTCGAGCACGTCGCGGTTGTCCACCAGGATCTCGAACGCCTCGTTGTGGGCGTGGTCGATGAGGGTGCGGACCTCCTCGTCGATCGCCGCGGCGATCTCCTCGGAGTAGTCGCGCATGTGGCCCATGTCCCGGCCGAGGAAGACCTCGCCGTTCTCCTTGCCGTAGCGGATCGCGCCGAGCCGCTCGGTCATGCCGTACTGGGTGACCATCGCGCGGGCCACGGCGGTGGCCTTCTCGATGTCGTTGGCCGCGCCCGTGGTCGGGTCGTGGAAGACCAGCTCCTCGGCCGCGCGCCCCCCGAGCATGTAGGCCAGCTGGTTGAGCATCTCGCTGCGGGTGGTCGAGTACTTGTCCTGGTCGGGCAGGACCATGGTGTAGCCCAGGGCCCGCCCGCGCGGCAGGATCGTGATCTTGTGCACCGGGTCGTTGCCCGGCAGGGCCGCGGCCACCAGGGCGTGCCCACCCTCGTGGTACGCGGTGATGAGCTTCTCCTGGTGGTCCATCACGCGGGTGCGCTTCTGCGGCCCGGCGATGACGCGGTCGATGGCCTCGTCGAGGGCGCGGTTGTCGACCAGCGCCGAGCCGGACCGGGCCGTGAGCAGGGCGGCCTCGTTCAGCACGTTCGCCAGGTCGGCACCGGTGAAGCCGGGGGTGCGCCGCGCGACGGCCTCGAGGTCCACGTCCGGGGCGATCGGCTTGCCGCGAGCGTGCACCTTGAGCACCTCGAGGCGGCCGTTGAGGTCCGGTGCGGAGACCTGGATCTGCCGGTCGAAGCGGCCCGGGCGCAGCAGGGCCGGGTCGAGGATGTCGGGCCGGTTCGTCGCCGCGATGAGGATGACCCCACCCGTGACGTCGAACCCGTCCATCTCGACGAGCATCTGGTTCAGCGTCTGCTCGCGCTCGTCGTGGCCACCCCCGAGGCCCGCCCCGCGGTGCCGGCCGACCGCGTCGATCTCGTCGACGAAGATGATGGCCGGGGCGTTGGCCTTGGCCTGCTCGAACAGGTCACGCACCCGTGAGGCACCCACGCCGACGAACATCTCCACGAAGTCCGAGCCGGAGATGGAGAAGAAGGGCACGCCCGCCTCGCCGGCCACGGCCCTGGCCAGCAGGGTCTTGCCGGTGCCGGGGGGGCCGTAGAGCAGCACGCCCTTGGGGATCTTGGCGCCGACCGCCTGGAAGCGGGCAGGGTCCTGGAGGAACTCCTTGATCTCGCCGAGCTCCTCGACGGCCTCCTCGGCCCCGGCGACGTCGGCGAAGGTGGTCTTGGGCATGTCCTTGCTCACGGCCTTGGCCTTGGACTTGCCGAAGCTCATCACGCGGCCGCCGCCGCCCATCTGGTTCATGAAGAAGAACAGCAGCAGCAGGACCAGGAACACCGGCAGCATCGAGACCAGCAGCGTCACCAGGAAGCCCTGCTGCGGCACGCGCACGTTGTAGGAGTCGAGCTTGCCCTCGTCGACCGCCGTCTGCAGCTCGCGCTGCAGCTCGATGCCCTGGCCGTCGATGTACTCGGCGAACTTCTTCGACCCGTCCGGGAACTCCAGCTCGATGCGCTGCTCGACGTCGACGAGCAGCGCGTCGGAGATCTGCCCGGCGCGGATCGCCGTGACCGCCTCGGAGGTGTCCACCTGCCGCGGCCCGGTCACGTTGGTGACCAGGCTGCTGCCGACGAGCACCAGCGCGGTGGCCACCAGGATCCACAGGATCGGACCACGGAGGAAACGCTTCACATCCATCCCTGTCCCGGGGGCGCCCCGGACTCGCGTGGACGGGCGCGGGGCCGCGCCGGCGCAGCGGCCTGGCGCGAGCATGCCCGCCCGACGGGCATTCGCCCGTGGGCAGAAACTACACCGGGTCACCGACTGCGGCCCCCGCGGTTCGCAGAGGGCGTAGGGCTCACGGGGCCGATCGGGGCTGGCCCGCGGGACCGCGGGTAGCCGGTGCGCAGCGGGGGAGGCGTACCCCAGGAGGCCAGGCATGGACCAGCGCGAGCAGACCGGCACCGACGCCGAGGGCTACCAGCCCATCTCGCAGGACGAGGAGGGCAACGCCCGGCTGGCCGGCGAGGAGCAGCACGAGGCGCCGAACCCGCAGACGGGCGTGGGGGTCGGGATGGGGCAGGCCTCCTCGTTCGAGCCCGAGGAGGACCCCCAGTCCGAGCCGGACGAGCCGGACGAGGCCGCCGGCACGTAGCACGACCCCTCCCTGGCCCGCCGGTCGGGGACCTCCTGCCCACGCCGTGGGACCTGTGGCCCGCATGCGCGCGCCGCGGCCTTCCTAGGCTGATCGGGTGGCCCGGGGCCTTCGGCACGCCCGGGCGAGGAGGATCCATGCCCGGTCATCCCAGCGGCGCCCCGGCCCGCATCGGCTCGGTCCGGCCCGAGGGCTGGACCTACGCCCGCGCCCCGATGATCGTGTACTGGGAGCTGACGAACGCCTGCGGCCTGGCCTGCAGCCACTGCCGCGCCACGGCCCTGCCGGACCCCGCCCCCGGCGAGCTGGACACCGCCGAGGCGATCGCGGTGCTCGACTCGATCGCCGCCTTCGGCGACCCGTCCCCGCACGTGGTGCTGACCGGGGGTGACCCCCTGCGCCGCGCCGACCTGCGCACCCTCATCCACGCCGCGACCGATCGCGGGATCGGGGTCTCGCTGGCACCGGCGGTCACGCCGCTGCTCACCCGCGACCGGCTCGCCGAGCTGCGCGACGACGGGATCGCGGCCATCTCGCTGAGCCTCGACGGAGCCACGGCGGCCTCGCACGACGGCCTGCGCGGCGTGCCGGGCACCTTCGCGGCCACCCTCGAGGCCCTCGGCTGGGCCGCCGAGGTGGGCCTGCCCGTCCAGGTGAACACCCTGGTCACCGCCACGACGGCCGAGGAGCTGCCGGCGATCCGCGACCTGCTCACCGAGCAGGTCGTCATGCGCTGGAGCCTGTTCTTCCTCATCTCGGTCGGCCGCGGCACCACGCTGGCCGAGGTCACCCCCGGTGAGGCCGAGCGGCTCATGCGCTGGCTGTGGGACGTGGCGCGGACCGCCCCCTTCCAGGTGAAGACGACCGAGGCGATGATGTACCGGCGGGTGGCCGCCGCGGCGCTGCGCCGGGCCGGCCTGGACGACGCCGCGATCGAGCGGCACCCGATCTCGCGGGGCTTCGGCATCCGGGACGGCAACGGCATCGTCTTCCTGGCCCACGACGGCAGCGTGACCCCGTCCGGGTTCCTGCCCGTGAGCATCGGCAACGTCCGGCGGACCGACCTGGTCACCCTGTACCGGCAGGCCCCCCTCATGCAGGCACTGCGCGACCCCGACGGGTTCACCGGCCGCTGCGGCGCCTGCGAGTACCGCCAGTGGTGCGGCGGATCGCGGGCCCGGGCGTACGCCTGGACCGGCGACCCGCTCGCCACCGACCCCCTGTGCCCCTACGTGCCGCGCGGCGGGCCGCTGGCCGGCGGCCGATGACGTCGGTCCACCCCGTCGCGCCCGGCACGGCGCCGGCGCCGGGGCCGGACGGGGCCCCGCGCGTGGTGGTCGTCGGCGGCGGTATCACCGGCCTGGTGGCGGCCTGGGAGGCCGCCCGTGCCGGGGGCCGGGTGACCCTGCTGGAAGCCTCGGGGCACCTCGGCGGCAAGGTGCGCACCGAGCGGGTGGACGGCCTGCTCGTCGAGCACGGCCCGGACTCCTTCGTGGCCTACCGGCCGGCCGCCCTCGAGCTCATCGGCGCCCTGGGCCTGGCCGGCTCGGTGATCGGGGTGAACGCGGGTCGCACCGTGCACGTGCGGGTGGACGGGCGGCTGCTGCCGCTGCCCGAGGGCATGGGCATGGTGCTGCCCACCCGGCTGGGTCCGCTGGTGCGGACTCCGCTGCTCACCTGGCGGCACAAGGCCCGGGCCAGCCTCGACCTGGTCCTGCCCCGACGCCTCGGCACCGCCGACACGTCCATCGGGGCGCTGCTGCGCGCCCGCCTGGGTGACGGCGTGGTCGAGCGGTTCGCGCAGCCGCTGGTGGGGGGCATCTACGGCGCCGGCGTCGACGAGCTGAGCCTCGACGCGGTGCTGCCCACCCTGCGCACGGCGGAGTCCGAGCACCGCAGCCTCGTCCTGGCCAGCCTCACGCAGGGCCGGGCGGCCCGTCGGGCGGCCGGTGCCCCGGGGCCGCGGCCCGGCTCGCCGTTCCGCTCGCTGCAGGACGGCCTGGGGGTCATCGTCGATCGGCTGGTCGAGGTGCTCGTCGAGCTCGGCGCGGACGTGCGCGCGGCCAGCGCGGTGACCTCCCTGGTCCGGGCCCCGGACGGGACCACGACGGTGCGCTGCGCCGACGGGACCTGCCTGGTGGCCGAGTCGCTGGTCCTGGCGGTGGGGGCTCCGGCGCTGGCCCACCTGCTCGCCGAGCACGCCCCCGACGCCGCGGCGGCGCTGGCCGCCATCCCGCAGGGTTCCACGACGCTGGTGACGCTGGCCTACGACGCCGATCTGATCCGCCGGCACGTCGGGCAGGGCTGGCTCGAGGCGGGCCCGGCGCCCATCAGCGGGGCGACCGTGAGCTCGGCGAAGTGGCCGGGGCGTGCCCCGGACGGCGTGGTCCTGCTGCGCGCGTTCGTGCCCGGGCGGCTGGGCCCGCTCGGCTCGGCCCCCGAGGCCCAGCTCGTCGCCGCGGTGGCGGCACACGTCGGGTCGGTCCTCGGCGCCAGCGGCGAGCCGCAGCGCTGGTGGGTCGACCGCTGGCCGGGCGCCATGCCGCACTACACCGTCGGGCACCTCGATCGGGTCGCCGCCGTCGAGGCCGGCATGGCCGCCCTGCCGGGCTGGCACGTGGCCGGGTCGGCGCTGCACGGGGTCGGCCTGCCCGAGTGCATCGCGGACGGCCGGCGGGCCGGACGGCTGGCCGCGGCGTGCGGGGCTCAGCTGTAGACGTGCGGGGCCAGGGTCCCGATCTCGCGCAGGTTGCGGTACCGCTCGGCGTAGTCCAGCCCGTAGCCCACGACGAACTCGTTGGGGATGTCGAAGCCGAGGTACTTGGGCACCAGGTCGACCTTCACGGCCTCGGGCTTGCGCAGCAGCGTGAGGACCTCCACCGATGCCGCCCCGCGGGCGCCGAGGTTGCGCATGAGCCAGGACAGCGTCAGCCCCGAGTCGATGATGTCCTCGACGATGAGCACGTGCCGGCCGGCGATGTCGGTGTCGAGGTCCTTGAGGATCCGCACCACGCCCGAGGACTTCGTCGAGGTGCCGTACGACGACACGGCCATCCAGTCCATCTGCAGGTGGATCGACATGGCACGGGCCAGGTCGGCCATCACCATGACCGCACCCTTGAGCACGCCGACGAGCAGCACGTCCTTGTCCGCGTAGTCGCGGTCGACCTCGGCGGCCAGCTCGCGCAGCTTGGCCTGCAGGGTCTGCTCGTCGATGAGGACCTTCTCGAGATCCCCGGCGATGTCCTGGGCGTCCACGGCGCTCAGGCTCTCACAACCACCCGGGCCCCCTCCCGGCGGGCGCGGCGTCCCCCGGGCAGGGCGACCTCGGCCCGGGTCGGCGGGCCGTCGAGCAGGTCGGCCACGCGCTCGACGTGGTCCGCCGTGACCGCCCCCGCGGGGCACCCCGCCGCGAGCAGGAGGCGGCGGACCACGCGGCTCACCACGGCGCCCGGAAGCGCCGGACCCCCGGCAACGGGGCCGTCCAGCGCGTCGACCCGCAGCACTGCCGCCGGCGCGCCACCTCCCCCCTCGCCCACTCGCGCCCACACCTGGTCGGCCCAGGCATCCAGGGCGTCCGCGTCGGCACGGGTGAGCCGGGCGGTCCGCGCCAGGGCGTCCACGACCCCCGGGCCGAGCGCGGCGTCGAGGGCGGGCAGGGCCTGGGTCCGCACGCGCACGCGGGCGAACCCGGGGTCCTCGTTGTGCGGGTCGGACCACGGCTCGAGGCGTGGATCCTCGCGCGCCGCCTGCTCGGCGGCGGCCGCGGTCACGGCCCGCGGCAGGTCCAGCAGCGGCCGTCGGAACAGCCCCTGGCGTGACGCCATCCCGGCCAGCGAGCGCGTCCCCGAGCCGCGGGCCAGGCCCAGCAGCACGGTCTCGGCCTGGTCGTCGCGGGTGTGCCCGAGCAGGACCACCGCGGCCGCGGCCCCGCCCGAGCGGTGCCCGCCGGAGGTCTGGGACCCGGTGGTGTCATCCCAGCGGCGATGCCGCTGCTGCTGCGATGACCCAGCGCGACTGGGCATGGCCGGTGCACCAGCGGCCGCGGCCAGCGCCTCGTACCGGGCCCGGCGGGCGGCCGCCTCGGGGCCACCCGCGCCGGGGCCGGGCGTCACCTCGACGGGCAGGACCACGACGTCGTCGCACCCGAGCAGGCGCGCCTGCTCGGCGGCCCGCGCGGCGACAGCCGCCGAACCCGCCTGCAGCTGGTGGTCGACGACGAGCGCCCCGACGAGCAGGCCCAGCTCGCGGCCGACCGCCAGGGTGCCGGCCAGCAGCGCCAGCGAGTCCGCGCCCCCGCTGCACGCCACGAGCACCCGCTCGCCCGGCTCGAGGTCCGCCAGGGCGGCGCGCACGGCCGCGCGCACCGCCGCCCGAGGTGGCTGCTGGCCACCCCGGCCCACGGTCGCTCCCACGCGGCCCCGACCCCGGCCTCAGCGCAGGACGCGGCGCACCCAGGCCGCCGGGTCCTCGATCTCCGCGGCCGACGGCAGGTGCCGCGGCTCGGCCCACACCTGCGCGAACCCGTCCGGACCGGCCTGGGCGATGACCGTGCGCACGAAGTCCGACCCGCTCGTGTACTGGCGCATCTTGGTCTCCAGGCCCAGCATGCGGCGGGCGAAGCCGTCCACCGTGCCCGCCTGGGCGCGGCGCGCGGCGAACCGCTCGCGGATGGTCGCCACGGTGGGCACGTGCCCCGGTCCCACCTCGTCCATGACGTAGTCCGCGTGGCCCTCGAGCAGCGACATCAGGCCGGTGAGCCGGTCGAAGACCGCGCGCTGCTCCGGGGTCTGCACGGCCTCCATGAGGCTGGGACCGGGGCCACCACGGGCGGCCGTGACCACCGCCTGGGCGATCGCGCCGAACCGGCGGAGGAACTCGAGCGCGGGCACGTCGGACAGGGCCACGAAGGACTGCACCTCGGCGAGGAAGTGGTCGCCCAGCCACGGCACCCCGCCGAACTGCACGCGGTGGGTCTCCTCGTGCAGGCACACCCAGAACCGGAAGTCCCGCGGCACCAGCCCGAGCTCGCGTTCGACGTGCACGATGTTCGGCGCCACCAGCAGCAGCCGCCCGGGCTGGCCGGGCTCGGTGAACGCCTCGTACTGGCCCAGCACCTTGCCCGACAGCCACGCCAGCGCGCCGCCGAGCTGCCCGGCGGTGAGCCGGGAGCCGACGGCCTCCACCGTCGGGTTCACCTCGCGCTGCACCCGGCCGGCGCCGAAGGGCTCGAGCGCCAGGGCGAACCCGGCGACGTTCGAGCGGATCCACTCCGCCCGGTCCACCACCACCGCCGGGGCGTGGTCGGGGTCGGCCTGCAGGCCGGTCAGGGCCTGCACCGGGTCGCGGGCGAGCTGGGCGAGCTCACGCAGCTCCTGCACCGCCCAGTGGGCGTCGGAGGCGCTCGCCTCGGGCCCCTTCGGCATGAAGCGCACGCCGATGCGCTCGGCGAGGTCCCAGTCGACGAGGCGAGCCATCCGGCCAGCATAGGTGCGCCGCAGCCGACCCGGTCCCGGGTCAGTCCGCGGCGCAGTCGCAGGTGACCAGGGCCGCGAGCGCGACGTCGATCGCCCGCCGAGCCCCGAGGGCCCCGACCGGCACGGTGTCGTCGAGGACCGCGAAGGCGAGCAGCCGGCCGTCGGGCCGGCTGAGGTACCCGGCGAGGCCGACCACGCCGGTGAGCGTGCCGGTCTTGGCCCGGACCAGGCCCGCCGCAGGCTCGCTCGCCCCCACCTGGAAGCGGCCGCCGAGCGAGCCGGTCGCCGCCGCCACGGGCAGCCCGGAGGCGACCGGGCCGGCTGCACCGGCGGCGCGCAGCAGGGCGGTGAGGTCAGCCGGGCGCAGCTGGTTGGCCCGCGACAGCCCCGAGCCGTCCACCACGGTGCTCGGCGCGCGGATGCCCAGCTCGCCCAGCACCGCCTGCCCTCGCGCGGCGACGCCCGCGAAGCTGCCCGGCAGGCCCACCGCCAGGGCGGCCAGCCGGGCCAGCGCCTCGGCGACGTCGTTGTCGGAGGTGGCCAGCGCACGCTCCACGATGGTCGCGACCGGCGGTGAGACGACCGAGCGGACGGGCTGCGCCGAGGCCCGCGCACGCACCCGCTTGGGCGCCCCGACCACCTCGAGGCCGGCCTCGGTGAGCTGGCGGGCGAACAGCGCGGCCGCCGCGGCCGCCGGATCGCGCACCCGGGAGATGCCACCGGGCCTGGCCCGGCCCTCGTCGACCTGCAGCGCGGCCACCGGCGCGACGATGCCGGCCGCGGGGAAGCTCGGGGCCCAGGTCGGGTGCAGCGCCGGTCCGGTGAACAGCCCGTCGTCGTAGCCCAGGCGCACGCGGTCGATGCCGCGGGCAGCCAGGGTCCAGCGCGTCCGGCGGGCGAGCTCGGCCAGCGACGCGGGGTCCAGCTCGGTGCCCGGCGTGCCCAGGCGCACGTCGGTCGAGGCCAGCGTCGGGTCGCCGCCACCGACGAGCACCAGCCGTGGCGCCCGGGCGTCGCGGTGCTGCAGCACGGTCCGGGTGGTGATCGTGGCGTCCGGGCCCAGCGCGTCGAGCACCGAGACGGCCGTCACCAGCTTGACCGTGGACGCCGGGATGCTGGTGCCCCCAGCCTGGTCGAGCAGCACCTCGCCGGTCGCGACGTCGACGACGTGTGCGGGGCTGCGCCCACGGCCCAGCGCGCCCCCGCGCAGCAGCGGAGCCAGGGTCCGGCGCACCGCCGTCGGGTCGAGGGCCGAGCCGAGGCCGGCCGGTGGTGCAGTGGCAGCCGGCGGGGCCGAGGGCGCCGGCGAGGGTCGGGCGCTGGCCCCGGCCGACGCCGGGGTGCCCCCGACCAGGGGCACGAGCACCGGCGGGGCGAGCGGGATGCTGCCGGCGGTCTCGATCCCCGTGGTCCCCGGGCCTGCTCCGGCGCGGCCGGCACCGGCGGCGGCCGCCGCTGGCCCGAGCAGGCCGGCCAGCAGCGCCGCCGCGACCAGCCCCGCGCCCCACATCCGCACACGCCGGAGGGTAGGCCAGGGCGCTGCATCCGGCGCCCGCGTGGACGGCCGCAGGGCGGATCCGGGAGCATCGGCGCCGCAGGCGGGCCGTGCGTGCGGCCGAGGGACGGATGGAGCGCAGGGTGAAGAAGGTCCTCATCGGGATCGGCGTGGTCCTCGGCGTGCTGGTGGCGGTGGTGGTCGCGGCCCTGCTGTGGTTCGACATCCCGGCCAAGGCCTCCGCGATGGCCGCCAAGACCGTCTGCTCGGCCGCGTTCGTCGCCGGCCGGCCGACCAGCAACGACCTGTTCGCCGAGGACGTGCTGCCGGCCAGCAGCGTGCTCGCCGTGGTCTCGACCGACATCGACGAGCAGGCGCGCACCGTGACCGCGCGGTTCCTGGGCACGTTCCCACGGACGGCGGCGCTCGTGACCGACCGGGGCTGCGTGGTGGGCCTGGCGGCCGACCCCGCCGCCGAGCCGCACGTGCCTTCCCCCGACCCCGCCCCCTGGCCCCGCGGGGATGCGCCCCTGCCGGAGTCCGCCTGGGGGGCAGGGGTCGACGCCGAGGCCCTGCAGGCGGTCGTGGATGCGGCCATGGTCGGCGCCGGGGACCCGGCAGCGGCGAACCCCCGCGGCATCGCCGTGGTGCACGACGGCCGGCTCCTGGTGGCGACCACCCCGGAGGGCTTCCCCGCCGACACCGGCCTGCATGGCTGGTCGATGACCAAGACCCTGACCGGGATGCTGTTCTGGAAGCTGGCCCAGGACCGGGGCCTGGACCTGGCGACCCCGGTGGTCGAGGCCTTCCCCGCCGGGCGCGAGCCGGCGTGGGTGGCGGACTGGCGCACCGACGACCGGGCGCGCATGACCCTGGCCGACCTGCTCTTCATGCGCGACGGCCTGGACAACACCGAGGACTACGCGATCACCGGCGACGTGCCCCAGATGCTCTACGGCGAGCCCGACATGGCCACCTGGGCCGCCGACCGGCCCAGCGCCGCGCCGCCCGGGGATCGCTGGCTGTACCTCAGCGCGACGACGAACATCCTGTCCGCGGTGGCCCGGGCGCAGTTCGACTCCGATGCCGAGTACTGGGCCTACCCGCGCACCGCCCTGTTCGAGCCGGTGGGCACCGAGTCGGCCGTCATCGAGAGCGACACCGCGGGCACGTGGGTGGGGTCCAGCTACGGCTGGGCCAGCGCCACCGACTGGGCCAAGCTCGGCCAGCTCATGCTCGACGACGGCCGGTGGCGCGGCCGTCCCGTCCTCCCCGCCGGCTGGCGCGAGCTGGCCGCGACCCCGGCGATGCCCGACGGCGAGGGCCACGGCTACGGCGCCCAGACCTGGCTGCCCGGGGACCCGATCGGCGGGGAGTGCCAGGACACCCCGGGGGTTCCGCAGGACACCCTGAGCATGGAGGGCCACTGGGGCCAGCTCGTGGCCATGGTGCCCTCGCGGGAGGCCGTCGTCGTGCGCATGGGCTGGACGGTCGTCGACGACGGCTTCGACAGCTGCCAGTTCCTCGCCGACGTGCTCGCGACCCTGCCCGGGTGACCATCCGGCGCCGGGCCGCCGGGCGTCACGCGGCCGGGACCGGCACGGCTGCGCCCGCGCCGGCAGGGTCCGCTACTGTCGTGCCGCGTGACGCGGGCAGGCGCGTCACGCCTGCGAAGGAGGTGTCGTGGACCCGCTGACGTTCGACGTGGTGATCGAGATCCCTGCGGGCAGCCGCAACAAGTACGAGGTCGACCACGGCACCGGCAAGATCCGCCTGGATCGGCGCCTGTTCACCGCCACCCGCTACCCGCACGACTACGGCTTCATCGACGACACCCTGGGCCTGGACAGCGACCCGCTGGACGCGCTGGTCCTGCTCGACGAGCCCACCTTCCCCGGGTGCATCATCGAGTGCCGCGCCATCGGCATGTTCCGGATGACCGACGAGGCCGGTGGCGACGACAAGGTCATCTGCGTGGTCGCCGGTGACCCGCGCATGGACCACATCCGCGACATCCACCACCTGCCCGAGTTCGACCGGCTGGAGATCCAGCACTTCTTCGAGGTCTACAAGGACCTCGAGCCGGGCAAGTCGGTCGAGGGTGCGACGTGGGAGGGCCGGGCGGGCGCCGAGGCGGAGATCCGCGACTCGCAGGCGCGCTTCGTGCCGCACGAGCACCACTGAGGCTAGCCTGACGCCGGCGGGGGCCGGCAGGTCGCGCAGCGCGATGCGCCGGTAGGGACGGCCGGGGCGTGGTGCGAGCCAGGTGCCGCGCACTGCCCTCTCCTGCTTCGGCCACGACGTCGCCGCCATCGCCGAGCAGGGTGCCCGGCTGGCCGCCGAGGCGACCAGCAGCTGGGCCGGCGTCGTGCTCGCCGAGGCCGCTGGCCTGCACCTGCGCGGCCACCACGACCTGGACCCGCAGCGCGGGGAGCAGGTGGCCGCGGCCCTCGGCGCGATCGAACTGGACGGCCCACAGGGTCCGTTCGAGGGCGCGCTGGCCACGGGCCAGCACGCGCAGCTCGGGATCGGCCAGCTGGCGTTCACCGGGCCGCGTCCGGCCTGGGCCGGCGAGCTGGAGCGGCGTGGGATCGCCGAGCTCGGCGTGACCCCCCTGGTGGCCCGCGAGCGCCGCCTCGGCGTGCTGGTGACCGCCCGGCTGGTGGAGCAGCCGGGGCTGCGGCCCGGGGCCATCGCGATGCAGGGCAGCATCGCCGCAGCCCTGGCCAACGCCCTGGACAACGCCGCCGCGCTGGCCCAGATGCGCCAGTCCGGCCTGGTGCTGGACTCCATGCCCGACGCCATCGTGGGCTTCTCGCGCGACCGTGAGGTCATCCTGTGGAACCACGGCGCCGAGCGCATGTACGGCATCAGCGAGGCCGACGCGCTGGGCCGGCGCCTCGACGACCTCGTGAGCACCGACTACGGCACCGCCGGCGGGGCGCAGGGCAGCCCGGCGATCAGCCTGATCAACAAGGGCTCCTGGACCGGCCGGGTCCAGCAGCGCACGCGCGACGGCCGGGTCCTGCACGCCGACGTCTCGATCGCCTCGGTGGTGGCCGACGGCGCCCTGCGCGGGGCGGTGTCGATCAACCGCGACGTCACCGCGGTGGTGGAGGGCGAGCAGCACCGCGCCGAGGACCAGCGCCGCATGCAGGCCCTGCTCGACGCCTCCCGGGCGATGACCGCGGTGTTCGACCGGAACGGCCGCCTCGTCGCGGTGAACGCCGAGTGGACCCGCGGCATGGTGCTCGGCGGGCTGCGCCCGGAGGAGGTCGGCATCGGCGCGGACTACGCCGCGGCGCTGCGCCGGGTGGCCGGTGCGGCGGAGGACGCCGGGACCGTGCTGGCCGGGGTCGAGGCCGTGCTGGCGGGGCGCAGCGACGGCATCGAGTGGGACTACGACGTCACCCTGCCCGACGGCACCGTCCGGGCGTACATGGTCTCGGTGGCCCCCATGCCGGGGGCGCAGGGCGGCGGCTTCGCCAGCCACACCGACATCACCGCGCGCAAGCAGATGGAGCGCCAGCTGGCCCACCAGGCCACGCACGACCCGATGACCGGGCTGCGCACCCGCCGGGGCCTGGAGCAGGAGGTGGAGCCGGCCCTGCGACGCGCGGCCGCCCGCGGCGTCGCGGTCGGGGCGATCATCGCCGACCTCGACCGGTTCAAGGACGTCAACGACACCCTCGGCCACGAGGCCGGCGACCAGGTCCTCATGGCGATGGCCGCGCGGCTGGCCTCCTTCGAGCCGGCGTCGGTGATCGGCCGGCTCGCCGGCGACGAGTTCGCGCTCGTGCTGCCCGAGGTGCGCGACCGGACCGAGCTGGCCCGGCTGGCCGGGGACCTGGCACGCCTCATCACCGCCCCGCTGCCGCTGGGCGACCGGGAGCTGTTCTTCGGGGTGAACATGGGCACGGCGCTGTCCTCGGACACCGAGGGGGGGCCCGACGCCCCCGCCAACCTGCTGCGTGCCGCCGACACCGCGATGTACCGGGCCAAGGCGCGCGGGCGCAACAGCATCGTGCCCTACGACGAGGGCCTGCGCGCCGACGTCGACCGGCGGGTGCAGATCTCCACCTGGCTCAACCGCGCGCTCGAGCGCGGCGAGATCACGGTGGCGTTCCAGCCGCAGTTCCGCTGCCTCGACGGCCGGCAGGTCGGCGTCGAGGCGCTCATGCGCTGGCACCAGCCCGAGGCGGGCAACATCTCCCCGGCCGAGTTCGTGGCGATCGCCGAGGAGTCCGGGGCGATCATCCCGATCGGGGCCTGGGTGCTGGCCGAGGCCTGCCAGCGTGCCGCCACGTGGCTGCCGCTGGCCGGGCCCGACTTCACCGTCGCCGTGAACCTCTCGCCCCACCAGCTCATCGACCCGGGCCTGCTCGACATCGTGCGCAGCGCGCTGCTGCGCGCCCGGCTGCCGGCCACCGCCCTCACCCTCGAGGTCACCGAGGGCGCGCTCATCGACGACCCGGAGGCGGCCACCGAGGCCCTGGCCCGGCTGCGGGCGCTGGGCGTGCGGATCTCGCTGGACGACTTCGGCACCGGGTACTCCTCGCTGGCGTACCTGGCGAAGTTCCCGGTCGACGAGCTCAAGGTGGACCGCGTGTTCGTGCGCGACATCGAGCGCGACCCGCGCACCCGGGCGCTGGCCGAGGGCATCGTGCGCATCGGCCACGCGCTGGGCATGCGCGTGCTCGCCGAGGGGGTGGAGACGCCCGGCCAGCTGCGCATCCTCACCGGCGCTGGCTGCGACTGCTACCAGGGCTTCATCGCCGCGGCGGCCGAGACCCCCGAGCAGGCCACGGCGCGCATCCGCAACCGCGCCCAGGGCCGCGACATCCCCCGCGACGCCGCGCTGGCCGCGGGTCGCCAGATCAGCGTGATGTGAGCCGACCGGGCCGCTCCTGACGGCCGTCCACAGATCGACGCGCGAGCGGGTGCAGCGGCCTCGATCGGGCCTACCGTTGGCGCCCATGACGACACGCACCTTCACGGGGATCCCGGCCGAGGCGTTCGACTTCTACGACGCCCTGGCCGCCAACAAC
>JALOLK010000022.1 GCA_025456015.1 Candidatus Nanopelagicales bacterium
CGAGCGCCTCGGCGAGGTCCCAGGCGCGCTGCGCGAGGACCTCGTCGCCCTGCAGGTGCGGGCCCAGCAGGCGCACGTCGCCGCGCACTGGCCCCAGGCGCAGGACTGGGTCCTGCTCGATGGGGCCGACCACCCCGTTGGCCGCATGCTGCTGGGGAGCCAGGGCGCCGACGTGCACCTGCTGGACCTGCGGGTCGCGGCCGCGAACCGGGGCCGGGGCGTCGCCACGCGGGCACTGCTCGACCTGCTCCAGGCGAGTGCGCGGTCGGGGTCGGCCGTGCGCCTGCACGTGCAGCGGGACAGCCCGGCGCGGAGGCTGTACGAGCGGCTCGGCTTCGTGGCCCTCGAGGGGCCCGACGAGGCGCCCGACCTCGCCATGCGCTGGCAGCCCTGCACCGGCCTCAGCCCGTGAGCACCTCGCGCAGCTTCAGGCGCCGGCCTGTGTCGGGACCAGCCCGGAGGCCCAGCGGATCGGCATCACCAACGGCGCGCTCACCGGCAGCATCGAGGCGGTGGTGGAGGCCGCCCCGTTCGGGTCCTGGATGGTGACGATCACGGCGAACATGTAGGACGCCACGAGCAGGATGTTGGCGGGCATGGTGGCCGCGCCGACCTCGGTGGGCTTGTCGACCAGCGCCCCCAGCGCGGCGAACACGAACGCGTAGAGCGCCAGGCCCAGCACGAACCAGCCGACCGCGAGCAGGATGTCCCCGGTGGTGGCCGCGGGCAGGTCGATGCCGCCCCCGGACGCCAGCCCGATGGCCGCAGGGATGCCGATCGCGGCGATCTGGACCAGGCCCAGCAGCCCGACCCCGAGCACCGTCCCGACGAGCAGCTGGGTGGGTCGCATCGCCGTGAGCAGCACCTCGGAGATGCGCGAGGACTTCTCGGTGGCCACGGCCGTGGCGATGGCGGTGCCGGTGAGGATCAGCGCGAGGTAGAGCAGGATCCCCGACACGAAGCCGACGCCGGCCCGGCCCTCGTCGGCCACCCGGCCCACCGGGACCTGCTCGGGTGGGGGCGTGGCCTGGACCCGGGCGATCTCGGCCGGGGACAGGCCGGCCTGCGCCAGCTGGTCGGTGATCGCCAGGGCCAGGGCGGCCTGGGAGACCAGCGCGGGGAACGTCCCGTCGGCCCGCTCCGAGACGTAGAGGATCGCGCCCTGCCCCACCCCGGTGAGGGCCGCATCGGCGTCGCCGTCGCGCAGCAGCGCCTCGGCCGCCTGCGCATCCGGCACCGTCCGGACCGTCACCTCGAACTCGCCCGCCGCACCGGCCGCCTCCAGCGCGGTGAGCAGCGCGGGCGGGGCCTGGCCGACCGTGGCCAGCGTGTACTCGGTGGTGTCGTCGGCGAGCACCCGCGGGACCACGACCAGCGCGATGCCCACGAGCACCGAGACGGCCGTGATGATCCGCCAGGACTTCGACGCCCACGCCTCGGCGATCGCCCGCCCGGCGACGAGGCGCACCCCGGCCCAGAACCCCGTCGTCATGCGTGCACCTCCGCCCCGCCCGACAGGGACGCCGCGTCGGCCGCGTCCGACCCCTCGCCGGCCGCGGCCAGGAACAGCTGCGACAGGGTCGGCAGGTCCAGGCCGAAATCCACCACCGGCGCCGTGCGCCGGGCCGCGTCGAGCACCGCCAGGGCGTCGACGTCGGGCGGCAGCGACAGCCGCAGCGCGTCGGCAGCTTCGTCGACCACGACCACCCCGGGGAAGGCCGCCAGCCAGTCCCGGCCGTCGTGGCCGGGCATGCCCAGGCGGAGCTGGCGCCGGCCGGACGCCGCCCGCAGCTGCGCCACCGGACCGGCCAGGACGGTCCGGCCGTGGTCGACCATGACGATCTCCTCGCAGAGGTCCTGCACGAGGTCGAGCTGGTGGCTGGACAGCAGCACCGTGCGCCCGGCGGCCACCCGCGCCCGCAGCGTCACGGTGAGCTCCTCGACGGCGACCGGGTCCAGGCCGGCGAACGGCTCGTCGAGGACGATGACGTCGGGGTCGTGCACGAGGGCCGTCCCCAGCTGCAGGCGCTGCTGCATCCCGCCGGACAGCTGCTCGGCCTTCGAGTCGAACCGGTCGCCGAGGCCCAGCTCGGCCAGCAGGGCGCGCGCCCGCTCCTGCGCGGTGCTGCGGTCCAGGCCGTGCACGCGGGCGAAGTACGTGAGCTGACCGCCGGCCGTCATCGCCGGGTACAGCCCGCGCTCCTGGGGCATGTAGCCCCACCGCTGCCGGTCGGCGAACTGCACCGGCCGGCCGTCGAGGAGCACCTCGCCGGCGTCCGGGTCGATGATGCCCAGCAGCACCCGCATGAGGGTCGTCTTGCCGGCCCCGTTCGGGCCCAGCAGCCCGGTCAGGACCCCCGGCCGGACGGTGAGGTCCACTCCCGCCAGGGCCAGGCGTTCGCCGAAGGAATGGGTCAAGCCACGCGCTTCGAGCACCACGCACTCGACCCTATCCGCTCGCCTCGGGCGGCGGATCAGAGCCGGTGCAGGGCTGCGGCGGACTCGGTGAGCTGGTCGCGGTGGTCGGGGTGCGCGATCGCGATCAGGGCCCGGGCCCGCTCGCGCGCCGACCGGCCGCGCAGCTGCGCCACGCCGAACTCGGTCACCACGAAGTCCACGTCGTTCTTGCCGGTCGTCACGTGGGTGCCCACGGGCAGCGTCGGGACGATGCGCGAGACGGCGCCGGCCTTGGCGGTCGAGGGCAGCACGATGATCGCCTTGCCGTCCCTGGAGCGGTTGGCCGCCCGCACGAAGTCCACCTGCCCGCCGGTGCCCGAGTACGGCACCGCGCCCAGGCTCTCCGACCCGCACTGGCCGAGCAGGTCCACGGCGAGCGTGCCGTTGATGGCGTGCAGCCGGTCGTTCATGCCGGCCAGCATCGGGTCGTTGGTCACGTCGACCGGGTGCATCTCGAGCGCCGGGTTGCGGTGCATGGAGTCGTACAGGTGGGCCGAGCCCAGGGCGAAGGTGGCCAGCATCTTGCCGGTGTGCAGGTTCTTGCGGCGGTTCGTGATGACCCCCGCCTCGAGCAGCGCGAGGATCCCGTCGCCGAACATCTCGGTGTGCACGCCCAGGTCGTTCCGGTCGCCGAGCTGCTGCACGACGGCATCCGGGATGGCGCCGATCCCGATCTGCAGGGTCGCCCCGTCCGGGATGAGCCCGGCGACGTGCTGGCCGATCGCGAGCTCCACCTCGCCCAGGGGCGGGTGCGGCAGCTCGACGACGGGATCGGTCGACTCGACCAGGGCGGCGACCTGCGAGACGTGCACGTGGCACTCGCCGAAGCAGAACGGCACCTGCGGGTTCACCTCGAGCACGACCGCCCGGGCGCGGCTGATCGCGGCCATGGTGTAGTCCGCGGACAGGCCCAGGGAGAAGAAGCCGTGCTCGTCCATCGTCGAGGCCCGGGCGAAGACCACGTCGCACGGCAGCAGCCCACGGCGGAACAGCTCGGGCATCTCCGAGAAGTGCGCCGGCGTGAAGTCGATCCAGCCGGCGGCGGCACCCGACCGGCTCGTCGGGCTCAGGAACGCCGTGGTGTGCCGGACGTGCTCGACCGTCTCCGGGTCGAAGTAGCCGGCTCGCGCCAGGGGCAGCAGCTGGAACACCGAGACGTCGTGCAGCGCGTGGCGGCGCTCGGAGAGGGCGGCGAGCAGCGCGGGTGCCTCCCCGGCGCCGATCGGCAGCACGACGGTGTCCCCGTCACGGACCAGCGCCACGGCGTCGGCGGGATCGGTGCGCAGCTGCTCGTAGCGGGCCCTGGACATGTGGCCTCCGTCGTCGTCCTGCGTGGGTGGTGTCCCGCGGCCGGGGATCAGGTCAGGCCGTGCGCCTCCCGGCTGGCCGCCTCCTGGGCCTTGAACAGGCCGAACCGGGGGAGGAACTTGTCCCAGTCGATGATGTGCGAGTCCAGCTCGGGGCCGTCGATGCAGGCGTGCTTGCGCACCAGGCGACCCTCGATCTGGACCGGCACCATGCAGGCACCACACATGCCCGTGGCGTCGACCATGATCGAGTTCAGGCTCGCCACGCAGGGGGCGTCGTAGCGCTGGGTCAGGTCCGAGACCGCCCGCATCATCATGGGCGGGCCGATCGTGACGACCTCCGCCACCCGCCGGCCCTCGCCGCGCTGGTTGGCCTGCAGCATCTCCTCGAGCGGCCCGGTCACGAACCCGGGCACCCCGAACGTGCCGTCGTTCGTGGTGTACACGACGTCGAGCAGCCCGGGGAACTGCGCCTGCAGCGCCGGCACCCGCTCGCCCGGGGCGTCCCAGAACATGAGGTCGCGCGAGCGGAACCCCGAGACCAGCGTGACGTGGTTGCCCAGGCGCAGGTGCTCGCGCATGATCGGGTACACCGGCGGCAGGCCCAGCCCGCCGGCGGTGAACACGACCGTCTCGGTGGGCCCGTGGGCGTGCAGGTCCGAGGGCCGGCCCAGGGGCCCGGCGATGCCGGTGAACGCCTCGCCCACCTCCATGGCGTTGATCTCGATGCTCGAGGTGCCCACGCCCTGCACGACCAGGCAGATGGTGCCGGCCTCGGCGTCCCAGTCCGCCAGCGTGAGCGGGATGAGCTCGCCGTCGGGCCGTGGCAGCACGCGCACGAACTGCCCTGCGCGCGCGGAGCGGGCGACCAGCGGCGCGTGCACCGTGAACTCCATGATGCCCTCGGAGAGCTCGGCCTTGGCCAGGATCTCCTGCGGGGCTGCGCCCAACCCGGAGTACGCGCGGGCCCGACGGACCATGCGCCGGACGGCCACCGGGTCCAGCGCCGTCTCGCCGAGGATCTCGCGGGCCGCGGCCTGGCCGTCACCGGCCGCCATGATCGCCGTGGAGCCGCCGCGTGCGGCGTCGCCCCCGGTGTAGACGCCGTCGACGGTGGTCTGCTGCGACCCGTCGTGGTCGAGCATGAGCGTGCCCCACTTGGAGGTGGCCAGCTTGGGCTCGGAGTCCTTGATGATCGGGTTGGCGTCGTTGCCCAGCGCCATGATCACCAGGTCCGCGCGCTTGGTCTCGGTGCGCCCGGTGGCGACCGGCCGGCGGCGGCCGGAGTCGTCCGGCGCGCCGAGCTCCATCACGTCGAGCGTCGCCGCGGTGACGAATCCGTGCGAGTCGCCCAGGAACTCGGTGGGGGAGCGCAGCACCTGCAGCGCGATCCCCTCCTCCAGCGCGTGCTCGAGCTCCTCGACGCGCGCGGGCATCTCCTTCTGGGTGCGCCGGTAGACGATGGTCACGTTGCCGCCGAGGCGCTGGGCGGTGCGCGCGGCGTCCATCGCGGTGTTGCCACCGCCGATGACCATGACCTCCCTGCCGCGGGTCTCGGGCAGGGGGGTCTCGTAGTCGGGCCGCTGGCCCTGCATGAGGTTCACCCGGGTGAGGAACTCGTTGGCGCTCATCACGTTGAGCAGGTGCTCGCCGGGCACGTTCATGAACCGCGGCAGGCCCGCGCCGGTGCCCACGAAGATGCGGTAGAAGCCCTCGTCCTTGAGGTCCTGCAGCGTGGCGGTCTTGCCCACGACGAAGTTGGTGACGAACTTCCCGCCGAGCAGGCGGATCTTGGCCACCACGTCGTCGATGAGGTCGTTGGGCAGCCGGAACTCGGGGATGCCGTAGCGGAGCACGCCGCCGAGGGCGTGGAACGCCTCGAACACGGTGACCGGGAAGCCCTCGTTGGCCAGCAGGTAGGCGTTGATCAGCCCGGACGGGCCCGAGCCGACGATGGCGATCGGTGGCTTGTCGGCGGCGATCCACGGGTCGACCCGACCGGCGAGCCGGCGGGCGTCGCCCTCGGGGTCGACCAGCTTCTGCCGCTCGGGCAGGAACCACTCGAGCTGGCCGATCGCGATGGGCAGCTTCTGCAGGCACACGCCCTGGCACTGCAGCTCCTGCGGGCAGACCCGGCCGGTCACGTCGGGCAGCGGGTTGCTCGACTCGATGAGCTCGAACGCGTCGCGGAACCGGCCCTGGCCGATGAGGTCGATGACCTGCGGGATGTGGATCTGGACGGGGCAGCCGCCGGTGGGCTTCTTGTGCTCGGCGAGGAACACGCCGAGCTCGCAGGGCTTGTCCTCGCACTGCTTGTCGCGCAGCACCTCCAGCCACACGAGCAGGTCCACCTCACGCGCGGTGTAGCCCAGGTCCATGTAGCCCAGGTAGCCCTTGTTCACCAGGCCGAAGTCGTGGGCACGCGGCTCGGCGTCGCGGATGTACGGCGGGATGCCGTTGTTCGCCGGCCAGTCGCGGCTCAGGCCGTCGAACATCGGGTACCGCCCCGACAGGTGCCGGTCGATCGCGCGGACGAACGTGCGCTTCTTGCCCAGCGGCAGGCTCCAGATGAACCGCATGAGCACGGTGCTCGCGTCGTCGCCACGCAGCAGCTGGGCCCACAGCGACTCGGTGAACGCCTGGCTGAGCTCGGCCTGCTGGAACTCCCAGGCCACCGCGGCCATGCCCTCGTTGATGAACAGCTCGCGGAAGGCGCGCGGGTCGGTGAGCAGCCGGCGCTGGAGCAGGTCGAGCTGGTGGTGGAACGTCTCGACCGGCTCCGCGTGCTCGAGCACCTCGACCGTGGCGCGGCTGGCCTGCAGCGACTCGCTGGCGGCCAGGTACCGGGCCACCTCGTCGGCGCCACCGGCCGCGCCGGTCCCGGGGGTCGTGGGCTCGCTCATCGGATGATCTCCGCGTCGCAGGTGGCCTTCACCCGCTCGATCCGCCGGGCGATGTCGGGGGTGACCTCGACGGACTGCGCCGCGCCGGGGATCATCCGAGCGATCACCCTGGCGGCACCATCGATGACCACCGTCGTCTTCTCGAAGAACTGCGGCAGGTCCTGGTAGCAGGTGCCGCAGTCGGTGCACTTGGCCTCGTCCGCGGGGTCGAGGTACACCGGGCCGACGGCCGGGTCCGCCGCAGCCGCGGGGGCCGCGGCCGGGGCAGCACCAGCCGGCGCGCCACCGAACCCGCCGAATCCGCCCGCGGGCGCGGCCGCCATCGCCGGGGCGCGGCTGCTCGTGGCCAGCTCGGACATGGCCCGGGCGATGTCGTCCATCGACATCTCGCGGGCACGGGTGGCCTCGTCGTAGCGTGCCTGCAGCGCGTCGAAGTCCGCCTTGTGCAGGGCGGTCAGCTGGGCCTCGTGCACGCCGGCCAGGTACTGCAGGGTCTGCCAGTAGCGGCGGCGGTCCTCGACCAGGGCCACGATCGCCTCGGAGCAGGCCACCTTGATGAGGTGCTGGTCGTCGTCGGTGGCGTGGATGAACGGCACGCGCGTGCCGCGGTCCTCGATGGCGAGCTCGACGAAGTCCTCGATCGGGATCGCCGCGTCCTCCTCCTCGGCGCGCAGGCGACGGAACTGCTTGCGGAAGCGCACCTCGCCGAGCGCGAACACGGCCGGGGTCAGCGGCGTGGTGAGCAGCTGCACCTGCCCCTCGTCGTCGAGGTACTGCAGCGTGCTCGAGGCCCACGTCGACCCCACGTCCGGGTTGCCGTCCAGGCTGAACCAGTCGTGCAGCGACGTGCCGCGGCGCGGGTCGTGCACGAACAGCGGGTGCATCCGGCTCTCCACGGCCAGCCGTGCCCGGGCGTTCGAGTGCGCCTCGGAGATGCCGTGCTCGGAGCCGCACGGGGTGTAGACGTCCATGACCGCGGGGGCGGGGTAGTCCAGCATCTCCATGGTCGTGGCCAGGAAGTGCCCGTGCATCGAGGTGCTCGTGGCGCACGCGAAGACGTGCGGGTGGAACGAGGCCAGCAGGCCCAGCTCCTTGCGGGTCTCGTGCTTGCCGTGGTGCGCCCCGCCGAACCGCGCGAGGTCGGAGTCCTGGCCGGTGAAGCTCGAGGTCGAGGCCTGCCCGCCGGTGTTGGAGTACGCCCCCGAGTTCAGCACGAGGATCTTGATCGGGGTGTCCGAGGCGAGCACGCGCGACATCGCGCCGAAGCCGATGTCGTAGCTGGCCCCGTCGCCGCCGATCGTCATGACCGTGGGCAGCAGCGCCCGCTCGGCGGGCGTGAACTGCTCCCAGGTCAGCACGCGCAGCTCGGGCTCGTGGACGGCCGGGTCGTAGGCGTCGTCGAGCTCGAGGCGGGCCAGCCGCAGGGCGCGCACGTCCGGCGCGGTCTGCGCCGAGATGCCCTCGAAGATGCCCTTGGCCAGCGGCTGGGTGTCCTGGAACAGGCTGTTCACCCACGGGTCGAGGTAGGAGTTGAACGGCATGGTCGAGGCGTAGACCGAGCTGCACCCGGTCGCGTTGGCGATGACCGTGGCCGAGGGGCCGTTGCCGGTCGGACCGCCCTCGTAGAGGTAGAGCCGGCGCTCGAGGCCCTCGATGATCCGCCCGATCCGGGTGGCCCGCTCGGCGTCGTCCGCGGCCAGCGCCTCGCGCTTGTCCTCGAGGGCGGCGAGCAGCTCGTTGAGCTCGCGGATGTGGGCCTTGCGGCGCTCCTGGCCCATCGCGTGGCTGGCCGACATGACCAGGCGGATCGCGGTGACCTCGCCGCAGCCGCGGCAGGCGCCGTGCCCGCCGGTGGTCGCGTAGAAGTTGGGCAGGTCCAGCAGCAGTCGCTTGCGCTCGCCCTCGCCGGTCATCGCGCCCTCGTAGAAGCGCTTGGGCGTGGGCGGGAGGTCGTGCATGACCTCGAAGCGCTCCTGCAGGCCGGTGAGCACGTCGGCGTCCTGGGCCAGCGGCGTCAGCGCCGTGGGCCCGCACACGTCGATGCACTCCAGGCAGCCCGTGCACTTCCAGGGGTCGATCGTGGCGGCGAACAGCCCGCCGGTGCCGGGGGTCTGCTGCTCCATGGCATCGAAGAACGGCCGGGTCCGGGCCACGGGCAGCACCGCGACCCGCTCGACGAGGGTGTCCAGCGCGTGGGCCAGCGTGGGCGAGTCGACGTCGAGCGTGCCGATCGCGTCGCGCACGACCTCGTGGAACGCCGCCCTGCTGCCCTCGCGCAGCGCACCCCGGACCCGCTCGGCCAGGGGGTAGACCATCCCCCGCAGCGTCTCGCGCTGGGCCTCGGTGACCTCCAGGGCGCGGATGCCGGCGAGCAGCAGGTCGTGGATCTCGTGGACGGTGTTCGGGATGGCGGCGTCCGGGCAGACCAGGGCGCACTCCATGCAGCCGGTGCACAGGTCGGCGTGGAACTGCGGGACGGTCAGCCGGAACAGGCCCTTGTCCTTGTTCGCCGCGGTGCCCGCCGGCATGAACAGCCCCGCCCCGGGCAGCACGGGGGCCTCGCCGATGGTGCCCTCGCGGAAGGGCCGGGCGACGAGGTCCTCGTAGTAGGCCGGGTCGAACAGCGCGGTGGCCCCGGAGGACGTGCCGCACATGTCCGCCGAGGTGACCACCGAGTGCAGGGCGAGCTGGCGGCCGGCCTCGTCATCGATGACCAGGAACTCCGGGGTGTCGTAGGGCACCTGGACGGTGGCGGCCATGCCGTCGCGGATCACGGCCATGTTGCCCTCGACGACCGCCGCGCCCTTCGCGCCGAACTTCTTCTCGATCTGGCTGCGCACCTTGGCCTCGATGGCCTCCGGCGTCGCGCCGCCGACCACCCGGTCGACGTGGCCTGCCACCGCGCCGATGAACGCGATGCCCATCATCCGCAGCTCGAGGTCGGCGGTGGGGGCGTGCTGCTTGGCCACCTTGAAGGCGTCGACCACGAGGAAGTTGATGCGCCGATCGCGGATCGTGCGCCGGGCGTACTTCGGCAGCTCGCGCCACACGTCCTGCGGGGCCAGGTCCGACTGCAGGATGAAGGTGCCGCCCTCGACCAGGCCGCGCAGCGGGTTGGTGTGGATGAACGCCCGGTGGTCCGGGGAGATGACCACCTCGACGTCCTCGAGCTCGGCGTTCGTGATGAGCACGGGCTCCGGGCTCAGCGTGATGTAGTAGTTCGTCGGCGCGCCGGACTTCTCCGACCCGTACTTCGGGGCCGACTTCGAGTGCATGCCGAGCACCCCGGCGAGCACGTCGGTGAGCAGCTTGCCGGTCGCGATGGTGCCGTACCCGCCGACCGAGTGGAACCGGATGCGCATGGCCTGCTCGGGCAGCATCACCGGGTTGGGCTCGGTCTGCAGGGCCATGAGCTCGGTCTCCGGGTAGGCCGCGCGCAGGCGCTCCTGCAGGGCGGCCATCTGGCCCGTCGGCGACTGGGCGAAGAACTGCGAGCCGAGGTAGACCAGCGGCGACGGGGCTCCGTCGGCCATGTTGCGGTAGGCCGCGATGAGATGGCGCGGCTGCACGTCGTGGCCGCCCAGGCCGAAGATCGCGGTGACCAGCCGGGGCGTGGCCGTCATGGCCGGGATGCCCTCGTGCTGGGCGCTCGCGCCGCTGGCCAGCGCGTCGGCGTTGGCCCGTGCCTTGAACAGGGCCTGCGTCACGAAGCTGGTCAGGGCGGTCTGGTCGGAGCGCTCGAGCACCGTGACGACGGTCGCGCCGCGCAGGGCCTCGACGAGCTCGGCCTCGGGGAACGGCTGCAGGAGCTTGACCGACACGACACCGGCGCGCACGCCCTGGCCGCGCAGGTGGTCCACGACCGCGCGCACGTCGTCGGTGATCGAGCCCAGGCCGACCATCACGTACTCGGCGTCGTCGCAGTGGTAGGCGTGCACGGGGTGGTAGGCCCGTCCGGTGAGCTCGGCGTACTCGGTCATCGCCTGGCGCACCAGCGAGGGCACCGCGCTCACGAAGTGCGTGCGGTGGTCCACCGCGCCGGCCTGGAAGTCCGGCTGGTTCTGCACCGGCCCGGTGAGGCCGGGGTTGTGGACGTCGACCAGGGCGGGCACCAGCTGGCGGGTGCCCTGCTGCATGGCGTTGCGCCACTGGCGCCGCCACGGCCCGTGCAGCTCGGCGGGGATCCACTCGAGGGTCTCGGGCAGCAGCGTGCCGGCCTCGTCGGCCTCGACGGCGTCGGCGTTGGCCGCGAGGTGCGCCGAGACCGCGGTGAGGTCCTCGGTGCGCAGGTCGTCGCGGTGGCGGGCCAGCCACTGCTCGAGCTGGAACACCCGGCCCTTGGCGCCGAAGAGCAGCTCCTGGGCCACGGTCGGGCAGGGGATGCGGGCGGCGGGGTCGCCGAGGTACTCGCGCAGCAGCTCGGGCTCGGGCATCCGGGCCTCGCTGAGCATGTGGCTGGTCGAGAACCCGTCCATCGCGTTCGCGACCGGGATCAGGCTCAGCGCCGAGGTGCGGTAGGCGATGGCGGCGAGGTCGGCGGCCTCCTGCGGGTTGGACCCGAACAGGATGGTGTAGCCCGCGGAGAGCAGGGCGTAGACGTCGTCGTGGCCGGCCATGACGTTCAGCGAGTGCTTGCTCACCACGCGGGCGGCGACCTGCAGCACGAAGCCGCCGATCTTCTTGCCCACCGTCACGTAGTGGGACTCCATCGCGTAGAGGATCCCCTGGCTGGACGAGGCGTTCGAGATGAACTGCCCGCCGGTCAGCGCCGCCCCGAGCGCGCCGGACTGGGCCGAGTGCTCGCCCTCGGGCTCGAAGAAGAAGGGGTGCTTGCCCCAGACGTTGACCCCACCCTCGGCCCGGTAGGCCTCGTAGAGCTCGGAGATCTCGGTGCTCGGGGTGATCGGGTAGCCGATGACCCCGCCGCACACGTGCTTCATCACGTGCGCCACGGCCCCGTTGCCGTTGATGACCATCGGGGTGCCGGGGAACCGGGGCGCACCGGGCGCGGGGGATGGCTCCTGCCCGACGTCGGCCAGGCCGACCTCGTCCGTGGGATGGCTGTCCATGGTCTGGGTCATCGCAGTCCTCACGTCACAGTGGTGCGTGCCGTCAGCGTAGGTCGGGCCCATGGGGGCAGCGGGGGTCCATCGTCCCGACCCCGGGGGTCCGAGTCCCCCCTACTTGCCAGTAACGTCCGCCGGCCCGCGGGCCCGGTGCTCGCCGGCCGACCGCCGGACGCCTGAGGTACCTCAGGGACGCGGGTCGCGACCGGGGCGGGGTGAAGATGCGCAGTTCCCCCAATGTGGGCGGGGTGCCTCAGCGAGCACCGTAGTGATCGAAGGAACGAGTCCACGAGGAGGACACCATGAGCATCCAGACCGCGTTCTCGACGATCCGCAACCCGTTCGCCGGCCGGCGCACCAGTGCCGCCGAGCTGGAGCGCCTCGCCCACCTGCCGCGGCACGGCCTGGACCGCGCCGAGTACCTGCGGGCGCAGGCAGCCGTCACGCTGTCCATCCGCTGACCGCGCCGGCACTGACGATGAGCGTCGTCGCTGGCACCATGGTCGCCATGGCACGGGCGGCCTGGGCCCCGCACGGAACCCCGATGGTGGGCCGCTCCCGCGAGCTCGACGAGCTGCGGGAGCGGTTCGCCGTCGTCGAGCGGGGGGTGCCGCAGGTCGTGGTCATCGGTGGCGAGGCCGGCATCGGCAAGTCCCGCCTCGTCGGGGAGTTCGCCGAGACCCTCGGCGACGACGTCTCGGTGGTCGTCGGGCACTGCCTCGAGCTGGGGCCCGACGGCCCGCCGTTCGCCCCGTTCGTCGGGATCCTGCGCGAGCTCGCCGCTGCGCACGGCGTCGAGCACCTCGCCACGCTGGCCGGCCCGGGCCGCGCGGACCTCGCCGCGCTCGTGCCTGAGTTCGGTGGCGCGCACGGCGACGACCCGCTGGGCCGCGGCCGGCTGTTCGAGGCGATCGCCACGCTCGTCGAGCGGGTCGCCACCGAGCGGCCGCTGGTGCTCGTGGTCGAGGACCTGCACTGGTCGGACTCGGCCACGCGCGACCTGCTGCGCTTCCTGACCCGCACGGTGGCCGAGGCCGCGCTGCTGGTGGTGCTCACCTACCGCCGCGACGAGGTCGGTCGGACCCATCCGCTGCTGCCGTGGCTGGTCGAGGTCGACCGGCTGCCCCACGCGCACCGGATCAGCCTCGAGCGGCTCGACGACGTCGACGTCGCGGCCCTGTCGCGGGCGATCGCGGCCGGTGACGTGCCCGACCGTGCCCTGGCCCGGATCCGCGAGCGCAGCCAGGGCATCCCGTTCTTCGTCGAGGAGCTGACCGTGTGCGCCGACGGCGTCGGCGCCATCCCCGAGACCCTGCGCGACCTCATGCTCACCCGCCTGGACCGGCTGGCCCCGACCACCCGCCAGCTGCTGCGGGTGGCGTCCGCGGCGAGCACGCGGATCGACCACGAGGTGCTGCTCGCCGTCATGGACGACGACGAGGCGGCCCTGGACAGCGCCCTGCGCGAGGCCGTGGGGGGCCAGGTCCTCGTGGTCGACGTCGATCGTGCCGGGTACGCGTTCCGGCACGCGCTCATGCGCGAGGCCGTGCACGAGGACCTCCTGCCCGGCGAGCACGCCCGGCTGCACGCCCGCTACGCCGAGGCCCTGGAGAAGGCCGCCCGACCCGAGCAGGCCGGCGAGATCGCCCACCACTGGATGTCCGCGCACGAGGCCGACCGCGCGTTCGAGTGGTCGCTGCGGGCCGCTGACCACTCCCGCTCGATCTACGCCTGGCAGGAGCAGATGACCCATCTCGAGCGGGCGCTGGACCTGTGGGACCAGGTCGCCGCACCAGCTGACCGCGCTGGCTTCGACCGCGCCGAGCTGCTGCGTCGGACCAGTGTGGCGGCCGGCCGGCTCGGGCAGGCCGACCGTGCGATCGGGTTGCTCGACGCCGCGCTCGAGGAGGGCCAGGTCGCCCAGGACCCGGCGCGCACCGCGCAGCTGCTGGTCGCCCGGGCGATGCACTGCGAGGGCGCGCAGCGCGACCCGATGGCCGACCTGGAGCGCGCCGTGGCGCTGGCTGCCCCCTGCTCGGCCGACCTGGCATCGGCCCTGACCGTCCGGGCCTCGGTCGAGATGGTGGAGGCGCGCCTGCCCGAGGCGCGGGCCAGCGCCGAGCGCGGCCTCGCCGCCGCCGAGGAGACGGGGTCGGCCGCGCTGCGCAGCGCGGCCCACAACACGCTGGGGTGCGTGCTCGTGCAGCTCGGCGACGCGGACGCGGGCGAGGCGCACCTCGAGCAGGCCCGGCAGCTCGCCGAGGCGTCGGGCAAGCGCGCCGAGCTGTTCCGCTACTTCATGAACTACTCCGACGTGCTCATCGGCGACGGTCGGTTCGAGCAGGCCGCGGCCATGGCGCGGGAGGGCCGGCGCATCGCGGGGGAGCACGGGCTGGCCCGCACGAAGGGGGCGTTCCTCGCCGGCAACGAGGTCGAGGCCCTGGTGCTCACCGGCGCGTGGGACGAGGCGCTGCGCGTCGTCGACGAGGCGCTGGGCATGGATCCGCCGCCGGTCACGCGCGGGCACCTGTACGTGCTGCGCGCGATCGTGCTGGTGCGCCGGGGGCATGCGGACGCCGCGGCCGATGCCATCGACCGGGCCGCGCAGCACCTGTCCCGGGTCACCCGCCAGCCCCAGCACATGCTCCCGCTGGCGCTCGCGCGGGCGGAGGCGGCCTGGGGCGATGGTGACGCTGATGGGGCCCTGCGCATGATGGCCGCCGCCGGGCAGGACGCTGGCGCCGCCGTGCCCGCCTCCGCGGGCTGGCCGTTCGTGTGGGCCTGGGGGCGCCTGCTGTTGGAGCTCGGTGCGCCGGAGCCCCCGGCGCTCGCCGCCACGCGGGCGCACCTGACCGAGGCGTGCCCGCACGAGGGATGGTGCGCGCTGACCCGGGCGCAGGCGGCGGCCCTGCGGGGCGACGAGTTGCCGGACTGGGCCGGGGCCGTGCGGGCGCTCGAGGCCGGACAGGGCCTGGCCCACGAGCTCGTCGAGGCCCGGCTGCGACTCGCGCAGCAGCGCCTCGACGCCGGGGATCGGGACGGCGCCCGGGCGCAGGTCGAGCTGGCGTGGCCCGTGCTGCAGGGGCTGGGCGCCGAGACGCTGGTGCCGCTGGCGGCGCGTGTGGCGGCCAGCGGCCGCCTCCCGCTGCCCCGCGACGTGGGAGCGGACCGGCCGCGGCGCGAGGCCGGTGCCGAGCTGCTCACGCCACGGGAGCGCGAGGTGCTCGGGCTGGTCGCCGCCGGGCGCAGCAACGGCCAGATCGCCGAGGCCCTGTTCATCTCGGTGAAGACCGCGTCGGTGCACGTCTCGAACATCCTGGCCAAGCTCGGGGTGCCCTCGAGGACGGCGGCAGCGGCCTGGGCGCACCAGCACCTGGCCGACGACCCAGCCTGATCCCGTGGGCCGGACGAACCGGCCGTTCCGGGCGGGGTCGCAGGAGGATCTGCGGTCGGACCGGGATGCTGCCGGACATGAGGAGGCCCCACCGCGACGGGGGAGCAACGGTGGGGCCTCGGTGATCAAGCGTACGCCCCAGACCCGCCGGCCACAACGGCGGGCCGCGTCGTGGCTGCCACCACGGGCCGCCCTGCCTCCGCGCCCCGAAGGCCTCAGGTGCGGGGCGGCAGCAGGACCGCGTCGAGCGGTGCGCGATCCGGCCGGAACGCATTCACCGGCGCGTCGGTCGGGTAGCCCAGCGAGACCCCGCAGAGCAGCCGGTACTCGGCCGGCACCGCGAAGGCCTCGCGCACCGGCCCGGCCCAGATCGCCAGCGCGCCCTGGGCGCATGCGCCCAGCCCGCGGGCGTGGGCGGCGAGCAGCAGGGTCTGCAGCACCAACCCTGCGTCGAGCACGGCGTACTCCCGCAGCCCGGCGTGCACGAACACGAACACGGCGGTCGGCGCCCCGAAGAGCTCGAAGTTGCGGCGCATCTGCCGGTCCCGGGCGGGCCGGTCCGCCCGGTCGATCCCGAGCACGTCGTAGAGGCCACGACCGCAGGCGACCCGGGCCGGCTGCAGGTCGTCGGGGTAGCGCTGCGGCACGCGGAAGTCCCCATCGGGCAGGCCGTGGCGGGTGACCGCGACCCTCGCGCGGTCGGCCAGGCCCCCGCGGCGGGCCCGCATCCCGGCGTCGTAGCGGGCGCACAGCTCGGCACTGATCCGGTCGCGCAGCTCCCCTGAGGCGACGGCCAGCCGGTAGGGCTGCGTGTTCGACCAGCTGGGCGCCGTGATGGCGTCGGTGAGCACCGCGCGCAGCACCGCCTCGGGGATCGGGTCGGGCCGGAAGTCGCGCACGCTGTGCCGGGACCGGGTCAGGGCGGCCCACGCCTGCGGGTCGAGTGGTCGGGCCGGGGCGTGGGACATGCTCCCCCTCGGGTTGGGTTGGGTCGGGTCGGGTCGGGCGGTCGGGCGGGTGGGCGGTCGGCGGGCGGTCGGCGGGAGGACCGGGTCCGCCCACATCGCGAGCATTCTCCCGCGCCAGGATCCTGTTCCCGCCACGTGCCGCTCGCCGCCCGGGGCCGGTGCCCCCCACGATCGTCTCCCGGCACCACGATCCTCTCCCGTCGATGTGGGAGCAGATGCATCGAGCGGGAGCGGATCGGTCAGGGTGGGCGGCACGGGGCGATCGACCCGGGTGTCGCGCCCGGCTTGCGGGGCGTCGGGCCGCAGACTGGGCGCCGTGATCCGACGTGCCGCCCTCGCCGCCGGCCTCGCGGCCTTCGCGCTGCTCACGGGTGCCTGCACCTCGGGCAGCGACGGGCTGCCCGACCTGCCGATCATCGACGACGAGCCGGAGGCGCCACCGACGTGGCCGCTGACGGGCCTGCCGGGCTACCCCACGGACCGCGCGACGCCGGTGGTCGTCGTGAAGGTCGACGACTCGTCGGCCAGCCGGCCGCAGGTGGGGATCGACCGGGCGGACCTGGTCGTGCAGGAGCTCGTGGAGGGCGGGACGACGCGGCTGGCCGTGATGTTCGACGCCACCCAGCCCGACGTCGTGGAGCCGGTGCGCTCGGTGCGGCAGACCGACATCGGGGTGGTGCTGCCGACCGCCGGCACGCTGGCCGGATCGGGCGGCGAGGCCGAGACGATCGCGGCCATCAGTGCCGCGGGCATCCCGATGGTGCTCGAGGACGCCGGCGACCCACAGGACGTGTTCACGCGCGACCCCGCGCGCCGCGCGCCGTACAACCTCCAGCTCGACGTGGCCACGCTGGCCGGCACGCTGCCCGCGGCGCGACCGCCGGGGCCCTACCTGCCGTTCGGCGAGGTCCCGGCCGATGCCGGCGGCGACCCGGCCGGCACGATCGCCCTGCGCTGGCCCGCGGGCGGGGCGACGTTCACCTTCGACGGGGCCGCCGGAACCTGGCAGCGCAGCGACCTGGCCGATCCGAGCGGGTTCGCCTTCACCAACGTCGTCGCGCTCACCCTCGACGTGGCCTTCGACGTCGGCGCCGACGTGACCGGCACGCCGATCCCCCGGATGCTCACGGAGGGCAGCGGGAGCGGCGTGGTGGCGACCGGTGATGCCGTGTACCCCATCCGCTGGTCGAAGGCGGCGCCGGACCAGCCGTGGACGTTCACCTACGAGCCGGTGGCCCCGGACGCGTCGGCCTCGCCGGATCCCTCGGCGTCCATCGACGACGCGGACACCGCGGCGACCGGTCCGCCCGAGCCCTTCCTCGTGCCGCCCGGGCGCACCTGGCTGGCGCTGCTGCCCAGCGAGGGCGGCTCGGTCGAGGTCGGCCTCGCGCCGTAGCCGGGGTCAGTGCTGGGCCCGGATGAGCGCGGCGATGCCCTGCGCGGCACCCTCCAGCAGCACGGGATCGGTCAGGTCCGGGGTGTCGTGCGGGCTGTGCACCAGCTCCACGAGCAGCGCCTGCATGGCGCTGGAGGTCAGCGCGATCGCCGGCACGCCGGCCATCGCGAACACCATGTGGTCGCTCTGCGGCCATGGCGGGCCCTCGACCAGGCCGTGGTCGGCCAGCGGGGCCAGGTCCAGGTCGTCCGGGGTGCCGTACGTGCTGTACGCGGTGGGGCCGCTGCGGTGGCCCGCGCCGTCGACGTTGATCGCCAGGCGCACCCGGGACAGGTCCGTGGCGGCGAGGTAGTCGAGCTCACCGGCGGCCTGGTGGGAGTCCTCGCCGTTCATGGCCAGGAGCTCGACCCCGGGTCGGGCGTCGTCGGGCAGGTCGGCGAGCAGCTCGGCCACCCGGAGCAGCACGACGACACCGGTGCCGTTGTCGATCGCGCCCGGCGTGCCCGGCTTGGTGTCCACGTGCGCGACGACGGTGATCCGGTCGGACTGGTCACCCCGGCGGGCGAGCACGTTGCTGGCCGTCGAGGGCCAGCGGCGGGCGGGCAGGGCGAGCTCGGCCACGGCCTGCGGATGCTCGGCCAGCACGGCCAGCAGGGCCCCGCCCGCGTCACGCCGGAGGTCCCCGGCCGGCAGGGTGAACGCACTGTCCTCGATGAGGGCGAACGGGTCGACGGCGCCGGCGATGCCGTGGGCCGTCCCCGTGATCGCGAGCACGGCTGCGGCGCCCGAGGCCTCCAGGGCGTCGATGATGCGGGTGTCGCGATCCGAGCCGTAGAACGGGTAGCCCTTCGGGGTCAGCGGGCCGGTGGTGAGCGCGCCGTGCAGCAGCAGGATCGCGCCTGCGTGGTCACCGGCGAGGTCGGCCTCCGACCCGGCCGCGTGGAGGCGCGCCGTCCCCGACCACCCGGTGCCGTAGGGGCTCGGATGGACCGGCCAGGTGCGCCCGTCGAGCGTCAGCTGGCCCGGCTCGCCGGCCCAGTCCACGACCGGGAAGGCCGGCATCTCGACCGTCCAGCCCAGGTCGGTCAGCGTGCGCGCGACGAGGTCGGTGGCCGCGTGGTTGCCCGGGCTGCCCGGGCGACGGTCGGGGACGACGGCGCACAGCGCCTCGAGCAGGGCGGACAGGTCGAGCACGGGGACCTCCTGCGTGTGTCCTGCTCATCCTGCTCCTGCCCGTGTCGTGTTCCCCGGCGACCGGTTGCCGGCGGCGCGTCGGCTCGGTTGGCTTGGCGCGTGCCGCCCCCGCCCCGCTCCCGGACGAGCGCCGGGCTGCTGCCCTTCCACCGGGACGCCGCCGGCGTGCTGCTCGTCTTCATCGGGCACATGGGCGGGCCGTTCTGGGCCTCCCGCGACGACGGCGGCTGGTCGATCGCCAAGGGGGAGCTCGAGCCCGACGAGGACGACCCGGTCCTCGTGGCCCGGCGCGAGTTCGCCGAGGAGATCGGGGTCCCCGCGCCGGACGGTGCGCTGCTGGACCTCGGCGTGCACGTGCAGCGCAGCGGCAAGCGCGTCATCGCCTACGGGGTCGAGGCGGACCCGGGCCTGGCGTTCGTGGCCAGCAACCTGTTCGCGATGCAGTGGCCGCCCGGGTCCGGCCGGATGGCGTCGTTCCCGGAGATCGACCGGGCGTCGTGGATGCCCGTCGAGGTCGCCCGGCGCAAGCTGGTGTCCGGCCAGGTGCCGATCCTCGACGCCCTCGAGCGCGCCCTCGCCGGGCCCCGCTGAGCGGGTCGGGTCCACCCCGCCGACGACCACGAGGGAGGGCCCCCGGCGAGTCCGCGCCGGGGGCCCTCCAGGATGCCGCCGGGTCGGGGAGGGCGCCCCGGCGGCTGGCTCAGCGCGCCGTGCTGTCCTCCGGCACCGGCGCCCCGACGGGTGCCAGCCCCAGCTTCGCGCGCTTGCGGGCGCTGCCGCCGATGATCTGGGCGGGGGTGTCGTCGCCGTACTCGGCCTCGTGCCCGGCCAGCACGCCGCCGTGCTCGTCGCGCACCCGGAACGGGGCCGCCTCCACGTCCGGCGCGTGCCGGCCCTGGCCCTTCGTGGCCCGCAGCGACAGCCAGATCGAGACGCCGATGATCGTCGCCACGACCGCCAGGCTGATCGTCGTCGGGATGTAGAAGACGTCGATCTTCAGCAGCATCTTCATGCCCACCCAGATGAGCACCAGGGCCAGGCCGGCCTTGAGGTAGATGAAGCGGTGCATCATGTCGGCGAGCAGGAAGTACATCGCCCGCAGGCCCAGGATCGCGAAGGCGTTCGCCGTGAACACCAGGAACGGCTCGCTGGTCACCGCGAAGATCGCGGGGATGGAGTCGACGGCGAAGATGATGTCGGTCACCTCGACGAGCACGAGCACCGCCAGCAGCGGGGTCGCGATGAGCACGCCGTTGCGCCGGAGCCAGAACCGCTGCCCGCGGTACTCGTCGATCATCGGCATGCGGCGCTGGAACCAGGCCAGGGCGCGCGACCTGCTCGGGTCGATGTGCGCGTTGCGCTGGCGCAGCATCCGGTAGCCGGTGACGAGCAGGAACGCGGCGAAGAGGTACAGGATCCAGCTGAAGCTGGCGATGAGCGCGGAGCCGGCGGCGATGAAGATCCCGCGGAACACCAGGGCGCCGAGCACGCCGTAGAACAGCACCCGGTGCTGGTACTCACGGGGCACGGCGAAGTAGGTGAAGATGATCGCCCAGACGAAGACGTTGTCGACGGCCAGCGACTTCTCGATGAGGTAGCCGGCGAAGTACTGCTGGCCGATCTCGCCGCCGTAGACCATCCACAGGAAGGCGCCGAAGCTCACGCCGAGGGCGACCCAGATCGCCGACCACAGGGCGGCTTCTCGGAACTTGATGACGTGGGCGTCCCGGTGCATGAACAGGTCCAGGACGAGCATCGCGAGGATGACGCCGAGCACGGCGAACCATCCCCAGAGCGGAACGTTCACGAACGACTCCTCGGTCACTTGACGTGGCCGAGGGTCTCTCCCGACCGGCGTGATGCCGGTCCGTCCGCGCCGGACCCGGGTGGGTCGGACTGTCGACGCGAATGAGGTGGGGTACTCCCCCTCGTTGCCGGGCTGCTGCCCGACAGAGCAAGAATGGCGAAGTCGGCTTCAGGTGTCAAGTTGCCGCACGGAGCCAGCGGGCCACGTCCGCCAGGGTCGCGGTCGGCAGGTCGCCGACTGCCCCGTGGACTCCGGCCACCGGCATGCCCGCAGCGCGGCCGGCCGCCACGCCGGCGGGCGCGTCCTCCACGACCAGGCACTGGCCCGGCGGCACCCCGAGCAGGGCGGCCGCGTGGAGGTAGGGCGCGGGGTCGGGCTTGCCCACCGGCACGTCCTGGCACGTGACCAGCACCGGCGCGTCGATGCCGACGGCGCCCAGCCGGGCCGCCGCCAGCGGCGGGTCCGCGCTGGTCACGACCGCCCAGGGCAGGCCGAGCTCGTCCAGCGTGGCCAGCAGCGCTGCGGTGCCGGGCAGTGCGACGAGGTCGGCGAGGTCGTCGTACTGCAGTGCCAGCTGGTCGGCGGCAGCCCGGGAGACCTCGTCGTCGGACAGCCCGGGCAGGGCCTCGCGGATGGTCTGGTCGGCGGGCCGGCCGGGGGAGACGGCCAACGTGGCGTCGGCGTCCGCGCCCCAGGCCGCGGCCCACGTGCGCCACGCCCGCTCCACGGCGGCGTGCGAGTCGACCAGCGTCCCGTCCATGTCGAGCAGCACGGCACGCACCGGCAGTGGGGGCCGGGCAGGGTCGGGCCGGTCGTCGGGCATGCCCTGATCCTGCCGCGCCGGGTGGGCGCCCGGCGAGCCGCATGGGGGAGGATCGCGCCCATGGTGCGTGTCGCCGCCCCGCGGATCCCCCGCCTCACGCTGCCGCCCTTGCAGGCGCTCGCGGACCACCGGGTGGCCCGCGACGACGTGCTGGACGGGGTGCAGATCCGCGCCGGGGGTGACGTGGACTGGCGCGGCCTGCGCCTGCACGGCAGCGAGCTGGTGCTGGTGGGGATGGGCTCGGCGGACCTGCGCGCCGCACGCCTGCGCGAGACCCGGATCGCCGGCGCCGAGCTGGGGCGCCTGCGACTGGCCGGGGCCGAGCTGCGCCGGGTGGAGCTGCAGGGCGGCCGGGTCGGTGACGTCGACGCCGCCGAGGGACGGTGGGAGGCGGTGCGCCTCGACGGGGCGCGCATCGGGTTCCTCAGCCTGCGCGGCGCGACCGTCGTGGACCTCGAGCTCACGGGCTGCCAGGTCGACACCCTCGACCTCACCGGGGCGCAGGTGACCAGGGCGCGGCTGCACGACACGCGACTCGGGGAGGTCGTCGCGACGCACGCCCAGCTCACCGACGTCGACCTGCGGGGGGCGCGCCTGGGCCGGGTCGAGGGCGCGGCCGGCCTGGCCGGGGCCGTGGTGGCCCCGGCGCAGCTGCTCGACCTCGCGCAGGAGCTCGCGGCCGCGCTCGGGCTGCTCGTCGACGGCTAGGAGGCCGGCCCCGCCGGCTCGCCGTCGCGCGGCAGCACCGTCAGCACCCGCACGAGGTGCTCGCGGAAGTGGGCCATGAAGTCGCGGAGGAACTCCTCGGTCCTGGGGTCGTGCACGCTGCCGTCGTCACCGAACAGGCCCGGCTTGGCCTGGATGTAGGCCTCCGGGGCGGTCATCATCCGGGCGTTGCAGAAGGCCATGACGGCGCGCAGGCTCTGCTGCGCCAGTGCCGTGCCCAGGGCGCCGGGCGAGGCGCCGATCATCGCGGCCGGGATGTGGTCGAAGGAGTTCTCGCCCCACGGCCGGGATGCCCAGTCCAGCGCGTTCTTCAGCGCACCGGGCAGCGAGCGGTTGTACTCCGGGGTGACGAACAGCACCGCGTCCACCGCGGCGATCGCGTCCTTCAGGGCGCGGCCCTGCGGCGGGTACTCGGCGTCGAAGTCGGGGCTGTACAGGGGCAGGTCGCCGATCGGGATCTCGACCATGTCGAGGTCCGGCGGGGCGAGGCGGACCAGCGCCCGGGACAGGACGCGGTTGATGGAGGTGGAGGACAGGCTGCCGACGAAGTAGCCGACGCGGTAGGTGGGCATGGCGCTCCTCGGTGCTCGGTCGGGCGTGATGCTGCCCGGTACCCGCAGCAGCGCCGGCCATGCGCTCGCGGCGCCCCGCCGGGTGGAGCCCGCAACGCCGTTCCGGTCGCGCGCCCCGGATCCACGGCCGCCCGTGGGCCACGCCCGGGGCGTGCACGCGACCCGCGGCCGGTCGACGCCGGCGGGGCGAGCCCCGTAGCCTCGCCGGATGCATGTGATCCTCCTGCACGGGTTCTGGCTCGACGGCTCGTCCTGGGACCCGGTCCTGCCGGCGCTCGAGGCCGCCGGGCACCGGCCCCACCCCCTCACGCTGGTCGGCGCCGACGGCCGCGACCCCTCGCGCATCACGCTGCGCGACCAGGTGGAGGCGGTGCTCGCGCTGGTCGACTCGCTGGACCCGGCCGACGGCCCGGTCGTCCTCGTCGGGCACTCCGGTGGGGGAGCGGTCGCGCACGCCGTCGCCGACGCGCGGCCCGATCGGGTGGCCCGCGTGGTCTACCTCGCCAGCGAGCCGGTCGGCGACGGCGACTGCATCAACGACGGACTGCCCGAGGTGGACGGCCTGGTGCCGCTGCCGGACTGGTCGGTGTTCGACGACGAGATGGTGGCCGACCTCGACGAGGGGCAGCGTGAGACCTTCCGCGCCCGCGCCATCCCGGTCCCCGTCGGGGTGGCCCGCGGCCGGCAGCAGCTCGGCGACGAGCGGCGCTACGACGTGCCGATCACGATGATCTGCTGCGAGTTCACCGCCGCCATGATCCGCGGCTGGGTGGAGCAGGGCCATCCCGGCGCCGCGGAGCTCGCGCGCATCCGGGAGGTCACCTACGTGGACCTGCCCGCCGGGCACTGGCCGCAGATCAGCCGGCCCGCGGACGTCGGGCGGGTGCTCGCCGAGGCGATCGGCGGCTGAGCGCGCACCTGCGTGCGGGGCGGAGCACGGACCCGACCGGCCGCCCGCGCGCTGCCTACACTCCTGGCATGCCGACCTACGAGTTCCGCTGCCGGGCCTGCGGCCACACGTTCACCGAGTCGCGGCCCATGGCCGAGTCCGGTGCCCCGGCGACCTGCCCGGCCGGGCACGCCGACACCGTCCGGCTGCTCGACGTCGCCGGCGTGGCCCGGCGCTCGAGTGGCGCCGCGCCCGCGCCGGCCCCGAGCGGTGGGGGCGGTGGCTGCTGCGGGGGCGGCTGCTGCAGCTGACCCCTCCGGCGCCGCTGGACCCGCCTCGCCGCTGCCCGGTTGACGGCCCACCCGACGGGTAGCGCGTCCCACGCCAGGCGTGGGCCGGCGCGCATCCGCCGCTCGGCCGTCCGCCCGGCGCCGAGGAGGCGAGCATGGACCACCACGAGCACGATGCGGCCGGCAGCCCGACCGATCCAGGGGCCGTTGCAGGCGATCCGTCCAGCAAGGACCGCATGTTCACCGAGCGGGTGGCCAACCACCCCACGCCGAGCACCGCCGACGACGACCCCGACGCCCCGGTGACCGCCGGTGACGTCGACCTCGAGGACCCCGATCGCGCCCGGCGCAGCCCCACCGAGGCCGCCGTGGGCGAGGCGGCGCGTGAAGCGGGCGAGCAGGTCGCCGCCGCCGTGCGGGCCGGTTGGGGCAGCAGCGCGGACCCGGTCGGGGACGGTGGCGGCACCGTCGGCCGCGACGGGGATGGCGTGCACCACGACACGCACGGCACCCACGACGAGCGCGACGTCCCGGCCGGGGACCGCGACCTGCTGGCCCCACCGGAGGGCAGTGGCCCCACGCCGCCGGCCTGAGCCGACGCGGGCGCGGCGTGCGTATCGCGCCGACCGAGGCGGGTACGACCCAGCACGGGCCACCGTGGCCACAACCGATACGAGGAGTGAGCAATGACGACGAAGGTCGAGAAGTCGATCCTGGTGAACGTCCCGGTGAGCACGGCCTACAACCAGTGGACGCAGTTCGAGGCGTTCCCGGAGTTCATGGGCGGGGTGCAGTCGGTGACCCAGCTCGACGACCAGCGCCTCGCGTGGGTCGCCGAGATCGGGGGCGTGAAGCGGCGCTGGGAGGCCCGGATCCTCGAGCAGGTGCCGGACCGCAAGGTCGCCTGGGCCGCCACGAGCGGTGCGACGAACGCCGGCGCGGTCACGTTCGAGGACCTCGGCGGCGGCCAGACGCGCGTGACGCTGTCGATGGAGTACGAGCCCGAGGGCCTCATCGAGAAGGTCGGCGACGCGCTGAACATCGTCGAGCACCAGGCCGAGGGCGACCTGGGCCGGTTCAAGGCGTTCATCGAGTCCGAGCGGTACGCCACCGGCGCCTGGCGCGGCTCGATCAACGAGGGCGTCGGCGTGGGGACGCCGACCATCGAGGATGCCGCCCTCTCCGAGGGTGACTCGGGCAAGGCCGGCATCAGCGGCAAGGCGATGGCGGCCGGTGCCGCGGTGGCCGCCGCCGGCGTCGCCGCTGCCGCGGCCATGAGCGGCTCGAAGGAGGAGACCGACGAGGTGCCCACGCCGCCGCGGAACGCCGGTGACGCCGAGATCATCGAGGCCGTGGACGTCGTGGAGGTCATCGAGGTGGATCCGGTGGTCGACCTGCGCGAGACCGACCCGTCGGCTGCCGGGATGCCGGTGACCGACGAGGACCTGCGCCGTCCCCTGTGAGCCCCTGGGGCCGGCCGTGCGCCGCTGGCACGGCCGGCCCCCTGACCTGTTCGGGAAGGACATCCGATGGACACCTGGGTGTGGATCGTCATCGCGGTCGTGGTGCTCGTGATCGTCGTGGCGGTGGCCTTCGCGGCCAGCCGCTCGCGACGGGAGGCCGCACAGGTGCGCCACCGCGAGCACGCTGAGGAGCTGCGCGCCAGGGGGGCGGAGCAGGAGCTGGCCGCCAAGGAGCGCGAGGCGGCCGCAGCCGCCCGCGAGGCCGAGGCCCAGCGCG
>JALOLK010000098.1 GCA_025456015.1 Candidatus Nanopelagicales bacterium
CCCAGGAGCTCGGCGTAGAACTGCGCGAGCGCCAGGGCGTCCGGGCAGTCGACCACCACGAGATCGAGGACGAGCCGGGGTCGGGCGACATCAGCCATGAGCCGGGACGTACCCAGCCGGGCCGCGGGCAGACGCGTCGCGCAGACCCCGGTCGCTGCCGACTGCTCGCCCCCACTCACCTCGCCAGGCACCAGCTGTCGGAGAAGGTCTCCGCGAAACCGGCCTGCGCGCGGACGCGGACCCGGTAGCAGCCCCTGGGCAGGTTGATCGTGCGGGTCTCCCGCTTCCCGATCGTCCGGTAGGTCCCGACCTTGCGCCAGGATCCATCGTCGCGTTCACGCTGGACCTGGAAGGTCCAGGACCGCCGACCCCGGTTCGGGTCGATGTCGACCTTCAGCTTGGAGTCGCTGCTGTTGCTGGACAGCCACACGATCGGCAGGCGCACCGGCAGCGCGCGGGCCGCACTGGTCGACCCCGCGCAGACCCACTCGGTCCGGCGCGCACGGAACTGCGTCGCGCCGCCGAGGCGCCAGGTCGGCACGGTGACGGCGAACGACCCGTCGGCGTCCGGGCTCACCGAGTCGACCCAGTCCCAGGCGTCGTCGCCCACGTGCGCCTCGACCTCCACCTCGCCCCGACAACCGGAGAACGGCGCCGGGACCGGCTCGGTCGGAGCGCTGCGACCCGTGAACGTCGCCTCCCCCGCGAACACCTCGATGGGGTCGAGGATGGTCTCGGTCGGGATGCCCGAGACGGTGAACGTCGCGACGTAGGGCTGCCAGGTCCATGCCGTGGAGCCGGCCAGCTGGACGCCGACCTCGCCGACGACGTCATAGGCCCCGCTGCTGTCCGACCAGGGGCACAGCAGCACGGCGTGCCGGAAGGTGAAGGACCCGGTCCCCGCGCGGGTCATGTCGTCGTAGTCGATGAACCACGCGAAGCCGTACTCGTCCTCCGAGTCCCGCGGATCGACGAAGCCGCCGAAGGTCCAGGACTCCACGGCCGCGCCGCTCACGACCGCCGAGACCGGAAGGAACTGGCACTTCCAGGACGACCATTGCATGTCCGGGAAGTCCAGCTGGACCGACCACCCCGACTCCTCCACGCTGGCGGTGTCGGCTGCGGCCGGGGATGTTGGTGCCGTCGAGAACCCGAGGACGCACACCAGGGCCACCAAAGCGGCCACGAGCCTGCGCATCTGACTCACCTCGCTCAGGGTTCGCAGCCCGCGGCAGGTCCGCGGGCGCAGGAGGAACCCCTCACTCCGCAACAGCACTCGGGATCGGTCCCGCGCGCAGCGGGCCTCGGATGTGGCGCGGTGGCGTCCACCCCGACCACCCCATCTCGGACGACGGGTTCTGCCCCCCCACCATCTCGCTGGCTCGGGTCCGGCAGCAGAGGCGATGGTCCCCCGCGTCTGGCGCGAACGCGCGGCCCGGCGGTCGGCTCTGGCCGGTCGCTGCCGGCGAGGTCAGATCGCGAGGACCGGCGTCAGGATCCAGGACACCGAGAACGGCGCCGCCGACTCCGGCGGCGACGGCACCAGCTTGACCAGGGCGGCGTTGCGGGCTGGGATGCGAGCCGATCCAGGGACGGCAGATGGCCCACGATGACCACCGAGCCGGCCCGGTCGCGCTCGACCAGCGCCTCGATGGCCCCGTCCGGCGGGTCGCTCGGCTTCAGGCCGTCCGCCTGCTCGACCCGGTCGCACCGCAATCCCTCGGCCAGCACCTGGGCCGTCTGCTCGGCCCGCCGCTTGCCGCTGTGGACGATGCGGTCGACCTGGACCCCGCAGACCGCCGCCCGCGCGGCGACCGCGCGGACGTGCGCCGCGCCGTCGGCGGTGAGCGGGCGCTCCGGGTCGACCTCGGCCGGGACGGCCTCGCCGTGCTGCATCAGGTAGACGTCCATGTCGGCCCAGTCTGGCCACCCCGGAGCGGAAGGGCACGTCGCCGATGCTCGTGTTGCAGGCGGAGCCTGCACCTGGGGCCGTGTCCTGCCGGCGTCGGGGTCACGGCGGCGCACCGCCGAGGCGGCGATGCGGGCCGGACGGCAGACTGTGCCGGATGGATGCCGAGCAGTGGAACGAGCGCTATCGCACGACGCAGGCCGTGTGGTCCGGCGAGCCGAACGCCGGGCTGGTCGGCCACGCCCCGCCGGTCCCGCACCGGGGCGCCCGAGCCCTCGACCTGGGCTGCGGGGAGGGCGCGGACGCACTCTGGCTGGCCGATCACGGCTGGGAGGTCGTGGGGGTCGACTGGGCGCAGGTCGCCCTCGAGCGGGTGCGCGAGCGGGCCACCCGGCGCGGGCTGCCCGTGACGCTGGCGCAGGGCGATGCCACGGACGCGGCCTTCCTCGCCACGCTGTCCCCCACCGGCCGGTTCGACCTCGTCACCGTCGCCTACGTCCACCCCGAGCCGGAGGACCGTGCCCGCACCTACGCCCACCTGCCCGGGCTGCTCGAACCCGGCGGCCACCTGCTGGTGATCACGCACGACCCGGAGCACGGCCGGCTGGGCCTCGCGGGGCCGCCGCCGCACCGGCTGCTCGGCGCACGCGAGCTCCTCGAGGCCATCGACGCCGGCGCCGGGTTCGAGGTCGTGCATGCGGCCGACGAGCAGCGGGTGGATGCCGATGGCGCGGTCACGGCGGTCGACGCCGTGGTGCTGCTGCTCCGACGGCCCTGATGCTCCGGGCGCCGACCGCCGATGCAGGCCCACGTGCGCCGGTCGCGGGCGACGGGTGGACGATGCCCTCGTGGGCGGCGACCGGCTGGAGCGGGCACGCGCAGCCCTGCGGGCGACGCTGCTGGCCCATGGGGTGACGCCGGCGGTCGTCGACACGCTGCTGTCCGTCCCGCGTGAGCGGTTCGTGCCGGACGGCGATCCGGCCGGGGCGTGGCAGGACCGGGCCATGGCGATCGGTCACGACCAGACGATCTCGCAGCCGACCGTCGTGGCCGTGATGACGCAGGCGGCGGCCGTCCAGCCGGGCGACGTGGTGCTCGACGTGGGCACCGGCAGCGGGTACCAGGCAGCGGTGCTGGCGGCAGCCGGGGCCACCGTCCACTCGATCGAGCGGATCCCCGCGCTGGCAGCCCGGGCCCGGCGCACCCTGGCCGAGGTCGCGCCCGCCGTGACGGTGCACGTGGGCGACGGCACGAAGGGCCTGCCCGGGTACGCCCCCTACGACGCGATCGTGGTGGCGGCGGCCACCCGGACGATCCCACCGGCGCTGCTCGAGCAGCTGCGCCCGCCAGGGCCCGAGGGAGCCGGGGAAGCGGCCCCTCGGGGCGGGCGGCTCGTCATCCCGGTCGGGGAGCCCTCGTGGCTGCACGCGCAACGGCTGCTGCTGGTCGAGCGCACGGCGGACGGCTTCACCCAGCAGCACCTGCTCGACGTGCTCTTCGTTCCCCTGGTGGGCGGCCCGGCGTAGCGTGGGGATCGCGATCCGGTCAGCCGACCATCGCCGGCTGGCTCCCGAGGCCAGGAGGCCCACCATGACGACCATCGACACCCCCGCCCCCGCCACGGCAACCACGCCGCATGTCCGGGGCTGGCTGGGATGGTTCGCCCTCGCCGTGATCGTGGGCATGCAGGCCGGCACGATCTTCAAGCCGCTGGGCACGCTGGGCGAGACCCGGGTGGCCGACTGGGTGGACCTGCTCACGCCGTACGCCGTCCTCGGCACGGCCGCGATGGTGCTGCTGCGCGCCGGCGCGGACCGTACTGCGTGGACGGTGTACTGGATCGGGGTCATCAGCTTCACGCTCGGGCACGGCCTGCACCTCGCGGCGAACTCCGTGAGCAACGTCGCGGACGAGCGGGTCGCGAAGGCCGACATCGTGCACCTGTGGGACGAGGTGGTCAGCCACTGGATCTGGTACGTCGGGCTGTTCCTGGTCATCGTGGCGATGGCGCTCGCGCTGCGGGACGTGGCGTTCCGGGTCGGCGTCGTGGACCTGGTCGTCGCCGCCCTCGTGACGGTCACGCTGGTCAACAACTACATCGAGGGCGGCACGCCGTGGCTCGGCCTCGTGCTGCTGGGCGTCCTGCTCGTCGCGGGGCTGCGCTGGCGGCCGGCGCCCGTGGCCAACCTCCTGCTCCTGGTCGGGGGGCTGGGGCTGCTGCTGCTGGTCGGCTGGGGCGCGTACTGGGCGATCGCGGACGGCTCGGTCTTCCCCGAGTTCAGCGAGCTCGGCTGGATCTGACCGCTGGTTCGGGTCCGGTCGCTGCCGGTGGTGTCGGGCCCCATGGTGTCCGGCCCGGTCGCGTCGGCACCGGTGGTGACGGGCACCGGTGGTGTCAGTGCCCACCCTGGTGGTCCATGGGCTCGGGCCCGTACCCGCCGGGCAGGCCCACCCCGAACGGCCGCATCATCTCGTTGTCCTCGTGGCTGAGGATGTGGCAGTGCCAGACGTACTGGCCCGCCGTACCGAAGCGCATCCGCACGCGCGTGACCTGCCCCGGGTAGGCGATGACGGTGTCCTTCCAGCCCCGCTCGCCAGGCTCCGGGGGCCGCGGCTGCGACCCGGGGGCGAGCTGGAAGACGGCGTGCGAGGCATGCCCGCCCTCCGCCATGGCCATGACCATGGGCTCCGGGGGCGGGACGAGGTCCTGGCGGTCCACCACCTCGAACATCACGTCATGGAGGTGGATGGGGTGGGCGTCCGCCGTGCCGTTGTAGAACTCCCACACCTCGACGGCACCCACCTGCGGGGTCTCGGTCAGGGCGTCGGACCACATCCTGGCCTCACCCATCGCCGCACCTTTGGCGGGGTCACCCGCGACGATGCCCAGCAGGGCCGCCGAGGGCCCGTCATGGATGGTGGACATCTCCTCCAGCAGCGCCAGCCGCCGGATGACCGACGGGTCCGCCAGCGGGCTGATCGGCGGCAGGACCAGGAACTCCGGCGGCGTGGTCGGATCGAGGTCGGCGGCCGGTCCCACCCGGAACTGCATGACCTGCCCTGTGCTCGTTCGATCGGCCACGTCGAAGTCGTCCACCGGCTCCCCACCGCCGAACGGCTCGTCCGGCCCCACGTTGCCGAGGACGAAGGACCCGACGGGGACCCGGGTGAAGTCCACGATGACGTCCGCCCGCTCGGCGGGCCCCAGCAGCACACGGTTGCCCAGGGCGGCGGTCACCGGCACGGGGGCCTCGAGGAAGCCACCGTCGCTGCCGATCTGCCACACGTCGACCTCGGGGATGCCGCTGAAGTCCAGGATCAGGAAGCGCGAGTCGCACCCGTTGAGGAGCCGGAAGCGGTACCGCCGCTGCTGCACGTCCATAAAGGGCCAGGTGGCGCCGTTGACGATGATCGTGTTGCCGAAGAACTCCGGGTTCCAGATGGGCGAGACGTCGCTGGCCGGGATGAAGGGTCCGGCGAACTCGTCGAAGAACGCTCGGCTGTCGGGGTAGAACAGCGACCCGTCGGTGTCAAAGGCGCGGTCCTGGATCGCCAGCGGGATCTCGAAGTGGGTGCGGCGGGGCGGGAACGGCTCCCCCTCCCGCGGCGCAGGTCCGGGCAGCACGGCCGGCTGGCCGGTGCGGGCGTCGCGGACGGCGTCGTCCCCGTCGGGGCCGCCCCGGATCAGGTAGAACCCCGCCGGCCCGGTGTATACGTTGAGGCGGGTCATGCCCAGCGTGTGGTCGTGGTACCAGATCGTGGCCGCGCGCTGGCGGTTCGGGTACTGGAAGGTGGCCGTCCCAGGGGCCCAGGGTGCTCCGTACTGGGCCTGCGCACGAGCGGCGAAGAAGTCGTACCAGCGCCCTGTCCGCGCGTAGTCGCTGGGGATGGTCGGGTCGTCCGGCAGGTACCAGGCCTCCGCGTAGCCGTCGCTGTCATCGGCCACGTCGACGGCGCCGTGCACGTGGGTGACGATCGGGACAGGACCGGTGTACGGCCCCGGGGTCGAGGTGAACGTCGGCCGGGAGTCACGGCCCGTCAACCCGCCGGGCGGGTTCGCCCAGTGCAGGGTCGGGTCGACCGGCAGCAGGTGGGGCAGCGCGCCACCCCGGTCGTCCACGAGGCCGTTGATCCAGGTGACCCGCACGGGGCGGTTCCACTTCGCCTCGATGGTGAAGGAGGGGGCGCTGTGCAGCAGCGGGCCCCGACCCCGGCGCGACGACTCAGGGCCGTAGCCCCAGACCGTCGTGGCGGGCAGCCCGACCGGCAGCACCTGCTGGCGGAACTGCCGCATCGAGATCTCGTACGTGTCGATGTTCGGTCCCCCGGTCCTCCTGACCACGCCCGACCTGGGCATGACCGGCGGCACGAGCAGCGGCGTGACGAACCTCCGGATGCTGTCCGGGTGCAGCGTCCCACCCGGGATCGCCGCGACCGCGATCGGGGCGGAGGCCGCGCCGCGCAGGAACAGGCCGAGCGTGCCAGCGCCGGTGAGCGCGAGGAACAGCCTCCGCGAGAGCCGCGCGCCGGCGACACCGGCAACGACCGGCGCGGATGCCAGGACTTGCTCCCCAGTAGGGCGGGACGGATCGACGGGTCGACGGCCACGGGTCATCGGCATGCTCCCTCGTCACCGCGCGCCCCCCGGGCCGGCGCCCTGCGGTCGATCGGGAGTGTGGGACCGACGCGATCGTCGTGTCAATGGGTGCCGACGTCGCCCGAACGGGTGGGCGTTGCCCACGGCTGAGCCGGCTAGGCTCGGCTCGGCCTGAACGTGGACGGCTCGGCTCAGCCGGCTCGGCCCTGCTGCTCGACCCGGACCTCCGGGGCGTCGTCGAGCTCCTCGAGCGGCACCGCGGCGTCGCTGATCCCCGCGGCCACGCCCGCGGCCACGCACGCGCTCGCGTAGAGCACCAGCGAGAGCAGCTGCAGGATGAAGAGCACCGCGATCGGTGCCGCGAACGCGCCGTACTGCGGCCGCGCGATGGCCCAGGCCATGATCGCCGTGAGCAGCAGCTTGACGACGCCGACCGCGATCGCGCCGAGCAGGGCCGCGACCAGGCGCGGCCGGGGGTGCGGACGGATCCCGCCGAGCGTGCCCAGCAGGATCCAGAGGATGAGCACGTCGACGCCGAAGCCGAGGAGCACCCCGAGCCAGGGCGCGCCGAGGAGGGCTCGGGCCAGCTCGCCGGCGGCGAACGACACCACCAGCAGCGGCCCGACGAGGAGCAGGATCGCGATCGCCCGCAGCTTGGCGACGAGGAACTTCCGGGCGTCCGGGGGTGCGCCGAAGATGAGGTGCAGCGACGACGTGGCGCCACCCACCGCCCCGGTGCCCGAGTAGAGCAGGACCAGCAAGCCGACGATGCCGGCCGTGCGGCCCGTGCGCTGCAGCGTCTCCGGGTCGATGCCCTCGTCACCGATGACCCCCGGCAGGGCTTCGTTCATGGCCTCGGTGAGCCACCGTGAGATCGCGTCGGCGCCGACCAGCGCCGCGATGCCGAAGGCGAACGCGAGGACGGCGAACATCGCCAGGAACAGGTAGTAGGCGGTGCCGTTGGCGAGCAGGCCAACCCGGGCGGCCGAGTACCGCCGCAGGGCGCGGTGGGCGACGCGGCCCACCCTCGTGCGCTCCAGGCGCTCGGCGTACCCGGGCACCGGCCGCGGCGGCGGGTCGATGGGGGTGCCTGCGATGGGGGCGGGTGCGGCACTGGCCATGCGCCGGACGGTAGGGCAGCACCGGGCCCGGTCTCAGCGCGAGCGGCGCGGCAGCGCCAGGCCGAGGCGGCGCGGGCGCGGCGGCAGCGCGGCGCAGGCGCGTAGCGCCGTCACCCGCGTGCCCGCGGCTCCCAGTGGAACCAGCGCAGCGCGACCAGCCCGGCCCCCACGGTCCAGAGCACCAGGACCGCGAGGTGGACCCAGAAGGTGGCGTCGAGAGCGGCGCCGCTCGTCGAGGTGACGGCCGCCGCCACGGCGTGCCGCAGCGGGAACGTCCAGCCGATCGCGTTGAGCACCGTGGGCATCTGCTCGACGGCGATGAAGATGTCGGAGACGAACGACAGCGGCAGCAGGACGCTCAGGGTGGCGGCGATCACGGCCTGCGGTCCGTCGACCACGGCCACCAGGGCCAGGCCGCAGGCCGCGAAGCAGCAGATCGCGAGCACGAACGTCAGCAGCGTCGCCGCCCAGGTCGACGGCGGCAGGGTCACGTCGAAGAACGCCGCGCCCACGGCGAACACCAGGACCACGGTGACCAGGCCCAGCAGCAGGGCCGCGAGCGACCGGCCGCCAAGGTAGGCCCATGGTGGCAGCGGCGAGCCGCGCAGCCGCTTGAGGATCCGCTGCGCCCGATGGTCGGCGATCGCGCCGGGCAGGTTCACGAACCCGGTGGTGGCGACGCCGTAGACCGCGAACGAGGCGCACAGGTACTGCGCCAGGGGCAGGCCCGCCCACATGGCCTCGGGACCGTTCACCCCGGAGAAGAACGAGACCAGCAGCACCGGGAACACGACGCCGAAGAAGGCCGACATCGGGTCGCGCAGCACCTGCTGGATGCCGTAGCGGGTCTGCGACCCGACCAGCGCGCCGATCCCGGGGGGGCCCACCTCGTGGACCGCGCCCGTCCCGGGCGAGCCAGCCGCTGCGGCACCCATCACGGGTCCGGCGGATGCCGGCTCCGGCTCCCCGGCCGCGTCCGGACCGGCGTACCGCTGGCGCCGCCACGCGACCCCAGCTGCGCTGGGCTCCCAGCTCAGGGCGCGCCAGGTGGTCAGCACGCCGACCACGCCCCAGGCCGTCATCGCCGCCAGCGCGGCCCAGTCCGGGTTGGTCGCGTCGACGTACGGGTTGAACCCGGCGGCGAAGGCCTCCACGAACGGCTTGAGCGGGAAGATCGAGGCCAGCCGCTCCATCCAGCTCGGCAGCTCCCCGATGCCGAAGATCCCGGAGATGAACCCGAGCAGGATCAGGGTGGTGTTGGCGAAGGCCAGCGCCGCGTTGGGGGTCTTCGCGACGGCGGCCACGGCGAAGCCGAGCGCGGCGAAGCAGCCGGTGCCGACCAGGAACGTCAGGACCAGCGCGGGCACGTGCGCGCTGATGAGCTGCACGTCGTAGAGCACGACGCCCACGGCCACCATGATCGCGACGGCGATCACGGCGATCCAGACCGAGGACAGGATCCGGCCGATCACGAGCAGCGAGGCCGGCAGGGGCGTCCCGCGAAGCCGCTTGAGCACCCCGTTGGCCCGCGCGAACGCCAGGGCCGTGGCCAGCGAGACGTAGCAGGCCATGGTCGCGCCGAAGACCGCGAACGTGGGGGTCGTGTACTGCGCCAGGCGCAGGCCGGTCGCCGGATCGATCACCTCGTTGCCGTAGATGGCCGACAGGATGACCAGGAAGCTCAGCGGGAACACGATCGTGAAGAACGCCGAGACGGGGGTGCGCCAGAACCCGCGGTTCGCGTGCCGGAACTGGCCCCAGAGCATCCCGGCGGCCGAGGGTGGGTGCGGCGCCACAGGTGTGGCCGGGGCGCCGGTCGCGGCCTGCGTCGCGAGGTCAGCCATCGCCGCCCGCCTCGGTCAGGTCGAGGTAGACGTCCTCGAGCGTCGGGCGCGCCATGGTGAGCCCGGCCAGGGGGAGGTCGCGCTGCAGGGCCCACTCGGTCAGGGCGTTGAGGTCGTGGGTCGGGCGGGCGGTGGGGATGTCCACCCGGGTGCCGCGGGTGCGCGCCGCGGCCACGCCGAGCGCCGGCAGGTCCTGCGGCCCCACCCCCTCGGGCAGGTCGAAGGAGATCATCGCCTCGGCCCCCTCCCGGGCCACCAGGTTCGCCGGGGTGTCCAGCGCCACCAGTCGGCCGCCCTGGATGACCGCCACCCGGTCGGCCAGGCTCTCCGCCTCCTCCATGTAGTGCGTGGTGAGCACGATGGTCGTGCCGAGCTCGCGCAGGGAGGCGACCAGCTCCCACGCCCGCCGCCGCGCCGACGGGTCGAACCCCGTCGTCGGCTCGTCGAGGAAGAGCAGCTCCGGGTCCCCGACCAGGCCCAGGGCCAGGTCCAGCCGGCGACGCTGGCCGCCGGACAGCGTCTTCGTGCGGGCCTTCGCCTTCTCGGCCAGGCCGACCCGCTCGATGACCTCGTCGACGCCCCGGCGCCGGGGGTAGAGCCCGGCGTACAGGCTCACCAGCTCGCGGACCGTGAACTCCTCGTCGAAGCCCGCCTCCTGCAGCACGATCCCGATGCGCTCGCGGTAGGCCCGGCCCCCGGTCTGCGGGTCCATGCCCAGCACCCGCACCTGGCCGGCGCTGCGGTGCCGGTGCCCCTCGAGGATCTCGACCGTCGTGGTCTTGCCCGCACCGTTGGGCCCGAGCAGCGCGAACACCTCGCCCGGCTCGATGCTGAAGCTCAGCCCGTCCACGGCCCGCACCGCGCCGTAGTCCTTCACCAGGCCCTCGACCACGACGATCGGGCCCTGGCTGCCGTCCGTCGGTCGTGGCGTGCCGTCGGTCCGGCTGTCCGTCACCTCGCGCATGGAGCCACCTCTACTCCCGCGAGCAGCGCCGCGGAAGGGCCGAACGCCCCGCCCGGCACAGGACTCCCGGGTGGGCGCGGAGCAGGATGGCCCCATGCGCCATGACGAGTACGTGCAGCACGATGCCCTGGGCCTGGCCGCGCTGGTGGCGGCCGGCGAGGTGAAGCCCGCCGAGCTGGTGGAGGCCGCGATCGCGCGGTTGGACGAGGTGAACCCCCGGCTCAACGCGGTGGTGCACCGGATGGACGACACCGCCCGGGCCCTGGCGCTGGACCCGGACACGCTGCCGGAGGGCCCGTTCCGCGGCGTGCCCTTCCTGGTCAAGGACATGGACGGGCACCTGGCCGACGAGCCCTGCACGTACGCCAGCCGCTCCCTGGTGGCCTGGGTGCCCGACCACGACACCGAGCTCTTCGCCCGGTACCGCCGGACCGGCGTGATCTTCCTGGGCAAGACCAACTGCCCCGAGTTCGGCATCTACGGCGTGACCGAGCCCGAGCTGCACGGCCCCTCGCGCAACCCGTGGAACACCGACCACACCCCGGGCGGGTCCAGCGGCGGATCGGGCGCGGCGGTCGCGGCCGGGATCGTGCCCGTCGCGCACGCCGGCGACGGTGGCGGCAGCATCCGGATCCCGGCCTCGGCGAACGGCCTGTTCGGCCTGATGCCCTCGCGGGGGCGCACGCCGATGGGCCCGGACGAGGGCGAGGGCTGGCACGGGCTGGTCCGCCGGCACGTGGTCAGCCGGACGGTCCGCGACAGTGCGGCCTTCCTCGACGCCACGCAGGGGGCCGACACGGGCTCGCCCTACGCGGCACCGCCGGACGGCGCGTTCCTCGCCGCGGTCGGCCGGGATCCGGGCCGCCTGCGGATCGGGTACTCCACGGCGTCGGTGCTGGGCCGGGCGATGGACCCCGAGTGCGTCGCCGCCGTCGAGGAGACGGCCGGGCTGCTCGAGGGCCTCGGCCACGAGCTGGTCGAGGTCGAGCTGCCGATCGACCGCGAGGAGGTGGCCCGCGCCTACATCACGATCGTCGCTGCCGCGATCGGCGAGATGGTCGAGGCGACGGCGGCGAAGACGGGCCGCAAGCCGAAGTCGTCGGACTTCGAGGCGGCCACGTGGTTCCTGCGGCAGGCCAGCGACGTGCTGAGCGCCCGCGACCTCGAGCACGCCCGGGAGGTGGTGGCCGCGACGACCCGCCGGGTCGGCGTGCTGTTCGCCGACGGGCTGGACGTGCACCTCACCGCGACTTTGCCCTACCCCCCGATGCGGGTGGGCGAGAACGCCCCCGCGCAGGCCGACCTCATCGCGATGCGCGCGCTGCGCACGCTGCCGGTGAACCTCTCGCCCGCGATCCGGATGGCGCTGGGGCAGCTGGCCGGGCCACGGCTGGAGAAGGCCGCGAACACGCAGGTCTGGAACATGACCGGGCAGCCGGCGATGAGCGTGCCGCTGCACTGGACCGCGTCGGGCCTGCCGGTCGGCGTGCAGCTGGCGGCGGCGTTCGCCCAGGAGGAGCTGCTGTTCGCGCTGGCCGCGCAGCTCGAGGAGGCCGCGCCGTGGCTGCCCCGGCTGCTCGAGGGGCCGTGCACCGCGGACCCCATCCGCTGAGGCTGCGTTGCCCTCGCTCCCCCGCGACGTCCGCCCGGCGCTCGCACCGGCACTCGCACCGGTCGCCGCGCGGGTCGCCGCGCGGGTCGCCGCGCGGGTGGCCGCACCGGTCGCAGCGCGGGTCGCCGCGCGGGTCGCCGCGCTGGTGGGCCCGCTGGTGGTCCTCGGGCTGCTCGCCGGGTGCACCGACGGGACCCAGACCACAGCGCCCACCAGTGCGGCGCCGGCGAGCACGACATCACCCAGCAGCCCGCCGTCCAGCAGCACGCCGGCCGCAGCACCCCGACCGGTCGGCCACGAGACGCTGTGGCTGTGCCGGCCAGGGCTCCCGGACAACCCCTGCGAGGGCGAGCTGGACGTCACGGTGATCAGCGGCGACGGCACCCGCCGCGAGCAGGCGCTCGCCCCGGCGATCGACCCGGTCGCGGACTGCTTCTACGTCTACCCGACGGTCTCCGAGGCGCGCACCGACAACGCGCCCCTCGAGGTCACCGACGCCGAGGTCTTCGTCGTCCGCGCCCAGGCGGCGCCCCTCGCGCAGGCCTGTCGGCTGTTCGCCCCCGTGTACCGGCAGATCACCCGGCTCGGGCTGGTCAGCGGCGCGCTGCGCAGCCCCGAGGCCCGCGACCTCGCCTTCGAGGACGTCCGCTCGGCGTTCAACGACTACCTCAACACCGCCAACGCGGGTCGTCCCTTCGTCCTGGTCGGGCACTCCCAGGGGGCCACCACCCTCGTGCGCCTGATCCAGGAGGAGATCGACGGCGACCCCGCGCTGCGTGGCCGGCTGCTCTCCGCCCTGCTGCTGGGCGCCACGGTGAGCACCCGGCCCGGCGAACGGGCCGGTGGCAGCTTCGTGCACGTGCCGGCCTGCGAGGACGCGGAGCAGTCGGGGTGCGTGGTCAGCTATGCCAGCTACGCCGGCAGGCCGCCGCCGGACGGGGTCTTCGGGCGGTCCACCCCCGAGCGGGCCGCGCTGTGCGTCTCGCCCGCGGCCCTGCTCGGCCGGGGCGAGCGCCTCGCCGCCGTGCTGCCGGCCGCGGCGATGCGCAGCGAGCCCGCCGTCGTCGCCGACCCGCCGAGCACGGACTTCGTCGAGGTTCCCGGAGCCGTGACCGGGCGGTGCCGGAGCACGGATGCGTTCGCCTGGCTCGACGTCACCGTCGAGGCCGACGCCCTGGCCGACCTGCCGGCGCTGACCGGGCGGGCGGACCCGGCGTGGGGCCTGCACCGGGTGGACGTGAACCTGGCGCTGGGGGACCTGGTCGACCTGGTCGCCAGCCAGGCGCAGGCATGGACGGCGCGGGGCGGACCGAGCTGGGATCGCTGACCCGACGACGGGCGCGCGGGCGTCCCGCGCCCCGGGATCCGGGACGGGTGGGGTGGGGTCGGCTCTCCCGGGTCAGGCGGTCGCGTGGGGGTCGGCCGGGTCGCCCCCGTCAGCGCCCCCGTCAGCGCCCCCGTCCGGGTCTACGTCCGGGCCCTCGTCGGGATCGCCGGACCCGGGTTCGCTGGACCCGGGTTCGCCGGAGCCCTCGCCGGCCTGCTCGGGCTCGGCCTCGTCGAGGGGCTCCCACGGCCCGACCTCGAACGTGAAGTCGGCCCCGCGCAGCCGCTCGACGAGCGCGATGCCCAGCCCCGTCGCCGGGGTGAGCACCCCGGCCGCATCGGGCAGCGTCGCCTCGTCCAGCGCCGCGGTGAGCGCCGCCTCGGCCAGCATCACCGAGGTGGCCGCGTACCCCGGGTCGCCCTGCGCGGCGACGGTCGCCCTGAGCCGCCCGCCCTCGCCGGTGTGCGCGTAGAGCTCCATCCGGAAGTGCCCGCTCTCGCGGGCCTCCGCCGAGGGGCCCTCGCCAGGCTTGGGCAGCACGAGCTCGGCGCCGGCCCGCGCCGGGCCGAGGCCCATGGCGGCCGTGAGCGCCCCGAGCCCCGCCCCGTAGCCGGTCGCCTTGGCCCGGGCGGCCACGCCCTCGCCGAAGCTCATCGCCTCCTGGTAGCGGAAGCCGGTGGAGTAGGCGTAGCCGCTCAGGGCGTTCGAGCGACGGACCACGCGGGTGTTCGCCTGGGCCATCACGAACGGCCCGAGCCACCCGAGCTCGGGGTCGTGGTGCGCGCCGGTGAGGTCGGACTCGTCGGGCCAGCCCTCGCCGGCCAGGCGGTCCGGCTCGGCATCGCGGTCCGGGCTGAGCGAGTACGGATCCTTGAGCGTCGCGCGGACGGCCGCGTCGCCCGCCGCGGCCTCCATGATCGCGCGCATCGACGCCGCCGTGCCGCCGCTGAAGCCACCCTTCATGGCCTTGACCAGCAGCGTGGTCGGCCCGAGCGCGCCGGCTGCCTCGTGCAGCGTGAGCACGCCGAGGTCGGAGGGGATGGAGTCGAAGCCGCACGCGTGCACGATGCGGGCGCCGGACCCGACCGCCTGGTCGTGGCAGGCGTCGATCGAGGCGCGCATGAAGGGCACTTCACCGGTGAGGTCCAGGTAGTGGGTGCCGGCCTTCGCGCACGCGGCGACGAGGGGAAGGCCGTGCTTGAGGTACGGGCCGACCGTCGTGACGAGCACCCGGGTCGAACGGGCCATGCCGTTGATCGAGCTCCGGTCGGCGGCGTCGGCCAGCACGAGCGGCCAGTCGGCGGCCCGCGCGGGCAGCTGCTCGCGCACCTCGCCGAGCTTGGCCAGCGAGCGACCGGCCAGCGCGATCGTCAACCCCTCGGGCGCCCGCTGCGCCAGCTGCTCGGCCACCAGCACGCCGGTGAACCCCGTGGCGCCGAACAGGACGATGTCGTACTCGCGGTCGGTCATGGCCCCACGGTAGTGCCGCTAGGCTGGCGCGCCATGTCGGTGCCGCCCGAGCCGCTGCCCCTGGAACCGCGTCCGCTGCCGCTGGCGTCCCTGCCCTCGTCGGCTCCCTGGTCGTCGTTGCCGGGCGGGACACGGGTGGTCGCAGGAGCGTTCGCCGCCAGCGGCCTGGTGCACCTCGTGCGCCCCACGGTGTTCGCCCCGCTCATCCCGCCGCAGCTGGGCGACCCCGCGCCGTGGGTGCTCGGCTCGGGGGTCGCCGAGCTCGTCTGCGCCGCGGGCCTGCTCACCCGGCAGCCCTGGGCACCGGCAGCGACCACCGCGACGCTGGC
>JALOLK010000153.1 GCA_025456015.1 Candidatus Nanopelagicales bacterium
TACTGCTCGGTGACGACCTTGCGGAACTGCGTGATGAAGGTCGTGCCGAACCCCTTGATCGGCTGGGGCAGGTCAGGCACCGGGGCCCTCCTCGTCGTCACCGGCGACGGCACTGGGCACCGTCTGGCGGGCTCGTGGGGTGTACGCGAACGGCTCGCCCGGCATCGGCGGGACCGGGTGGGTCTGGTGCTCGGCGCGCCACGCGGCCTCCTCGGCCAGGACCAGCGCCTCCTCGCGGGCGCGCCGGCGCTCGCGGGCCACCTCGGCGACCCAGGACAGCCCGAACACGACCACGACGGCGACCACGGCCAGGATGCTCAGCGTGGTGAGGTCGACCGAGACCTCGTTGCGCAGCGCCCGGAACGTCGCCACGAGCACGATCCAGGCCAGCGAGGCCGGGATCAGCACCTTCCAGCCGAACTTCATGAACTGGTCGTAGCGGAACCTCGGCAGCGTGCCGCGCAGCCAGATGAACATGAACAGGAACAGGCACACCTTGGCCAGGAACCACAGCAGGCCCCACCAGCCCTGGTTGAGCATCCCGTCGCCGATGGTCGACAGCGGCCACGGGGCCTGCCAGCCGCCGAGGAACAGCGTGGTGGCCAGCGCCGAGACGGTCACCATGTTCACGTACTCCGCCAGGAAGAACAGCGCGAACTTCAGCGACGAGTACTCGGTGTGGAAGCCGGCGACGAGCTCGCCCTCGGCCTCGGGCAGATCGAACGGGGCGCGGTTGGTCTCGCCGACCATCGCCGTGACGTAGATGATGAACGAGGGCAGCAGGATCACCGCGAACCACATGGGCTGCTGCGCGGAGACGATCTGCGAGGTCGACATCGACCCGGCGTAGAGGAACACCGCGACGAACGACAGGCCCATCGCGATCTCGTAGGAGATCATCTGCGCGGTCGAGCGCCGAGCCCGAGGACCAGCCCGCGAACACGATGCCGTAGATGCCGATCGAGGCGATCGCGAGCACGTAGAGCACCGAGACCGGGAAGTCGGTGAGCTGCAGCGGGGTGGTGGTCCCGAAGATCGAGACCTCGGGGCCGAACGGGATGACAGCCAGCGCCAGGAACGCCGGCACCACCGAGATGATCGGGGCGATGAAGAAGACGGCCTTGTCGGCCGCCGTGGGCATGATGTCCTCCTTCAGCGCCAGCTTGATCCCGTCCATGAGGCCCTGCAGCACGCCGAACGGGCCGACCCGGTTGGGGCCCAGCCGCGACTGCATGCGGGCCACGACGCGCCGCTCACCCCAGATGGTGAGCAGCACCAGGACCACGACGCCGCCGAAGATGCCGACGACCTTGAGGATGACCAGCCACCAGGGGTCCTGGCCGAACGGCGGGAACTCCGTGGAGGCGACCACCGGGGCCGCGAGCACGCTGGTGGGGATCACCGGGCACCTCCTGGCTGATCGGTCGGGGCCGGGGCCGCCGCCGTGACGTGCACCGGGGTGCCGGCGGGCACCCGCAGGTCCACCCCCACCCGGGAGCCGGCGGAGTTGCCGGGCACCCACACCACGCCGTCCACCATCGCGGTCACGACCAGCGGCAGCGTCACCGCGCCGTGCTCGCTGGCCACGGTGACGGGGGCGCCGTCGACCAGGCCCAGCGCCGCGGCCGTCGCCGCCGAGGTGCGCGCGACCGCGGGACGGGCGGTGCCGGCCAGGGCGTCCTCGCCGGCCTGGAGGCGGCCCTCGTCGAGCAGGTGCCGCCAGGTGGCCAGCAGGGCCTGCCCGGCGGCCGGCGTCGCCGGCCCCGCTGCGGGGACCGGTGCCACGGGGGGACGCGAGCCCTGCCAGCGGCCCAGGCCGGCGAGCTCGGCGCGCAGGTCGGCGACCTCGATGGAGCCCAGCGAGCGGCCCATCGCACGGGCGACCAGGCCCAGGGCGCGCGCGTCGGTGATGGCGGTCGACTCGCGGTGCACCTGGCCGAACGGCCGGGCCCGGCCCTCCCAGTCCAGGAACGTGCCGGACTTCTCGGTGACCACGCCGACGGGCAGGACCACGTCGGCCAGCGCGGTCACCTCGGTGGTGCGGGTCTCCAGCGACAGCACGAAGGGCACGGCGCGCAGCGCGGCGAGGAACGCCGCAGCGTCCGGGGCGTCGGCGGCCTCGACACCGGCCAGCACCACGGCGCCGATCCGTCGGGCCGGCGGCTCCTCGGCGTCGGCCCCGGCGGCGGCGTGGGCGTCGGCCTCGGCCTGGTCCTGGGCCACGGCGGCGAGGAACCCGGCGAGGTCCAGGCCCGCCTCGGTGGGCAGGGCGTCGGCCTCGACGCCCCACGCGGCCGCGACCTGGGCACGCGCCGCGGGGTCAGCGAGCGGCCGGCCCCAGGGCAGCAGCCCGGGCAGCGCACCGGCCTCCAGCGCCCCGCGCTCACCGGCGCGGCGCGGCACCCAGGCCAGCCGGGCACCTGTGCTCGCGGCGAGGTCGCGCGCGGCCGAGATGAGGCCGGGCACCTGGCCGGCGCGCTCGCCGAGCAGGATGACCGACCCGGCGGCGGCGAGGTCCACCGGCGCGTCGCCGGCACGGCCCTGGGCCAGCGCGGCGAGCACGCCCGGCTCCTGGCCGGGGGCTGCGGCGAGCACGCGCGCCGCGAGCTTGGCCGCCCCCGGCGAGGCGAACGGGGCGACCGTCACCACCTGGGTGCCCCGACGCACCGCCTCCCGCAGCCGCAGGAACACGATGGGCGACTCCTCCTCGGCCTCGAAGCCGACCAGCAGCACGGTCGGGGCCGCGTCGAGGTCGGCGTAGGTGACGCCGAGCCCCGAGCCCGCCACGCTGGCGCGCAGCAGGTCGGCCTCCTCGGCACTGCTCGCGCGGTGCCGGAAGTCGATCGCGTCGGTGCCCAGGACCGCGCGGGCGAACTTCGCGTACGCGTAGGCGTCCTCGAGGGTCAGCCGCCCGCCGGTCAGCACCACGGTCCGGGGGCCGGCCTGGGCCAGCGCGGCCGCCGCGGTCCGGGTGGCCAGCGGCCAGGAGGCCTCGACCTGGGCGCCCGCGTCGCGGACCAGCGGGACCTCGAGCCGGTCGCGCTGCAGGTAGGGGAAGGCGAAGCGGCCCTTGTCGCAGTTCCACTCGGCGTTCACGGCCGGGTCGTCCCAGGCCAGCCGGCGCATGACCGTGGAGCGCCGGACGTCGGTGCGCAGGGCGCACCCGCTGGCGCAGTGCTCGCACGTGGTGGGCACCGACACCAGGTCGAACGGCCGGGAGCGGAACCGGTAGGCCGCGCTGGTCAGCGCGCCCACGGGGCAGATCTGGACGGTGTTGCCGGAGAAGTACGAGTTGAACGGGGTGTCCTCGCTGATGCCGACGATCTGGCGGCCACCGCGCTGCTGCAGGGTGATGAACGGGTCACCGGCCACCTGCTCGGCGAACCGCGTGCACCGCGCGCACGACACGCACCGCTCGCGGTCGAGCAGGATCTGGGTGCTCAGGGCGACCGGCTTGGGGAACGTGCGCTTGGGCAGCACGAACCGCGACTGCCCCGGGCCGTGGCTCATCGCCTGGTTCTGCAGGCAGTCCAGCGGGTGGTTGATGAGCAGGAACTCCAGCACGCCGCGCTGCGCGGTCTCGGCCATGGGCGAGGTCTGCGCGGTGCGCACCTTCATGCCGTCGCCGACGGGCACCGCGCAGGCGGGCTGGGGCTTGGGCTGGCCCTCGATCTCGACCAGGCAGGCGCGACAGGCTGCGACCGGGTCCAGCAGCGGGTGGTCGCAGAACCGCGGGATC
>JALOLK010000154.1 GCA_025456015.1 Candidatus Nanopelagicales bacterium
GCCGGCCACCACGAGTGTGGCCCCGTAGAACACGAAGGGCGCCCGGATGGAGATGCCGGTGACCAACCCGCCGATCGCCGGCCCGGCGATCCCCCCGAAGAGGAAGCCTGCCTGGAACGCTCCCGAGGCGCGCCCGCGCTGCTCGGGCCCGGCCGTGCGCAGCAGCAGCGCCATCGCCGAGACCGTGAACATCGACGAGCCGATGCCACCGAGACCCCGCAGCACGAGCAGCTGGGCGAAGGTCTGGGCCGCCGCGGTGACCAGTGAGGACACAGCCACGACCCAGATGCCGATCGACATGATCCGCCGCTCGCCCCAGCGGTCGACCATGAGGCCGGCCGGCCCGGCGCTGATCAGGCGCATGAGGGCGAAGCCGGAGATGACCGTCGAGGCCAGCAGCGCCGACACGCCGAACGTCCGGGCGTACACCGGGAGCGCGGGGGCGGCGATGCCGTAGCCCAGCGCCACGCTGAACGCTACGAACGAGAGCACCGCGACGTCGCGCGGCAGCCCGGCGAGGTACGGGCTGCGGCGCGCCCACGCGAACACCCGCCCGGCCACCACGATCGGCCATCCTGCCAGCGGCTGGGCCACCATGGGTCCCATGGCGCTCACGCTCGACGCGATGCGCGCGGCCCGCGCGCAGCTGCACGGCATCGCCCGTGTCACGCCGGTCGCCCCCGCGGGGTACCTGACTGACCTTGTCGGCGGCGACGTGTGGCTCAAGTGCGAGAACCTGCAGGTGGCCGGCTCGTTCAAGGTGCGCGGCGCCTACACGCGGATGGCCCGGCTCGGGGCCCGGGAACGCGCCGCGGGGGTGGTCGCCGCGAGCGCGGGGAACCACGCCCAGGGGGTAGCGGTGGCCGCGCGAGCCCTCGGCCTGGCGGCGACGGTCTTCATGCCGGTGACGGCGCCGCTGCCGAAGCTGGCTGCGACCCGGGGCTACGGCGCTCGGGTGGAGTTCGCGGGCGACACGATCGATGACGCGCTCGAGGCGGCCGTGGAGTTCGCCGACCGGACGGGCGCCATCATGGTGCACCCCTTCGATCATCACGACATCGTGCTCGGCCAGGCCACCGTCGGGCTCGAGGTCCTCGAGCAGGTGCCGGATGTGCGCACAATCGTGGTCTGCACCGGCGGCGGCGGACTGGTGGCGGGGATCGCCAGCGCGGTGGCCGCCAGCGGCTCGAGCTCCCGAGTGGTGGGGGTGCAGGCAGCGGCGGCGGCGGCCTACCCCGCATCCCTGGCCGCGGGCCACCCGGTGCCGCTGGAACGCATGGCGACGATGGCCGACGGCATCGCCGTGGGCCGCCCGGGCGAGGTTCCGTTCGGGGTCATCCGTGACCTCGGCGTGGAGATCCGGACCGTTGACGAGGAGTCGCTCTCCCGGGCCCTGCTGACGGTGCTCGAGCGGGGCAAGCTGCTGGTCGAGCCCGCTGGGGCCGCCGCCGTGGCCGCCCTGATGCACGATGCGACGGGGCTGGAGCCTCCCGTGGTCGCGGTCCTCTCGGGGGGCAACGTGGACCCGCTGCTGCTGACCCAGGTGCTGCACCACGGCCTGGTGGCCGCCGGCCGCTACCTCGACCTGAACGCGCGGATCCCGGACCATCCCGGGGGGCTGGCCGCCCTGCTCACGCAGGTGGCCGAACTCGGTGCCAACGTCATCGGCGTCGACCACGTCCGCTCAGCGCCGGACCTCGGCATGGGCGAGGTGGACGTGTCGGTCCACCTGGAGACACGTGGGCCGGAGCATCGCGACGCGGTGACCGAAGGCCTGCTCGAGCGCGGCTTCCGGGTCCTCGTGGGAGGTCAGCAGGGTCAGTCGGCGTAGGGCTCGACGTGCGCGATCCGCACCCGCATCTCCTTGCCCGCGGGAGTGGTGTAGGACACCTCGTCACCGATCTTCGCCCCATCCACGGCGGCGCCCATGGGCGAGGTGGGGGAGACCACCTGCAGGTCGGCCGGGGCGTGAGCGGCCTCCTCCCGCGAGCCCAGCAGGAATCGGATCTCCCGGTCGGCCCCCACGACGTCGACCGTGACGATCATGCCGTGCGCGGCCTGTCCCTCCTCGGTGTCCGGGGTGCCGATCCGGGCGTGGTCGAGCATGTGCCGCAGCTGGCGGATCCGCGCCTCGTTCTTGCCCTGCTCGTCCTTGGCGGCGTGGTAGCCGCCGTTCTCGCGCAGGTCGCCCTCCTCGCGGGCCGCGGCGATCCGGGCGGTGATCTCGGCGCGCCTGGTGGTCTGGCGCTCCACGAGCTCGGCGACGAGTCGGTCGTGGGCCTCCTGGGTCAGCCAGGTGGTGGGGCTCTGTGTCACAGATGCGAGGGTAACCCAGGTCACGGGCTCGGCGGGGTCCACGGCTGCTCGGGCGGGACCACTCCGGGCCTGAACTGCGCACCCGGGATGCCCGGGGGCGGGCCGTCGATCCCGCAGCCCACCAGCTCACCGACCAGGGCTCGATAGGCCGTGCGCAGGTCGAACTCGTGCGCCGTGCGGCCCTGGGCGGGTGGCAGGACGACGGTGACGTGCCCGACGTCGTAGCCGTCCTCGGCGCGGGCCCGCAGCACGCACGTGGCCGGCGTCAGCTCCCGTCGGGCGACCTCGTAGCGGATGACCAGGTGGTCGTCGGCGACCGTGTCGTATGAGGTCACCCCGGCATCGATGGCGGGGTTCGCCAGCCGCCAGCCGACGATCGTCACGACGGCCGCGAAGG
>JALOLK010000155.1 GCA_025456015.1 Candidatus Nanopelagicales bacterium
GACCATCTGCAGCACGCCTGCGTCGTCGTACAGCCCGATCAGGATCGACCCGACCACCTCCTCGCCGTCCGGGCCGCGCTTGGCGTAGGGCCGCCAGCCCGCGCACACCACGTCGACCGTGTGCTGGTGCTTGATCTTGAACAGGCTGCGCTTGCCCGGCGTGTACCGGCCCTCGAGCGGCCGGGCGATGAGCCCGTCGAGGCCGGCGCCGGGCACCTCGGCGAACCAGCGCGCCGCCGTCGCCAGCGAGCGGGTCTGCGGGGTCAGGTGCACACCGTCGGCCTCACCGGCCAGCGCCCCCTCGAGGATCGCCCGGCGCGCGGCGTTGGTCTCGGCGCGCAGGTCCCGGCCGTCCAGCCCGAGCACGTCGAAGGCGACGAACGCGGTGGGCAGGTCCGCGGCGAGCTGGGCGATCTTCCAGCCGCCCTCCTCCTTGCGCGGCCGCAGCCGCATCTGCAGCGAGTCGAAGGCGAGGCGGCCGTCGGCGATCACGACCAGCTCGCCGTCGAGCACCACGTCGGTGGCGCGCAGCGCCCGCAGCCGCGCCACCATCTCCGGGAACGCGTAGGACAGGTCCCAGGCGCCGGTCGCGGCGGCGTCGGCGGCGCGCATGCGGCCCTGCAGCACGACCTCGTCGCCTCGCCGGTAGGCGATGATTCGGAAGCCGTCCCACTTGGGCTCGAACGCCAGGCCCTCGGCCGAGGCGGGCAGGCCCGCGATCGGCTTGGCGAGCATCGGCTCGACGGGGGGGTCCACGCTGAACCGATCACCCATGCGCGCTGGCCCCCCTCGGCGTGGCAGGGGCGGAGCAGGCGGCGGCGCCGGGAGCAGTCACGGCCCCATCATGGGCCGTCTGGCAGGCTTCGACCATGCCAGCACTGGTCGACCGGTTCCCCCACGTGGAACCGCAGCGACTCATCGCCGAGCTGGTCCCGCCCCCGCGCTTCGCCACCGAGTCCTTCGCCACCTACCTGCCCGACCCGGCACAGCCCACCCAGGCCGCCGCCGTCGCCGGGCTGCAGGCGTTCGCCGCCCAGCTGGAGACCCCACCCCCCGCCAGCGGCTCGTCGTGGTTCCGGTTCCGCCGCGCGGCGGCCCCGCCGGAGCGACGCGCCGGGATCTACCTCGACGGCGGGTTCGGCGTGGGCAAGACCCACCTGCTCGCCTCGTTGTGGCACGTCGCCCCCGAGCCCCGGGCGTTCGGCACGTTCGTCGAGTTCACCCACCTCGTCGGCGCCCTCGGGTTCGCCAGCACGGTCGAGGCCCTGAGCGGGCACCGGCTGGTCTGCATCGACGAGTTCGAGCTCGACGACCCCGGCGACACCGTGCTCATGTCCACCCTGCTCAACCGGCTGGTCGACGCCGGGGTGCGGCTGGCCGCCACCTCGAACACGCTGCCCGACCGCCTCGGCGAGGGCCGGTTCGCCGCCGACGACTTCCTGCGCGAGATCCAGGGCCTGGCTGCCCACTTCGACGTCTACCGGATCGACGGGGAGGACTACCGCCACCGCGGCCTGCCCACCCCGCCCGAGCCCCTGCCCGAGGCCGAGGTCATCGCCGCGGCGCACCAGGGCGGTGGGCACCTCGACGCCTTCAGCGACCTCATGGCGCACCTGGCGCGCGTGCACCCCTCGCGCTACGGCGCGCTGCTCGACGGCGTGCGTCGGGTGCACCTCACGGGCGTGACCCAGCTGCACGACCAGGCTGCGGCGCTGCGCCTCGTCGTGCTCGCCGACCGGCTCTACGACCGCGACGTGCCGGTCGTGGCCTCCGGCGTGCCGCTGGACCGGGTGTTCGGCCCCGAGATGCTGCGCGGCGGCTACCGCAAGAAGTACTACCGGGCGATCTCGCGCCTGGTCGCCCTGGCCCGTGAGGGGGCCGGCCTCGCCGAGTAGGCAGCGGGGGCGCTCGGTGAGGTCACGCTGCGGGGGTCAGGTGCCGGGGAACGCCTCAGGGACCGCCCCCCAGCCCAGCGCGCGAACCCCGGCGCGGGCCGCGGATTGCGCCGCGGGCTGGCGGCCGGCCGGGGGGCTCGCCGCGGCGAGGTCGGCGTAGGTGGGCACCAGCGCCCGCTCGACGTGGGCGAGCAGCGCCCGTGCGCCAGCGGGGCTGTCGACGGGCTCGGGCTCCACGTAGGCCGCCGCGGCCTCCACGGGGGCGGCTCCGAGGGCGACGAGCTGGGCGCGCAGCCGGTCGCGAGCCCGGCGATGGTCGTCCAGGCCGTCCAGGGCACGGGTGCGGGCGCGGCCGGAGAGCTCCCCGGCGGCACGGCCGTGCGCCCACACGGCGGCGTGCTCGCCGGCCAGCGCCGCCTGCAGGCCGGCTGCCTGCGCGGCGAGCGGATCGGCGGCCGGCGCGGCGCCGGGCGGCCGGCTCATGCGCTGCCCCGTCGGGCCTGGCGCGCGGCGCCCTGCAGCACCTCCGCGTGCTGGGCCTCGCTGGCCGCGATGAGGCACAGCGCGCGGGCCAGCTCAGGGTCAGTGGCGCCGTTGCAGGCACGGGTCCGCTGGGTGGTGGCGGCGACCTCGAGCTCGGCGAGGCGCCGGAGCAGGACCGCGGCCTGGGCACCCGCATCGGGTGAGGGTGTCGGCTCCGGCTCCGGGCTGGCCGGCGGGGCGGACCCGCTCGCGTCCGGGGCTGGGCTGGCGTCCGGGGCTGGGCTGGCCGAGGCGAACGGGTCGCCCGTGGCGCCGAGCCCGGGCGGCGGGGGAG
>JALOLK010000156.1 GCA_025456015.1 Candidatus Nanopelagicales bacterium
ACGTTGCCGGCCAGCACCATGAGGTCGGCCCATGACAGCGCGCGGCCGTACTTCTTCTTCACCGGCCAGAGCAGGCGGCGGGCCTTGTCGAGGTTGGCGTTGTCCGGCCAGCTGTTCAGCGGGGCGAAGCGCTGCTCGCCCGAGCCCGCGCCACCCCGGCCGTCGTGGATGCGGTAGGTGCCGGCGCTGTGCCAGGCCATGCGGATGAACAGCGGGCCGTAGTGGCCGTAGTCCGCGGGCCACCAGTCCTGCGAGGTGGTCATGACCTCGGTGATGTCGGCCTTCACCGCCGCGAGGTCCAGGCCCTGGAACGCCGCCGCGTAGTCGAAGTCTGCCCCCATCGGGTCGGCCTTCGGCGAGTTCCGGTGCAGCGGGGTGAGGTCCAGGGCGTTGGGCCACCAGTCGCGGTTGGTCCGCGGGGCGGTGCCGTGTCCGGTGACGGGGCAGGTGCTGGCTTCACTCATCGGTCTGTGCTCTCCTGTGCGGCTGGGCTGGGCTGGGCTGGGCTGGTCGGGAGGGTATGGGCCGTCACGGCCCGGACGGTGGTCGGGTCTGGCACTGCGGGCAGTGCCCCCAGTACAGGACCTCGGCCTCGTCGATCACGAAGCCGTGGTCGTCTGCGGCCGTGAGGCACGGGGCGTCCCCGACCGCGCAGTCGACGTCGGCGATGCGGCCGCACGCGCGGCACACCACGTGGTGGTGGTTGTCGCCGACCCGCGCCTCGAAGCGGGCCGGGGACCCCGCCGGCTGGATGCGGCGGACGAGCCCCGCCTCGGCCAGGGCACCGAGCGCGTCGTAGACCGCCTGCAGCGAGATGGCGCCCACCTCGGCGCGCACCGACTCGGCGACCGCATCCGCGGTGACGTGCGCCCGGTGGCCGTCGGCACGGTGGTCATGGACCGCGCGGAGCACGGCCAGGCGCTGCGCGGTGACCCGCATCCCGCGTTCGCGCAGCAGCTGCGTCGCGGCGTCCGGGGTCACGGGCAGGACCCTAGCGAACGATCTGGAGTCGTTCAAGGGTCAGAGTGGATCTGGGAAGGTTGTCCGGGTCGTCCCCTTCGTCCCGGCGTGCCACCATCGGCCCATGCTGCAGCTGGCCCACGGCGACGCCGAAGTCGTGATCGATCCGGCCGACGGGGGCCGGCTCAACTCGTTGGTCGTCGCCGGCCACGAGCTGCTCGGCGGCGTCGGCCCGGTGGTCACCGACCACGGGTCCTTCCTGATGGCGCCTTGGGCGGGCCGGATCCGCGACGGGCTGCTGCGCGCCGGTGGCGCCGAGCACCGGCTGCCGACGGACCGCACCCATCCGCACGCCGGGCACGGCCTCGTGCTGGACAGAGCCTGGCAGGTGCTGGACCGCTCGGGGACGTCCGCCCGCCTGGCCTGCGACCTCGACGGCCGCTGGCCGTGGCGCGGACGGGTCACCGCGGAGGTGCGGCTCGAGGACGACGCGCTGGTGCAGTGGGCCGAGGTCGCCGCCCTTGACGAGCCCTTCCCGGCCACGCTCGGCTGGCATCCGTGGTTCCGGCGGCACCTGTCCAGCGGTGGCCCGCTCGCGCTGCGCCTCGAGGCCGCGGCGATGCTGCGCCGCGACGCGGCCGGCATCCCCGACGGCCAGCGGGTCCCGGTCCGCCCGGGGCCCTGGGACGACTGCTTCGTGGGCGTGCGCTGGCCCGTCGTGCTGCGCTGGCCCGGCGCGCTCGAGCTGGCGATCGAGGCCGGCACCGACGCCGTCGTGGTCTACGACGAGCGGGAGGCCGCCCTCTGCGTCGAGCCGCAGACCGGTCCACCGGACGGGCCGAACACCGCTCCTCGGCTGGTCAGCCCTGGCGAACCGCTTCAGGCGACGATGCGCTGGGCCTGGCAGGTGCCCGCCGGGCAGTGATCCCCCGTCGGATCAGGCCTGCTCGGGCAGCTCGAACCGGGCGCGGGCGTCGGCGGGCACCAGGTCGAGGAAGCGCGCCGGCTCCTTGGCGATGAGCCGCCGGATGTAGGGGCATTCCGGCAGCACGGCCAGGCCGCGGGCCCGGGCGTCATCGAGCAGGAACATGGCCAGCTCCCGGGCGACGCCCTGGTCGCGGTGGTCCGGGTCGACCTCGGTGTGCGTGAGCGTGATCGTGCCGTTCGCGCGGTGGTAGTCGATCCATCCGGCCACCTGCTCGCCGTCCAGCAGCTCGTATCTGCCGGCGGGCTGGTTGTCTCGGGCAGTGGTGGGCATCGCGTTCCTCTCGGCACGCCGGCGTGCGCTCGCCGGCTGGGGCTGCGGTCGTCCCGACCAGTCTGCCCCGGCCGGCGGCGCGCCGCTCGGGCGCCTCACTACCCTCGGCCCATGCGCGCCATCGCGATCAGCCGGCCGGGTGGTCCCGAGGTCCTCGTCGAGGCCACCCTGCCCGACCCCGTGCCCGGGCCCGGCCAGGTGGTCGTCGAGGTGGCCGCGGCCGGTGTGAACCGGGCCGACCTGCTCCAGCGGCAGGGCCACTACCCCCCGCCCCCGGGTGCCCCGGACACCCCCGGGCTGGAGTGCGCAGGGACGGTCAGCGCCCTCGGGCCCGACGTCGTCGGCTGGCAGGTCGGCGACCGGGTCGCCGCGCTGGTGGACGGGGGTGGGTACGCCGCGCGTGCGCTCGTGCCGGCCGCGCAGCTGCTCCCCGTCCCCGAGGGCCTGGACCTGGTC
>JALOLK010000023.1 GCA_025456015.1 Candidatus Nanopelagicales bacterium
GCCGCGCACGCCCAGCGCCGCGGGGCCCAGGGCAGCACCGGCGCGCCCGGCCAGGCGCCCGGCCCGCCCCGGGCCAGCCGGCTGCCCCGCCACCACCACAGCGGGCTCAGGGCCAGGCGCCGCCAGGACGGGCTCGACCGGGTCGCCAAGCCCCACGCCATCCGGGGCCGGCGCCACGGGCTGCTCGGCGGCCCGCTGCTCGGCGGCCCGCTGCTCGGCGCGATGCAGCTCCCAGCTCAGGCGCACCAGCTGCCCGCCCGCCTCGAGCAGGAAACCCAGCACGACCAGGCCGGCACCCGCGGCTGCGACCGGCCACACCGGCGGCCCGAGCTCCCCCAGCCGCCCGGCGCCCAGCGATCCCGACGCGGCCCCGGCCAGCACCACGAGCAGCCCACCGACGACGGCTCCCACGGCCAGCGCGCCGGTCAGGGCGCCGAGCGGCGTGGGCAGGTCCCGACCCCAGCGGATGCGTCCGGCGAGCACGCCCAGGAGCACCGGGACCAGGAGCAGCGCAGGCGCCCAGCCGGGCAGGCTGGTCGGGATCGCCGCGAGCACCGGCAGCGCGGGCAGGGAGCCGACCTCCCCGCCGAACGCGGAGAGCTCGCCGAGGGCACCCAGGCGCACGCCCGGCCCCACGACCACGGCCATGGCCCACACGGCCAGGCTGGGCAGGGCCAGCAGGTCGAGCAGCGTCAGCCCCGCGCTGCCGAGCACCCCGGCCTCGAGCGCACCGAGGGCGGCCCCCGCGTCGGCGAAGTGGCGCACCAGGCTCACCGCGACGAGCAGCGCGCCCACGGCGAGCAGGCCCAGCACCGCCGCCAGGCCTGCGGCCAGCGTGCGCCAGACGGCATCCCCCACCCGCTGGTGGGCCCTGGCCAGCAGCCCCGCCTCCGGCCCGATCCCCCAGAGCACGCCCACCACGGCCACCAGCCCGCTCCCCAGCGCGGCGCGGGCGGGCACGGCGTAGGCGCCCTCGGCGGCCGACAGCCAGGCGATCGCCGCACCGCCGGCGCCGTAGAGCAGGGCGGCACCCACCGCCACGCGGGCGACCTCGGCCGGGCTCGGGTCGGGCAGCAGGCGCCCGGCCCAGGCGCCGGCGCGCCGGGCGAGCAGCAGGCCGAGCAGCAGGCCGCCCAGCGGCAGCAGCGTGAGGGGGTCCCCACCCACCTGCAGGGGCACCTGATGGGCGCCCAGCCAGGTCAGGCCCGCCGCGCGCCAGGCGGCCGCCGCATCCCCGGCCGACCACGGCGAGACCGCCCACGTGAGCATGACCAGGCAGGTCACCACGGCGATGCCGACCAGCAGCGACCACGCGCCGGCGATGGCCCCGGCCACGAGCGGGCGCCGGGAGGCGGGGGCAGCGGGAGGGTCGTGCGGCGCCGCCGCGGACGGGTCGTCGACCGCGACCGGCTCCTCGGGGCGGGCGGCGGCGGGGCGGACTGGCACGGACGGGATTCTCCCCCACCGCAGCGCCGCGCCCCCCGCCCGCGCGGCTCGTGTCGCGCGAACAGGGGGCGTGGGATGCCTCGGGCACCGGGGTGCCCGCAGGGTCAGCGGGCGAGGAGCTCGCGCATGAGGCGGGCGGTCTCCGAGGGGGTCTTGCCCACGCGCACGCCGACGGCCTCGAGGGCCTCCTGCTTGGCCGCGGCGGTGCCCGACGAGCCCGACACGATCGCGCCGGCGTGGCCCATCGTCTTGCCCTCGGGGGCGGTGAACCCGGCCACGTAGCCGACCACCGGCTTGGTCACGTGCTCGGCGATGTAGGCCGCGGCCCGCTCCTCGGCGTCGCCGCCGATCTCGCCGATCATGACGATCGCCTCGGTCTCGGGGTCGTCCTGGAAGGCGGCCAGCGCGTCGATGTGCGTCGTGCCGATGATCGGGTCGCCGCCGATCCCGATCGCGGTGGAGAAGCCGATGTCGCGCAGCTCGTACATCATCTGGTAGGTCAGCGTGCCGGACTTGCTCACCAGCCCGATGCGGCCCGGGCCGCTGATGGAGGCCGGGATGATGCCGGCGTTCGACTTCCCCGGCGAGATGATGCCGGGGCAGTTCGGCCCGATGATCCGGGTGGTGCCGGCGTCCTGGGCGTACTGGAAGAACGCCGCGGTGTCGTGCACGGGCACGCCCTCGGTGATGACCACGACCAGCGGCATGCCCGCGTCGACGGCCTCGATCACCGCGCCCTTCGTGCCGGCCGGCGGCACGAACACGACCGACACGTTCGCCCCGGTCTCGGCCATGGCCTCGGCCACCGAGCCGAACACCGGCAGCGTCGCGGTGGGGAAGTCCACCTTCGACCCGGCCTTCTTCGGGTTCACGCCCCCGACGATGGTCGAGCCCGCGGCGAGCATGAGCGTGGTGTGCTTCATGCCCTCCGAGCCGGTCATCCCCTGGACGATGAGCTTCGAGGTGTCATCGAGGAAGATCGCCATGCCCGTCCCTCACTTCCCGGCCGCAGCCAGCTCGGCCACGCGCCGCGCGGCCTCGTCCATGGTCTCCACCAGCTCCACCCCGGGGATGGCGGCCTCGAGCAGGATCGCCCGGCCCTCCTCGGCGCGGTTGCCGTCGATGCGGCACACGATCGGCTTGTCGACGGGCTTGCCGGCGTCGGCCAGGATCTGGATCGCGAACTTCACGCCGTTGGCCACCTCCACGCAGGAGGTGATGCCGCCGAACACGTTGACGAACACCGAGCGCACCGACGGGTCGTTGAGCACGATGTCCAGGCCGTTGCTCATCACCTCGGCACTGGCGCCGCCGCCGATGTCGAGGAAGTTGGCCGGGCGGACCCCGCCGAACTCCTCGCCGGCGTAGGCCACGACGTCGAGGGTGGACATCACCAGGCCCGCGCCGTTGCCGATGATCCCGACCTCGCCGTCGAGCTTGACGTAGTTGAGGTCCAGGGCCTTGGCCCGCAGCTCGATCGGGTCGCTCGCCGCCACGTCGACGAGGTCGGCGTGCGAGGCGTGCCGGAAGTGCGCGTTGCCGTCGAGGGTGACCTTGCCGTCGAGGGCCAGGATGCGCCCGTCCGGCGTGCGGACCAGCGGGTTGACCTCGACGAGGGTCGCGTCCTCGAGCACCAGCACGTCCCAGAGCTTGACGAGCACGTCGGCGACCTGGTCGGCCACCTCGGCCGGGAACCGGGCGGCGGCCACGATCTCGGCGGCCTTGGCCGGGGAGCACCCCTCGAGGGCGTCCACGCGAACCTTGGCCAGCGCCTCGGGCTTCTCGACGGCGACCTGCTCGATCTCCATGCCGCCCTCGACCGAGGCCATCGCCAGGAAGGCGCGGTTGGCCCGGTCGAGCAGGAAGGAGACGTAGTACTCCTCGGCGATCTCGGCGGCCTGCGTGACCAGCACCTTGTGCACCGTGTGGCCCTTGATGTCCATGCCGAGGATGTCGGCGGCGCGCGCGCTGGCCTCGTCCTCGTCCTTGGCCAGCTTCACGCCACCGGCCTTGCCCCGGCCGCCGGTCTTCACCTGGGCCTTGACCACCGTGGTGCCGCCGATGCGCCGGGCGGCCAGCCGTGCGGCGTCGGGGGTCTCGCAGACCGCCCCCGGGACGACCGGCACACCGTGCTTGCCGAACAGGTGCTTGGCCTGGTACTCGTACAGATCCACGCGACGCTCCTCACCGACGAAGGGAACCGCCGGCCACAGTAGCGGCGGGTCGCCGAGCACCTCGCACCCGGTCCCCGGCACCTGCGATGAGTGGCGGCGGACGTGCGGCGGGCGGCCGCTGAGCGGCTCAGGGGTGCCCGATCCGGCCGCCTCCCCGACCCTCCCCGCTCCGGGATTCTCCCGCGCCGTGGATCCTCGCCGTCCCGACGGGAGAGGATCCCCGCGGCGGGAGAACTTGCGGGGGGGTGGGCGCGCTGGTGGAAGGTGCGCCGGGGTGGGCGCGGTGTCGGGGTCAGGCGGCGGCGTGCGCGAGGTTGCCGCGCACCCAGGCCACGATCTCGTCGGTGCGCGTGCCCGGGGTGAACACGTGGGCCACGCCCATGGCCTCGAGCTGGGGGATGTCGGCCTCGGGGATGATCCCCCCGCCGAACACCCGGATGTCCTCCGCGCCGCGCTCCCTGAGCAGGCCCAGGACGGCCTCGAACAGCGTCATGTGCGCCCCGGACAGGATGCTCAGCCCGATGCCGTCGGCATCCTCGGCGATCGCGGTGGCCACGATCTGCTCGGGGGTCTGGTGCAGGCCGGTGTAGATGACCTCGATGCCGGCGTCGCGCAGGGCCCTGGCGACGACCTTGGCGCCCCGGTCGTGGCCGTCCAGGCCCGGCTTGCCGACGATGACGCGGATGTGCTCGCCACTGCTCATGGGCCAAGGGTAGCCCCGTGCCCGACCGCGACGCGGGGCCGTGCCTGCCCGTGGGCCGGTGCCTGCGGCGGTGATACTGCGCACGCGGGTGCCACGACGATCGGAGGCCGACATGGGCAGGCAGCGCAGCGAGCTCAAGGGCACCGGGTACGAGATCTTCATCGGCGCCCTGTCGGTGCTGTCGATCGTGAACCTCGTGCTCGCGGCGGTGATCCCCGACAAGGCCCTCACGACCGTGGTCCTGGTGATGAACGGCCTGCTCAGCGTCGTGCTGTTCGTGGACTTCTGCTATCGCCTGGCGACCGCGCCGTCACGCAGCGACTACTTCCTGCGCGAGTTCGGGTGGGCCGACCTGCTGGCCAGCCTGCCGTTCCAGCAGCTCAAGGTGCTGCGGCTGTTCCGGCTCCTGCGCGTCGTGCGACTCCTGCGCGAGCTCGGCCCGCGCACCATCGCGCGCTCGCTGGTGCGCGACCGCGCCGAGTCGGCGCTCTACACCCTGCTGCTGGTCGGCCTGCTCATGCTGCAGTTCGGCAGCCTGGGCATGCTCCGGCTCGAGGCGGGTGATCCGCAGGCCAACATCCAGACCGCCTCGGACGCACTGTGGTACTCGCTGGTCACGATGTCCACGGTGGGCTACGGCGACCAGTTCCCCGTGACCAACGGGGGCCGGCTGCTCGGCGGCCTCATCATCATCGTGGGCGTGGGGATCTTCGGCACGCTCACCGGCTTCCTGGCCAACGCCTTCGTGGCGCCGCGGCGGGCCGCCCCCGCGGAGCAGGCTGCCGGCGACACCGCCGCGTAGCGGCCCGCACGGCGCGCCGCCGAATGGGCTAGCGTGCCACCGTGCCGATGCGCAGCGCCCCGCTCCCCCCGGTCCAGCCGGGTGGCGCACCGGCGGCCCCTGCGCCCGGACGCGTCCGGGCGTTCGGGCGGGCCACCCGTGCCGGCGTGCGCCGGGCCACGACCCCCTCGGTGCTGCGGGGCACGGCCGTGGAGATCGCCTGGACGGCCACCCACGTCGTGACCTACCCGCTGGGGGTGCTGGAGGAGAAGATCCGCCACCCCGAGGAGCGCACCACGCTCGACGGCCTGGACCCCATCCAGCGGGGGCTGTTCATCGGCGACATCGAGGCGGCGGGCACGCCGATCATCCTGATCCACGGCGTGGTCGACAACCGATCGGTGTTCACGATGCTGCGCCGCGGCCTGCGCCGACGTGGCTTCGGCCGGATCATCACGCTGAACTACTCGCCGCTCACCGAGGACGTCCGGCACGTGGCCGAACGGCTCGAGGCCCTGGTCGAGCAGGTCTGCCTCGAGACCGGCTACGAGCGCGTGCACGTGATCGGGCACTCGATGGGCGGGCTGGTCGGGCGCTACTTCGTGCAGCGGATGGGCGGGGACAGCCGCGTGCACACGCTGGTCACGCTGGGCACCCCGCACCTGGGCACCGCGCCGGCGCACCTCGTGCCGCACCCGGTGGCGCGGCAGATGCGCCGCGGCTCGGACATCGTCACCGAGCTGGCCGCGCCCGCGCCGGCCTGCCGCACGCGGTTCGTGGCGATCTGGTCCGACCTCGACCAGATGATCGTGCCGAAGGCCAACGCCCGGCTGGACCACCCGGACCTGGACGCCCGCAACGTGCTCGTCCCGGCCGTGGGGCACAACTCGCTGCCGGTCGACGGCCGGGTGGTGCACGAGATCTGCACGACGCTGGCGCACCTGGGCCAGGACGGCTCCACGGTCGTCGCCGGGGCCACCTCGATCGCCAGCGCCCCCAGCCGGCAGGCCCACCCCCGCGGCTGAGGCCGCACCCGGGCCGGGCGCCGGCTGAGGGGTGGCTACAGCTTCTCGACCGGGGCGTAGCGCAGCAGCAGGCGCTTGACACCCTCGGAGCCGAAGTCCACGGACGCCTCGGCCTGGTCGCCGCTGCCCGAGGTGGTCACCACGGTGCCCATCCCGAACTTCGGGTGCAGCACGCGGTCCCCGGCGGCCAGGCTCACCACGGGCCGGTTGCCCGTGGTGCGGGCCCCGGGGCGCGCCGCCGCCGCGGCCAGCGCCGGGGCGGCACCGAACCCGCCGGCGCTCGGGGAGCTGGAGCGCTTGGGCTCCTCGCGCTCCCAGCGCAGCAGCTCGGCCGGGATGTCGGCGAGGAACCGCGACTCCGGGTTGTAGCTGGGCGCACCCCACGCCGAGCGCTGGATCGACCGGGTGAGGTAGAGCCGCTGGCGGGCCCGGGTGAGCCCCACGTAGGCCAGCCGGCGCTCCTCGGAGAGCTCGAACGGGTCGGTCATCGCGCGCATGTGCGGGAAGACGCCGTCCTCCATGCCCGTGAGGAACACCACCGGGAACTCCAGGCCCTTGGCGGTGTGCAGCGTCATGAGCGTGACCACGCCCTCGTGGTCCTCGCCCTCGGGGATCTCGTCGGCGTCGGCCACCAGGGCCACCCGCTCGAGGAAGTCGGCCAACGAGCCGGGTGACCCGCCGGCCTCCTCGGCCTCCCTGGCGAACTCGGCGGCCACCGCCTCGAACTCCGCGACGTTCTCCACCCGCACTTCGTCCTGGGGGTCGTCCGAGGCCTGCAGCTCGGCGAGGTAGCCGGAGCGCTCGAGCACCGCGTGCATGAGCTCGGCGATGCTGGCCCCGGAGTCCACCACGGCGGCGAGGTCGTCGAGCACCGCGGCGAAGGCGGCAACCGCGTTCGCGCTGCGCCCGGCCATCCCGGGGATCTCCCCGGCCCGGCGCAGCGCCTCGCCGAACGTGATGCGCTCGGCGGCGGCGAAGTCGGCGACCCACGCCTCGGCGCGATCGCCGATGCCCCGCTTGGGCACGTTGAGGATCCGGCGCAGGCTCACGTCGTCGGCGGGGTTGGCCACGACGCGCAGGTACGCCAGCACGTCGCGGATCTCCCGGCGCTCGTAGAACCGGGTGCCGCCGACCACCTTGTAGGGCATGCCCGTGCGGATGAACACCTCCTCCAGCGCCCGGGACTGGGCGTTGGTGCGGTAGAACACCGCGACGTCGCCGGGCCTGGCCGCCCCGAGGTCGGCCAGCCGGTCGATCTCGTTGCCCACGAACGCGGCCTCGTCGTGCTCGTTGTCGGCGACGTAGCCCACGATCGGCTCGCCCTGGCCGGCGTCGGTCCACAGCGTCTTGGCCTGCCGGTCGGGATTGCGCGCGATCACGGCGTTGGCCGCCGAGAGGATGGTCTGCGTCGAGCGGTAGTTCTGGTCGAGCACGATCTGGCGGGCATCGGGGAAGTCCGCGCCGAACTCCACGATGTTGCGCACGGTCGCGCCACGGAAGGCGTAGATCGACTGGTCGGAGTCGCCGACGACGACCAGCTCGCCGGGCGGGACCTCCCCGCCGGGCCGGCCGACCAGCTCGGCGATGAGCCGGTACTGGGCGTGGTTGGTGTCCTGGTACTCGTCGACGAGGATGTGGCGGAACCGCCGGCGGTAGTGCTCGGCGACGTCGGGGAACCCCTCGAGCAGCGCCACGGTGTGCCCGATGAGGTCGTCGAAGTCGACCGCCTGGGCGCGGGCCAGCCGCTGCTGGTAGGCCGCGTAGACGTCGGCCAGCTGCTCCTCGGTCGGGTTGGCTGCCCGGGAGCGGAACGTCTCGTGGTCGACCAGCTCGTTCTTCAGCGCGGAGATCCGGTGCAGCAGGCCGCGCGGCGGGGTGCGCTTGACGTCGAGGTCCAGGTCGCGGGCCACGAGGGTGACCAGCCGGATGCTGTCGGCCTGGTCGTAGATCGAGAAGTTGGACTTCAGGCCCAGCCGGTCGGACTCGCGGCGCAGCAGGCGCACGCAGGCCGAGTGGAAGGTGGAGACCCACATGACCCTGGCGCGTGGGCCGACCGCGGCCTCCACCCGCTCGCGCATCTCGGCGGCGGCCTTGTTCGTGAACGTGATGGCCAGGATCTCCCCGGGTCGCGCGTCGCCAGTGGCCAGCAGGTGCGCGATCCGGCGGGTGAGCACGCGGGTCTTGCCCGACCCGGCGCCGGCGACGATGAGCAGGGGCGCGCCGCGGTGCTCGACGGCCTGGCGCTGCGGGGGGTTGAGGTCGGCGACGAGTGCGGCGATGCTCGCGGCGCGCTCGGCCTCGCGCTGGGCCCGGGCCTGCTCGCGGCGATCGTCGGCACCCTCACGGGTCGCGTCGGCGGCGGCGCGCAGCAGGTCGGCGGCCCGATCGCGCGCTGCCGCCTCGTCCGGTGCGCCCTGCGAGGTCGCGGGCTCGACGGCGAACAGCGCCGCCTCGTCGGGGACCGAACGGCCGGCGCGGCGCGGCGACGTGGCCGGGGGCGAGGCCGGGCCTGCGGGCACGCCGCCGGCACGGGCGGCCAGGGCAGCCCGCACCACGTCCGCGGGGCGTGCGGCCGCTGGGGTGGACGGCGCCGTCGCCGGGAGGTCGTCGGCTGCGGCGTCCGTCGCCAGGTCCAGGTCCTCAGGGGGCAGCGTCGCCCTCGGGAGCCGGGGCAGGGGGTCGTCGAGCAGCACGACGTGAGTCTAGGCGGGACCGCCGACACGCCCCTGCCGCGCACGCGGCCGGCGCCGCTGTCCTGGGGCGCCAACTGCGTTCGATTCGCGGCGTCCGGGTCGGGATCCCGTTCGGTTCCCGAGCCCGAGGTGCTCGCAGACCCGACGCGATCGGGGCGTGCCCGGGCCACAGCGCGACGCGGACCGGATCAGCGCACGCGGACCGATCGCCGCTTGGCCCAGGTGGACCCGGCCGCGTTCGCGACCGAGACCGACATCCAGTACCGGGTCCCGCGCGTGAGGCCCTTGATGGTGCAGGAGCGCTGCTTGGGCCCGGCCGTGCACGTGCCGGCGACGGCGGCCCCGCGGGCCTTGCTCCTCAGCGCCTGCACCTGGTAGCCGACGATCGCGGAGTCACCGGTCCGGGCCGGGGCCTTCCACCGGGTGGTCACCGCCCGCCGGCTGCTGCTGGCCCGCACGGCTCGCGGCGTGCTGGCCCGCACGGTCGACACGGCACTGGGCGTGGTGGGCGCGGCGGGGGGTGCGAGCACCGGGTCCCCGCGGACGTAGCCGAGCACCTGGGCGGCGACCGGGGCCGCGCCCAGGGTGGTGCCCAGCCCGACGCTGCCGTCGGAGGCGATCGGCAGCAGCAGCGTGCCGGTGGTGGTCCCCATGGGGGTGGGCAGCAGGGTGGCCGGCCGGGGCGCGCCCGAGGACCAGCCGAGGAGGTGGGCCGGCGCGTTGCTCGTGCTGCGCACGCCGAGCACCGCCCACCGCGCGTCGGCGGGAGCCCCCGGCACCACGACCCGCGGGAACACGGCACGGCCGGCGAGCAGGCGGCAGCCGGCTGTCAGCCCGGCGCCGACCCCGGCAGCGGTGTCGAGCACCGGGGTGGCCGGCACGGGCACGAAGCCGGGCACGGCGGCCGGGTCGGGGACCACCAGCGGGGCCCCGGGGGTCGGCACGGCGGCGCTCGTGCCGGCTCGGCAGTACGGCAGGGTCTGCGCGACGCCGGTCCACCAGCTCGTCGTCATGGCGGCGCCGTCCCAGGACAGGGACAGGTGCACGTGGTCGCGGTGGCAGCTGGTGTCCAGGCTCGGGCCCTGGCGCGCGGGGTCCAGGCAGCTGCGGTAGTCGGTCCAGCCGCGGGCCGGGTCGTACATCCGGATCATCCGGTTGTTCCAGATGATGTACATGACGCCCAGCCGGCGGGCCATCTCGTGCGGGGTGCCGTCCGCGGCGGGGGCCAGCAGCCAGTTCACGAAGGTGTCGGCCATCTCCTTCTGCACGGGATCGCGCACCGTGCGCATCCAGTCGACCGCGCGTCCGTCGAAGTGCTCGCTCACGCTGCCGCTGCACGCCCGCGGGATGTAGACGGTGGCCGGGCCGTAGGTCTGCACCAGCAGGGCGCCCAGCGCGGCGGAGCCGGGCCGCGGCGTGGGGTCGCAGACCGTCTGCGCCTCGTAGAACGCCGGCAGGTCGATCGCCGGTGGCAGGACCACCGGGGGCACCGGGACCGGGGCGACCGCCTGGGCAGCGGGCGCGGCCATGCCGGCCGTGAGCATGGCGAGGGCCATGGCGACGCCGAGCATCCGTGTGGCTCGCATACCGCTCCTATCGGCTCGCCTCCCGCCCCGCTGGAACGCAACCTACGATGAGCCGCGTGGAAATCCCGGCAGATCTGACCCGCGTGCTCGTCGTGACCGCCCATCCCGACGACGTCGACTTCGGCGCATCCGGCACCGTGGCCACCCTGGTCGCCGCCGGCGTGGCGGTCACCTACTGCGTCGTCACCGACGGCGACGCGGGTGGGTTCGACCCCGCGGTGCCCCGCTCGGAGATCCCCGGGATCCGCCGCCGGGAGCAGGTGGCGGCTGCCGCCGTGGTCGGCGTGACCGACGTGCGCTTCCTCGGCTACCGCGACGGCGAGCTCACCGTGAGCCACGACCTGCGCCGCGACATCACCCGCGTGATCCGCCAGGTGCGCCCGCAGCGGGTGCTCACCATGTCCCCCGTGCGCAACTGGGAGCGGATCGGCGCGTCGCACCCCGATCACATGGCCGCCGCCGAGGCCACCGTCCAGGCGATCTACCCGGACGCCCGCAACCAGTTCGCGCATCCGACGCTCATGCTCGACGAGGGCCTCGAGGAGTGGGTCGTCGCGGAGCTGTGGATGTTCGGCTCGCCCACCCCGAACACGTTCGTGGACGTGACCGAGCACCTGCCCACGAAGCTGGCCGCGCTGCGCGCCCACGTGAGCCAGACCGAGCACATGGACGACCTCGAGGGGATGATCCGCACCTGGATGGCGGCGGCTGCCGAGCGCGGCGGGCTCGGTGCGGGCCGGCTGGCCGAGATGTTCCACGCGGTCCGCACGGGCTGAGGCCACGCCGGCGGCGCGACGCCCGGGCACCGCGGTTCCCCGAACGCCTGGGGCGAATGGGCGGATTCGTCCGGTTCGCCTATCGTGGTCGCCATGGAGATCGTCTACGACCTGCTCGTCATCCTGCACTTCATCGGCCTGGCCTCCCTGCTCGGCGGCTTCCTGGTGCAGCTGCGCAGCACCCCGCGCGTGGTGAACCCCGCGATGCTGCACGGCGCGCTGACCCAGCTGGTCACCGGCCTGGCCCTCGTCGGCCTGGCCGAGGCGGCGCTGGACTACGACGTCAACCACGTGAAGGTCGGGATCAAGCTGGCGATCCTGCTGGTGATCACGGTGCTGGTCTGGGTCAACCGCGGCAAGGACGCGGTGAGCACCGGCGTGTGGGCCGCGATCGGCGGGCTGACGATCGTCAACACGGCGATCGCCGTGCTGGTCTGACCCACGGGACGCGCGGGCCGGACCGGCCGCGCGGTGGGGTCAGACCACGCCGCGGGCCTGTGCCCAGCGGGCCAGCTCGTGGCGGTTCGACAGCTGCAGCTTGCGCAGCACCGCCGAGACGTGGGTCTCCACGGTCTTCACCGACAGGACCAGCTCACGAGCCACCTCCCGGTAGGTGTAGCCGCGGGCGATGTAGCGCATGACCTCGCGCTCCCGGGGCGAGAGCTGGTCGAGCTCGTCGGCGGCCGGGGCGGCGCCGCGCGAGAAGGCGTCGAGCACGAACCCGGCCAGCCGCGGGGAGAACACCGCGTCCCCGGCGGCCACCCGCTGGATCGCGGCGAGCAGCTCGGTCGCGTCCACGCTCTTCGTGACGTAGCCCCTCGCTCCGCCCCGCACGATCCCGATCACGTCGTCGGCGGCATCGGACACGCTCAGCGCCAGGAACCGGGTCCCGGGCAGCTCCGGGACGCACGCGTCGAGCACCGCGCGGCCGCCGCCCCCGGGCAGGTGCACGTCGAGCAGCACCACGTCGGGCCGGGTGGCCCGGATGACGGCCACCGCCTCGGGCGCGTCACCGGCCTGCCCGACCAGCTCGACCGCGCCGGCGAGCTCCGCGGCCACCCCGGCACGGAACAGCGCGTGGTCGTCGACGAGCACCACGCGCAGGTGCTGGTCCTGCTCACCCATCGGAGGACCCCGCGGGCTGCGCCGGCAGCTCGAGGCGCACCTCGGTGCCCTCCCCGGGCATGCTGCGCACGACCGCCCGCCCGCCGACCGCCTGGACCCGCGCCACGATGGACTCGCGCACGCCGTGCCGGTCGGCGCCCATGCTGCTGGGGTCGAAGCCCCGGCCCCGGTCGCGCACGTTGACCTCCACGGCCCCGTCGGCCACCTCGGCGTACACCGTGGCGGGGGCCCCGGCGTGCTTGGCCGCGTTGCGGACCGCCTCGCGGGTGGCGGCCACGAGGGCGGCGACCCGATCATCCACCACGACGTCGCCGACGGTCACCAGCTCGATCCGGGTGTCGTAGTCGGCCTCGGTCGCGGCCACCACCTCGGCCAGCGCGGCGGCCAGCGACCCGCTCGGCCCGGGCGGGGCGTACAGCCAGGACCGCAGCGCCCGCTCCTCGGTGCGGGCCAGGCGGGCCACCTCGACCGGGTCGTCGGCGCGCCGCTGGATCAGGGTGAGGGTCTGCAGGACCGAGTCGTGCACGCGGGCGGCCATCGCGGCGCGCTCCTCGGCGCGGATCGCGGCCACCCGCTCGGCGCGGCGCCGGGCCGACCAGGCACTGGCCCACGGCAGGGCGATGATGGCCATCCCGGTCAGGGCGATGGCGGTGGCGGCCACGGATTGCAGGGCGTCGCGAAGGGCGATGCGGGGCAGGATCAGGCCGATCACCCCGAGCACCAGCAGCCCGACCCCAGCGAGCACGCGCAGCCGCGCCCCGGCGTCGAGGGCGCCGACGCTCCAGGCGGGCTCAGCCGCGCCGGCCTCGGCCGCGCCGGGCTCGACAGCCCCGCCGGCCGGGGCCGCCGCCGCGGGGGGCTCGGTCGCGCGGTCGAGGACCTGGGCGTCCGCGGACTGCGATGCGCGCCGCCGAGCCGCGGCGCGGGCGTCGTCACCGGCCCGCCAGAGCACCGCGAGGCCCCCGCCGGCCAGCACCAGCGGCGCCCAGAGGGAGAGCCGCACCGGCAGCCCCGCGGCCTGCAGCCCGACCAGGACGCCGAGCACCACCGCCACGACGCCGAGCAGCCCGCCCACGCCGAGCGGGCTGGTCCGCCGACCACCCGCCGCCGGGTGCTCCGCCAACGGCAGCACGAGCCAGAGCAGCGCGTAGGCCAGCGCCCCGAGGCCGGCCAGCAGGGCGGTGATCACGAACGCCACCCGGAACACCCATGCGGGCACCCCGGTGTGCTCGGCCAGGCCCCCGCACACGCCGCCGGCCCAGCGGTCCCCGACGCTGCGGCGGACGCGCCGCACCCCCGGCTCGGCGACGGGGAGCGGGTGCACGCGCCCATGATCCTCCCGCCACCCCGGTGCCCACCTCCGGGAGCGACCCCGATCCCGGCTCAGGGTCGGCTCAGGGTCGGTTCAGGGTGGTACCGGATACCGCCGAGGGCGGCCGGCGAGCAGGCTGGAGCCATGAACGAAGAAGGAACACCCCGCCCCATGTCCACCCCCGACCCCACGCCGGCCGGCGAGCCGATCCCCGGTCCCGACGCCGGCGTGAGCCCCAGCCCGCAGCCCCACGTGGGCGCCAGTGGCGACACCGCCACGACCGCCCTGCCGGGCCCGGACCAGCAGCCCACCACCGTGCTCGCCGGCGTCGGTGCGGGGCAGCCGCCCCAGCCGCCGTACCCGCCCGGGTACCAGCAGCCCGGCTACGGGCCCGGGGCCCAGCAGCCCGGGTACGCGCTGCCGCCCGGGTACCAGCAGGCACCGTCCGAGCAGCCGTACCAGGCGCCGTACTCCGCGCCGTACGGGCAGCCCACCCCGCAGCCGTACCCGCCGGCGCCGCAACGGATCACCCGCAGCCGGTCGGACCGCGTCGTCGGCGGCGTGTGCGGCGGCCTGGCCCGGGCGTGGAACACCGACCCGACCCTGCTGCGCATCCTCACCGTGGTGCTCACCATCGTCACCGGTGGCGCGCTGCTGCTGGGCTACGTCATCGCCTGGATCGTCATGCCCGACGACCCGTGGCCACCGCAGCCCGGCCAGCCCGGTGCCGGCTACGCCGCGGGCGGCAACCCGCCGTACGCGGGCCAGGGCACCGCGGCCATGGCCGCCGCTCCACGTGAGCGCTCCTACCTCGGGTGGATGGTCCTGTCCGTCGCCGTGCTGGTCGCGGGCCTGATCACCCTGTTCGGGGTGGCCCTACCCAGCACCGCTGCGGCGCCGGCCATCCTCGGCGGCGTGGTCCTGGCGATCCTGGGCCTGGGCATGGTCGTGGGCACGTGGTACGGCCGCGCCCGCTGGCTGGCGGTGCTGGCCGTGCCCGTCGCGCTGCTCACCTTCGGCGGCGTCGCGGCCAACGCGTTCGTGCAGTCGAACCCCAACTGGGACCGCTGGGTGGTCGAGGGCTCCGACGGCCGGCTCGCGATCGGCGACCAGACGTGGCGGGTCACCCCCGACGACGTCGCCGACTCCCCGCTGGACTACCGGATCTCGGCCGGCGACGCCGTGCTCGACCTGCGGGCGTTGACGGCGGCCGGGGCCGCGGAGGGCCGCCCGGAGCAGCGCCTCGAGATCGACGCGAGCGTGGGGGTCGGCCAGCTGCAGGTGCTCGTGCCTGACGACGTGCGCCTGGACCTGACCGCCAGCGTCGACGTCGGCGAGATCTCGGTGCCCGGTCGTGCCCCCGAGGGCGGCACCCAGCAGTCCCTCACGACCACCCTCGAGGCGGCGACCCCCCGGCCTGCCTACCTCGTCACGCTCGACGCCGTCGTCGGCGCCGGCAGCATCACCGTGGAGGTGTTCGAATGAAGCGTCATGAGCCCGACTGGTTCTCCCTGGCCGCCGGCCTGCTGTTCACCGTGCTGGGCGTGGTCTTCGCCGTCGCCGCGGCGAACGGGTGGGCCCCCGATGGCCGGTGGGTCGCCTCCGGCACCCTGATCGCGCTGGGCGCGGGCGGCATCGCCGCCTCGGTCGCCGCGAGCCGGCGCGAGCAGCGCCAGCAGGCCCTCGCCGGCGAGCGCGGCGAGGACTGGCCGAGCGACCCGTTCGCCTGATCCGCCCCCGGGCACTTGCGCCGGGATCGAGGAAGCACCCTTCCCTCGATCCCGGCGCAAGCTGCGTTCGGGCGAGCGGACCCGGCGCACATCGCGAGGGGCAGGGCGGGGTGAGCGCGGGGCGGGGCAGGGTGAGCGCGGGCGGGAGGCGCGGGCGGCGCGGTGGGGGTCGGCTACTCCCACTCGATGGTGCCGGGGGGCTTGCTCGTCACGTCGAGCACCACCCGGTTCACCTCGCGGACCTCGTTGGTGATGCGCGTGGAGATCCGCGCGACCACCTCGAAGGGCAGCCGCGACCAGTCGGCGGTCATGGCGTCCTCGCTGGAGACCGGTCGCAGCACGATGGGATGGCCGTAGGTGCGCCCGTCGCCCTGCACGCCCACGGAGCGCACGTCGGCCAGCAGCACGACCGGGAACTGCCAGACGTCACGGTCCAGGCCGGCGGCGGTCAGCTCCTCGCGGGCGATCGCGTCGGCCTCGCGCAGCACGTCGAGGCGCTGGCGGTTCACCGCCCCGATGATCCGGATCGCCAGGCCGGGGCCGGGGAACGGGTGGCGCCACACCATCGCGGCCGGCAGCCCGAGCTCCTCGCCGACCGCGCGCACCTCGTCCTTGAACAGCGTCCGCAGCGGCTCGACGAGCTGGAACTGCAGGTCGTCGGGCAGCCCGCCCACGTTGTGGTGGCTCTTGATGTTCGCGGTCCCGGTGCCGCCGCCGGACTCCACCACGTCGGGGTACAGCGTGCCCTGGACGAGGAAGTCGACAGCTGCCCCGTGGGCGCCCTCCTCGGCCACGATGGCGGCGGCCGCCTCCTCGAACGTGCGGATGAACAGCCGGCCGATCGTCTTGCGCTTCTCCTCGGGATCGGTCATGCCCTCGAGCTCGGCGAGGAACCGGTCGGCGGCGTCGACCACCACGAGCCGGATCCCCGTGGCGGCCACGTAGTCGCGCTCGACCTGCTCGCGCTCGCCCTTGCGCAGCAGGCCGTGGTCGACGAACACGCAGGTGAGCTGGTCGCCGACGGCCCGGTGCACCAGGGCGGCGGCCACGGCCGAGTCGACCCCGCCGGACAGCCCGCAGATCACCCGGTGCTCGCCGACCTGCGCCCGGATCGCGGCCACCTGCTCCTCGACGATGCCGCTCGTGGTCCAGTCCGGGGCGATCCCGGCCAGCCCGTGGAGGAACCGCTCGAGGATCGCCTGGCCGTGCGCGGTGTGCAGCACCTCGGGATGGAACTGCACCCCGGCGCAGCGGCTGCCGGCATGCTCGAACGCGGCGATGGGCGCCCCGGCGGTGGCGGCCGTCACGGTGTAGCCGGCCGGCGCCGCGGACACCGCGTCGCCGTGCGACATCCACACCTCGAACCCGCCGGGCAGGTCGGCGAACAGGGTTCCGGGCTCCGTGACGGCCAGTGGCGTACGGCCGAACTCGCTCAGGCCGGTCCGGGCGACCTCCCCGCCGAGGGCCTGCGCCATGGCCTGGAAGCCGTAGCAGATGCCGAGCACCGGCACGCCCGCGGCGAACAGCGCCGGGTCCACCCCGGGGGCGCCCTCGGCGTAGACGCTGCTCGGGCCCCCGGAGAGGATCACCGCGACCGGGTCCTTGGCCAGCAGCTCGGCCACCGGCATGGTCGAGGGCACGATCTCGGAGTAGATGCGGGCCTCACGCACGCGCCGGGCGATGAGCTGGGCGTACTGGGCGCCGAAGTCGACGACGAGGACCGGGCGGGGGTGCGTCACGGCGCGCAGCCTACGCGGGCGCCCCCTGGGGCTCGGCGGCACGCACCGTGGGCATGCCGAGGTCGACCAGGCGCAGCGCACCCGGCGCGCCAGCCGGCACGACCGGCGCGCGCGGGGCCACCGGCGCGACGCGGACGTAGGCCTGGCCCTGGGCCGGGCGGGGATCGGGGTCGCCGGCGTTGGGCCACAGCGACATCGCGCGCTCGGCCATCGCGGTGATGGTCAGCGAGGGGTTCACCCCCGGGTTCGCGGTGATCGTGGAGCCGTCCACGATGTGCAGCCCCGGGTAGCCGTGCACCCGGTGGTAGGGGTCGATGACGCCCTCCTGCGCGGTCAGGCCGATGACGGCCCCGCCGATGAAGTGGGCGGTCATCGGCGCGTCGATGACCTCGCCGATGTTGCCGAACGCCCGGCCGCCGACGATGCGCGCCAGTCGTCGCATCGCGTCGTTGGCCACGGGGATCCACGACGGGTTGGGCTCGCCCTCGCCCTGCGTGCTGCGCAACCGGAACCGACCGGCCTTCGTGCGCTCGCCCATCACGGTGATCGAGTTGTTCACGTTCTGCATGACCAGGCCGATGATCCCCCGCTGCGAGGCTCGGCGGACCCAGAGCGCGCTGGCGGCGTCGCTCGGCCTGTCGCGCACGGCGGCGAGCCACTGCTTCCAGCGCGGCCGATCCTGCGCGCCGTCACTCATGACGGTGCCGAGCAGGTACATCGCGTTCGCGCCCTTGCCGTAGCGCACCGGCTCGATGTGGGTCGTCTCGTCGGGGAAGAACGAGGAGGTGATCGCCACCCCGTGCGAGTAGTCGGGATCGCCCGGCGGCTCGTCGCGCAGGACGCCGACCAGCGACTCCGAGTTGGTCCGGGTGAGCCGGCCGAGCCGGTCGGACAGCGCCGGCAGCACGCCGTCCACCTTGAGCCGGTGCAGCAGGGACTGCGTGCCCCAGGTGCCCGCCGAGAGGACCACGTGCTCGGCGACGAACGTGCGGGTGGCCTCGGCCTTGCGGGCCCGGCTGGCCGCCTTGCCGGCCAGCGACGTGGTCGGCCGGGTGTCCACGGCCCAGCGCCCGTCGGGCAGCGGCCGCACCGTCGTGACGGTGGTGAGCGGGTGCACGACCGTGCCGGCCCGCTCGGCCAGCCCGAGGTAGTTCTTCACCAACGTGTTCTTGGCATTGTGCCGGCAGCCGGTCATGCACTCGCCGCACTCCTGGCAGCCGGTGCGCTCCGGCCCGGCGCCGCCGAAGAAGGGGTCGGCCTCGGTGACCCCCGGGCCGGCTCCGAAGTACACCCCCACCGGGGTGCGCTTGAACGTGTGCCCGACGCCCATGTCCTCCGCGAGCTGCTGGAAGGCGAGGTCCGCCGGGGTCATCGTCGGGTTGGTGACCACGCCCAGCATGCGCTCGGCCTGCTCGTAGCAGGGCAGCAGCTCGGCGGCCCAGTCGGTGATGTGGGCCCAGTGCGGGTCGCTGAAGTAGGCCGGGCCCGGCACGTACAGGGTGTTCGCGTAGACCAGCGAGCCGCCGCCGACGCCGGCGCCTGCCAGCACCATCACGTTGTTGAGCCGATGGATGCGCTGGATGCCGTAGCAGCCGAGCTCGGGGGCCCAGAGGAAGTCGCGCAGGCGCCAGTTCGTGGCCGGGAAGTCGTGGTCGGCGAACCGCCGGCCGGCCTCGAGGACCCCGACCCGGTAGCCCTTCTCGGTGAGCCGCAGGGCCGTCACCGAGCCGCCGAAGCCCGAGCCGATGACGAGCACGTCGTAGTCGCTGGCCGGGGTCGCCGTGGGGGCGGCCGTGGCCTCGCCGGTGCTGGAGGTGGTCATGTTCGGACGATACGCCGGTGCCCCGCCGTCGGCACGACCGGCGCCGCCCCTGGTGGATCGCCGGCTCAGGCCAGCCCGGAGCGCCGCAGCCCGCGGAACCCCCGGACCAGGAGCTCGGACCAGTCGTCGTGCTCCATGCCGAACGGCGTGCCGAACCCGATGCCGCGCTGCACCGCGATGGTCTGCTCCTCGGTGAACCGGGTCAGGCCGTGGGCTCCGTTGCGCCGACCCACGCCGGAGCGGCCCATCCCGCCCATGGGTGCCCGGGTCGAGCCGAACGTGGCCTCGTAGGCCTCGTTCACGTTCACCGACCCGGTCCGGATGCGCCTGGCCAGCGCAGCGCCCCGGCGGTCGTCGCCGGTGAGCACCGAGGCGTTCAGGCCGTAGACGGAGTCGTTGGCCAGGGCGAGGGCCTGCTCCTCGCTGTCCACCCGCTGCACCGTCACCACCGGGCCGAACGTCTCCTCCCGGTGCACCGCCATGCCCTCGGTGGCCCCGGTCAGCACCGTGGGGGCGTAGTAGAAGGGCCCGATCTCGGGCAGCGGCCGGCCCCCGACGAGCACCTCGGCGCCGTGCTCGACGGCGTCGGCGACCGCGGCGGTGGTGCGCGCGAGCTGCTCGGCCCCGATGAGCGAGCCGTAGTCGGCGGCCCAGCCCACCTCGGCGCGCATCCGCAGGTTGCGGATCCGGGACAGGAAGCGCTCCATGAACGCGTCGTGGATGCCGTCCATCACGTACAGCCGCTCCATCGCGACGCACAGCTGGCCGGCGTTGTCGAAGCAGGCCCGGATGGCGACCTCGGCGGCCGCCGACGGGTTCGCGTCCTCGAGCACGATCATCGGGTTCTTCCCGCCGAGCTCCATCGAGCAGCCGATGAGCCGCTCGCCGCACCGACCGGCGATCCGCGAGCCGACCGTGCTCGACCCGGTGAACATGACGTAGTCGGCGCGCTCGACGAGCTCGGGGCCCAGCTGCGGGCCGTAGCCGAGCACGACCTGCAGGACGCGCCGCGGGATGCCGGCCCGGTGCATGAGGTCCACGGCGTACAGCGCGGTCAGGGAGGTCTGGTGGTCGGGCTTGAGCACGACGGCGTTGCCGGCCATGAGGGCGGGGATCGCGTCGGCCAGGGCCAGGAACAGCGGGTAGTTCCACGGGGCGATGTCGGCCACGACGCCGACGGGGTGGCGCTCGACGCTCACCCGGGTGAGCAGCGGCAGCAGCCCCAGCGGGCGCTGCGGCTCGAGCATCCGCCGGGCCACGCGCGCGTAGTGGCGGGCGATCGTGCAGACGCCGAGCAGCTCCTTCATCGCGTCCATGCGGGTCTTGCCGGTCTCCCACTGGATGAGGTCCAGGCACTCGTCGCGGTGGGTGAGCAGCAGGTCGTGGAAGCGCAGCATGATCCGCCGGCGCTCGGCGACGTCGGTCTGGGCCCAGCGCCCCTGGGCCTGCGCCGCGGTGTCGAAGGCCAGGTCGACGTCGGCGACCGTGGAGCAGGGCACCTCGACCAGGGGCTGGCCGTCGAACGGGGCGATCGCGGTGAGGCGCTCGGCGCCGGGATGCACGACGGGCAGGGCCAGCAGGGCCTCGGCGAGCTCGGCGTCGAAGCCCGGCCGGGCGATCGCGGGCACGGTGGGGGCGGTCATGCCGCCACGGTAGCGCGGGGGCGCGGGGAGGGTCGTGGCCCGCCGGTCAGGCCGGCTGGTCGACCGCCGGCACCTCGGGCTGCTCGGCGAGCAGGGCCACCAGCTCGGCCTCGATGCGGGCCTGGTCCCACCCGAGGACCGGCGCGACGAGGGCGGCGGCGTCGCGTCCGCAGGCCAGCCCGCGGTCGCGGGTCTGCACGGCCAGCCGGGTGCGCCGGATGAGCAGGTCGCCCAGGCTGCGGGCGCCCTCGTCGCGCGCGGCGATGACGGCCTCGGCGCGGATCACCCGGCCGTCGGGGTGCAGGGGGGCGGCCAGCGCGGGATCGGCCGCGACCAGCGCCAGCACGTCCTCGGTGCGGTCCCCGTGCCGGCGCAGGAGCCGCTCGACCGCGGTGACCTCGAGGCCAGCCTCGCGGGCCCGGCGGACGCGCCCGGCCCACATCGCGCGGAAGCCCTCCGCGCCGAGCAGCGGCACCTCGTCGGTGCGGCACGGCGGCACCTCGCCCGGCAGCTGCTCGGCGACGGCGTCCACGGCGTCGGCCGCCATCACCCGGTAGGTCGTGTACTTGCCGCCGGCGATCGCGATGAAGCCGGGCACCGGCTTCATCACGGCGTGCTCACGGGAGAGCTCGGTGGTGTCGCCCTGGCCGGCCGACAGCAGCGGGCGCAGGCCGGCGTAGACGCCCACCACGTCGGCGGGGACCAGCGCTCGGGTGAGCCAGCGGTTGGCCTGGCCGAGCAGGTACGCGACGTCCTCGGCGTCGACGCCGGGGGTCGAGCGCGGGCCGTCGTCCTCGGTGTCGGTCGTGCCGATGAGCCAGTGCTCGCTCCACGGCAGGAGGAACAGCACGCTGTGCGGGGTGCGGGTGATGACCGCCGAGGTGGACCGGAACGCCTCGCGCGGGACCACCAGGTGCACCCCCTTGCTGCGCCGGACCGCCTGGCCGCGCTCGGACCCGGTCGCCATGGCCACGAGGTCGTCGGTCCACACCCCGGTGGCTGACAGCACGACGCGGGCGTGCACGGTGATCCGCTCGCCGGTGTCCGCGTCCTGCACGACCGCGCCGACCACCCGCACGTCCGCGGGCGCGTCGCCGCCGTGGCCCGGGTGCCCGGTGCCGGGCAGGTGCAGGTCGGGCAGGTGCAGGTGGTGCTCGCCGTGCTCGGGATGCTCGGCGTGCTCGGCATGCTCGGGCCCGGCGGGCTGGGCCGTGCGGAGCAGGTCGACCACCCGCACGCCGGTGGCGATGCCGGCACCGGCCGCAGCCGCGGTCCTGGCCAGGGCCATGGTGTGTCGTGCGTCGTCGATCTGCGCGTCGTGGAAGCGCACCGCCCCCCCGTTGCCCTCCAGCCGCAGGCCGGGGGCGAGGGCCTGGACCGCCGCCGGCGACAGGTTGCGCGGGCGCGGCATCGTGCCGCCGTAGGCGCCGATCCGGGAGAGCAGGTCGTAGAGCTGCACGCCGGCGCCGAAGTAGGAGCGCTCCACCGGGCTGCTCACCGGCAGCAGGAACGGGACCGGCCGGACCAGGTGCGGGGCGATCCGGTCCAGCAGCAGCCCCCGCTCGGTGAGGGCCTCGTGGACCAGGGCGAACTCGCGCTGCTCGAGGTAGCGCAGGCCGCCGTGGGCCAGCCGGGAGGAGCGGCTCGAGGTGCCCACCGCCAGGTCGCCGGCCTCGACCAGGACCACCCGCAGGCCGCGGGTCGCCGCGTCGAGCACCGCCCCGCATCCGACCACCCCGCCGCCGACGACCAGGACGTCCAGCGGGTCGGCCGGGGTGGTGGCGCGCAGCGCGGCGAGCGTGGCCGCGCGCTGGTCCGGCCCGAGGGCCGAGGCGTCCGGCGCGGCGAGCATCCCGGCCGGCAGGACGGCGCCGATTCTGCCGATGGTGTCGGCGTTTCCGTGCTGCTGCCCCATGTGGATGACTCCCGCCCTCGATGTGACGGCGGTCACGCCGCCGTGCTCCGCCTGTACCGCCAAGCCTGTGGACAACTGCCGCGGGGCTGTGGATATCAGCGCCCCGGCGAGACCGTCAGGTCGACCCGCTGGAACTCCTTGAGCTCGGAGTAGCCCGAGATCGCCATCGCCCGGCGCAGCGCGCCCACGAGGTTCATCGTGCCGTCGGGCACCCGGCTCGGCCCGTGCAGGATCTGCTCGAGCGGCCCGACGGTGCCCGACCAGTGCCGCTCCCCGCGCGGCAGCTCGCCGTGCACCGCCTCCATCCCCCAGTGCCAGCCGCGGCCGGGCGCCTCGGCGGCCCGGGCCAGCGGCGAGCCGACCATGACCGCGTCGGCTCCGCAGGCGACCGCCTTCACGATGTCGCCGCTGCGGCCCATCGCGCCATCGGCGATGACGTGCACGTACCGCCCGCCGGACTCGTCCATGTAGTCCCGGCGTGCGGCCGAGACGTCGGCGACGGCGGTGGCCATCGGCACGCGCACGCCGAGCACGTCGGCCGTGGTGTGCGCTGCACCACCGCCGAACCCGACGAGCACCCCGGCAGCGCCGGCGCGCATGAGGTGCAGCGCCGCCCGGTAGGTGGCCACGCCCCCGACGATCACCGGGGCGTCGAGGGTGTAGATGAACTCCTTGAGGTTCAGGGCCTCGTCGCCGTCGCTGACGTGCTCGGCCGACACGGTGGTGCCGCGGATCACGAACAGGTCCACGCCAGCCCTGGTCACCACCGGGGCCAGCTCGGTCACCCGGTTCGGCGACAGGGCCGCGGCGACGGTGACGCCGGCCGCCCGGACCTCGCGGATCCGCTCGACGACGAGCTCCTCGCGCACCGGCGTGGCGTAGAGCTGCTGCATCCGCTCGGTGGCCTCGGGCTCACCGAGCTCGCAGATCTCGCCGTAGGCCGCCGACGGGTCGTCGTAGCGGGTCCACAGGCCCTCGAGGTTGAGCACGCCGAGCCCGCCGAGCCGGCCCATGGCGATCGCGGTCTGCGGGGACATCACCGAGTCCATCGGGGCACCCAGGATCGGGGTGTCGAACCGGTAGGCGTCGATCTGCCAGGCGGTGCTCACCAGCTCGGGCGCCCTGGTGCGCCGGCTCGGGGCGATGGCGATGTCGTCGAAGCTCAGCGCGGCCCGGCCCCGCTTGCCCAGGCCGATCTCGATGTCGCTCATGGGGCCATGCTCCTCCCCGCACCGGCCCGGAGTCGCACCCGGCGCGGCACGCCGCCGTCAGCGGCTCTGGTAGTTGGGCGCCTCGACGGTCATCTGGATGTCGTGCGGGTGCGACTCCTTGAGCCCGGCCGGCGTGATCCGCACGAACCGGCCGCGCCGCTGCAGCTCGGGGATGCTGCGCGCGCCCACGTAGAACATCGACTGGTGCAGCCCGCCGACGAGCTGGTGGGCCACGGCCGACAGCGGCCCCCGGTAGGGCACCTGGCCCTCGACCCCCTCGGGCACGATCTTCTCGTCGGTGTCGACGTCGGCCTGGAAGTAGCGGTCCTTGGAGTACGACACCCGCCCGCGCGAGGCCATCGCGCCGATCGAGCCCATGCCCCGGTAGTGCTTGTACTGCTTGCCGTTGACGAAGACGAGGTCGCCGGGGCTCTCCTCGCACCCGGCCAGCAGGGAGCCCAGCATGACGCTGTCGGCACCGGCCACGAGGGCCTTGGCGATGTCGCCGGAGTACTGCAGCCCACCATCGCCGATGACCGGCACCCCGGCGGGCCCGCAGGCCAGGGACGCGTCGAAGATCGCGGTCACCTGGGGCACCCCCACACCGGCGACCACGCGGGTGGTGCAGATGGACCCCGGGCCCACGCCGACCTTCACCGCGTCGGCCCCGGCCTCCACGAGCGCGGCGGCCCCGGCCTTCGTGGCCACGTTGCCGCCCACGACCTGCACGTGGCGGGTCGCGGGGTCGCGCTTGAGCCGGGCGACCATCTCGAGCAGCAGCCGGGCCTGGCCGTTGGCGGTGTCGGCGACGAGCAGGTCGACCCCGGCCTCCACGAGGGCACCGGCGCGCTGCCACGCATCGCCGTAGAAGCCGATCGCCGCGCCGACCCGCAGCCGGCCCTCGTCGTCCTTCGTGGCGTTGGGGTACTGCTCGGTCTTCACGAAGTCCTTCACCGTGATGAGCCCGGTGAGGCGGCCGGCGGCATCGACCAGGGGCAGCTTCTCCACCCGGTGCTTGGCCAGCAGCGCGGCCGCGTCGGCCCGGCTGATCCCCTCGGCCCCGGTGACCAGCGGCATCGGGGTCATGACCTCGCGCACGCGGGTGGTGGCGAACTGGGCGGGCGGCAGGAACAGCAGGTCGCGGTTCGTGACGATCCCGAGCAGCGTCCGCTCGTCGTCGATCACGGGAAGGCCGGAGACCCGGTAGCGCCCGCAGAGCGCGTCGAGCTCGGCCACGGTGGCGTCCGGGCCGACCGTGACGGGGTCGTGGATCATCCCCGACTCGCTGCGCTTGACGGTGTCGGCCTGCTCGGCCTGCTCGGCGATCGACAGGTTGCGGTGCAGGACGCCGATGCCGCCCTGCCGGGCCATCGCGATCGCCATCCGGGCCTCGGTGACGGTGTCCATGGCCGCGCTCACCAGCGGGACGGCGATGCTGATCTCGCGGGTGAGCCGGGTGGTGGTGTCCACCTCGGAGGGGACGACGTCGGTGGCGCCGGGCAGCAGCAGGACGTCGTCGTAGGTCAGGCCGGTGACGCCGAACTTCTCCTCGGCGGCGGCACGGTCAGCGGGGTCGAACACGTCGGGCGGCCTCCTCGGCGGTGCGGCGAGCCCAGCCTAGACGCTGGGCGGCACCCCGCCCGCTCAGGCCAGCAGCCCCCAGCGGAACCCCATGGCCACCGCCTGGGCGCGGTCCGCGGCCCCCATCTTGCGGAACAGCCGGCGCGCGTGGGTCTTCACCGTGTCCTCGGAGAGGTACAGCTCGCGGCCGATCTGGGCGTTCGACTTGCCCCGCGACATGCCCTCGAGCACCTCGAGCTCACGCTCGCTGAGCGCCGGGCCGGCGGGGTGGTGGCGCACGGGCAGGGCCACGACGTTGCTGCCGCGCGGGGTCGGCCTGGCCGTGGCCAGGTCCAGCACGGTGGCCGTCTCCTCGCGGCTGGCGTCCTTCACGAGGTACCCGCGGGCCCCTGCGGTCACGGCAGCCGCCACCGCGTCGGCATCCTCCCCGAGGGTCAGCATGAGCACGATCGCGCCCGGGTGCGCGGCCAGCAGTCGCCGGGTGGCCTCCACGCCGCCCATGCCCGGCATCCGCACGTCCATCAGCACGACCCCGGGACGCTCCAGGGGGTAGCGGGCCAGGACCTCCTCGCCGGAGCCCGCCGCGGTCACCCGCTCGACGCCGGGGACCGACGCGACGGCTCGCCGCAGCGCCTCACGCGCCAGTGGAGCGTCATCGCACACCAGGACCGTGGTCATCCCGACACCTCCCTCACGCTTGAGGGCTTCGGCATCGCCGGGGCGTCGACTTGAGCCAGTGGGTGGCCGGTTGCGGGGGCTACAGGCCCATGGCCGCGCGGATGGCCTCCACGCCGCCGGCCATGTCGGCCACGTGCACGACCTCCTCGGGGAGGTCCTCCGGCCAGCCGGGGCCACCGGCGATGAGCACCGGCATCGGGCGCATCGGGGGCAGCGGCGGGGGCTGGACGGGGCGCATCTGGGACCACAGGAACACGACTGGCGGGCCGAGGCGCTGCACCGCGGCGGCGAGGGCGTCGTCGGGCGTGCGCGCCCCGATGACGTGGCTGCGCACCTGGGCGTCGGCCAGGGCGGCCTGCAGGGCCACCAGGGGCAGGTCGTGCAACTCGTCGGCCACGCTGGCCAGCAGCACCGGGCGGTCGTTGCGCGGGCGGGACAACCGGGCGGTGTGGGCGGCCATGGCACCGGCGACGACGACCGAGAAGGAGTGCTCGACCTCGATGCCGCGACCCGTCTCGGCCCACTTGTCGCCGACCGCGGCCAGCACCGGGCGGATGAGGTCCTCCCACGTCGCGACGGTGCCGCTGGCTGCCAGCGAGGCCTCGACCGCGCGGTGGCAGGCGTGCGAGTCCAGCGCCATGGCCGCGCGGGCCAGGCCGCGGGCGCTGCGCGTGCGCCGCGGCATCGGCAGCACGTGCCCACCGCCGGAGCTCCCGACCCCCGCCACCTCGTCATGCACGCCCGCCAGGGCCCCAGCGGCCGGGGTGCCGTGCTCGTCAGCGGGTCCGGCCAGCAGGGCGCTGTAGGGGCCGGACACCGCTGCCTGCTCGGGACCGATGCGGGTGCGGATCGCCACCCGCGCGGCCTCGGCCGGCGGCACCCCCTCCCGGACGAGCCGGTGCATGACCTGCAGCCGCGCGAGGTCGGTCGGGCCGTACCGCCGGTGGCCGCCCTTCGTGTGCAGGCTCGGCGCCAGGCCGTACCGGCGCTCCCAGCTGCGCAGGGTCGCCGCCGCCACGCCCAGGCCGCGCGCGGCGCCGGCGACGCTCAGCGCCGGGCCCAGCTCGGCGTCGTCGGGCTCCTGCGGGGGCGCTGCGGCGCCGGCCGCCGCGGGGTCGGCCGCCGGCGTCCGCGGCTCCTTGGGCACGGCGTCCCCACGGGCAGCGGAGGGCACCCCGAGGGCGGCATCGGCCGCGTGGGGGTCCCGGGCTCCGTGGGCTGGCACGGGGACAGTGTGCAAGACCTTTGCAAAGCCCGCCCGTCGACACTTCCGAACGGGGACCCACGCGACGGAACATGCTGGGCATGGGCGGCGTTGCATCGGGTAGCGGACGAACAGCAGTCACACGACAACGTCTCCAAAGTGATGGTTGCCCAACATTCGCACAAGTTCTAGGATGAGCGGAGGACAACGGTGAGAGGACCGGCCATGGCGGATGTGTCTCGGCTCCCTGGGCCCAACGCGGACTTCTGGGACTGGCAGATGAAGGCGGCGTGCCGCGGTCTCGACTCGGAGATGTTCTTCCATCCCGAGGGCGAGCGGGGCAGCGCGAAGGAGGCCCGCGAGCGGGCCGCCAAGGCGCTGTGCGCGACGTGCCCGGTGATGATGGAGTGCCGCGCGCACGCCCTGAAGGTGCGCGAGCCCTTCGGGGTGTGGGGCGGGCTGACCGAGGCCGAGCGCCAGGTCATCTACGACGCACAGGCGCGCGAGACCCGCAGCACACGGGCCACCGCAACCGCCCTGCACTGACGATCGGGCCCCGACAGATCGCCTGTCGGGGCCCGAGGTCGTTGGTGGGGTGACCCCCACCCGATCAGTGGCTGTGGCTGTGCCCACCCGGGCCGTGGCTGTGGCCGTGCCCGTGGCCGTGGTCGTCCGCCGACTCCTCGGGCTTCTCCACCACCAGCGCGTCGGTCGTGAGCAGCATGCCCGCGATCGACGCGGCGTTCTCCAGGGCCGAGCGGGTCACCTTCACCGGGTCGATGACGCCGGCGGCCACCAGGTCCACGTACTCGCCGGTCGCCGCGTCGAGGCCGTGGCCCACGCCCGCCTCGCGCACCTTGCTCACGACGACGTAGCCCTGCTGCCCGGCGTTCTCGGCGATCCAGCGCAGCGGCTCGTCGAGGGCCTTGCGCACGACCTGGACGCCGATGAGCTCGTCACCGGTCAGGCCCAGGCCGCCGTCGAGCGCCGTCGCCGCGTGGACCAGGGCCGCGCCGCCACCGGCGACGATGCCCTCCTCGATCGCGGCACGGGTGGCCGAGACGGCGTCCTCGATGCGGTGCTTCTTCTCCTTGAGCTCCACCTCGGTGTGCGCGCCGACCTTGATCACCGAGACGCCGCCGGCCAGCTTGGCCAGCCGCTCCTGCAGCTTCTCGCGATCCCAGTCGGAGTCGGTCTCGGCGATCTGCCGGCGG
>JALOLK010000157.1 GCA_025456015.1 Candidatus Nanopelagicales bacterium
GATGCTGCAGAAGGTGCGCCGCGGCGTGGCCGACGTGGCCACCAGCCGCAAGCGCGTCGAGCTGCAGATCGCCGGGCTGGACAAGCAGCTCGGCAAGCTCGACAACCAGGCCCGGGCGGCGCTGGCCGGGGGTCGCGAGGACCTGGCCCGCGAGGCGCTGGCCCGCAAGAGCGGGATCAGCCAGCAGCTCAACGACCTGCACGTCCAGCTCGTGCAGCTCACCGAGCAGGAGCAGAAGCTCACCGCCGCCTCCCAGCAGCTGCAGGCGAAGGTGGAGGCCTTCCGCACGCAGAAGGAGACCATCAAGGCCTCCTACTCGGCGGCCGAGGCGCAGGTGCGCATCAACGAGGCGTTCACCGGCATCAGCAACGAGCTGGGCGACGTCGGCATGGCCATCCAGCGGGCCGAGGACCGGACCGCCCAGATGCAGGCCCGCGCCGGCGCCATGGAGGAGCTCATGGCCACCGGGGCCCTCGAGGTGCCCGGGGGCAAGGACTCGCTCACCGCCGAGCTCGAGCGCATGGCCGCGGACTCCGCTGTCGAGCACGACCTCGCCGCCCTCAAGGCCGAGCTGTCCGGCGGGCCGGCGCCCGCCGCGGTCACCGGTGGTGCCCAGGCCGTGCCGGCGGTCGAGGCCGCGCCGGCAGCGCCCGCCGCAGCGGCCGCGCCCGGTGAGGTCGTGGACGCCGTCATCGCCGACGAGCCCGCCGCTGCGCCAGCACCCGCGCCCGCCGCCCCGCCGGCCGACCCGGCCGAGCCGTCGCGGCCGTAGGGACTCGACGGGAGGGGGCTGGGGATGGCCCGCAACCGGTACGCACCGGACCGGGGGCTGACCGCCCGCATGGGCGGCACCATGTTCATGCTCGGCCTGCTCTACGTCGTGCTCATGGCCGTGCTCATCTGGGCCGGCCTGAACTCGTGGTTCGTGCTCATCATCGCGGGCGGCTCGGCGTGGGCGCAGTGGTACTTCTCCGACCGCATGGCGCTGTTCTCGATGGGGGCCCGGGTGGTCACCGCCGAGCAGGCGCCCCAGCTGCACGCGGTCATCGACCGGCTGTGCGCGATGGCGGACATGCCCAAGCCGACCGTCGCCATCGCTGACACGGACATGCCCAACGCGTTCGCCACCGGGCGCAGCACGAAGCGCGCCGTGGTCTGCGTGACGACCGGCCTGCTGCGCCGGCTCGACGCCGAGGAGCTCGAGGCGGTGCTGTCCCACGAGCTGGCGCACGTCGCCCACCGCGATGTGCTCGTGATGACCGTGGCCTCGTTCGTCGGGGTGCTGGCCGGCTTCCTCACCCGGTCGTGGATGTGGGGCGGCCTGATGCGCCGGCGCGACTCGGACAGCAACGGGGCGATCGCGTTCCTCATCATCATGCTGGTGTCGGTGCTCGTCTACATGGTGAGCTTCGTGCTCACGCGGATGCTCTCGCGCTACCGCGAGCTGTCCGCCGATCGCACGGGCGCACTGCTCACCGGCCGGCCCGGCGCCCTCGCCAGGGCCCTGCAGAAGATCAGCGGCGACATGGGGGCCATCCCCACCCGGGACCTGCGGGAGAAGGAGGCGCTCAACGCCTTCTTCATCACCCCGGCGTTCGGCAGCCAGCAGTCGATGGCCTCGCTGTTCTCCACCCACCCGCCGCTGGAGCGCCGGCTCGAGCAGCTCGCCCGCATCTCCGCCCAGCTCGGCCAGTAGGGAGCCGTCGTGGGGATGTTCGACGCGATCCTGGGCCGGCGCAAGCCCGCCCGGCCCGACCTCGACGCCATCTTCGGCCTGCCCAGCGCGGCGATCACGCTCTCGGCCAGCCTGGGCTACGAGGCGACCGGCATGGGCGCCGTGGCCTTCCGGGTGCCCGAGGGCCGGGCGTTCGCCGAGGTGCAGGGCGAGGTCGAGGCCCTGCTGGCCGCCTCGGGCAACCCCGCGGTGTCGGTGAGCGCGGACCAGTACGGCTACACCTGGCTGGTCATCGCGACCGATCCGCCGGACGTCTCGGCCCTGGTGACCCACCTGCACGCGGTGAACCTCACCCTGCAGGACACCGGCTGGGGCCCCCAGCTGCTCTGCGCCACGGTCGGCTTCCGCGGGCCGGGCGAGCGGCCGCTGGCCATGGTGTACCTGTTCAAGCAGGGCTCGGTGTACCCGTTCGCGCCGATGCCCGGCCCTGGCCAGTCCCGGGACACGATGCTCGAGCTGCAGGTGCGCGACCTCGTCGCCCAGGACGTGGCCGTCGAGCGGGAGCTCTCCCGGTGGTTCCCGCTCTGGGGCGCGCCCGGCCTGTAGCGCGGACCGCGCGCCTCAGCCGCCCGCCATCGCGCCCAGCACGATGAACGGCTCGGCGCCGCGGGCCACCGCGTCGGGGAGCGGGGCGTCGGGATCCTCGTGCGAGTGGTCCTCCTCGCACGCGTAGAACCGGACGAACGGCCGGCGCTGGGCGCTGCGGCGGTCGCGGATCGTGCCGCGCAGCGCGGGGTGGGCGGCCTCCACGGCATCGAGCACGGCGCGCTGGGTGACCGGGCCGTCGACCTCGACCACGACCTCGCCGGACACCTTCGCGATGGCCCGCAGGTGCCCCGGGAGGCGCACCCGCACGGTGGCTCTCGGCGACTCAGGCAAGCGTCTGGACCTCCACCCCGCAGGACTCGTGCCGGTCGACGGCCATCGCGTCGCGCAGCACGTTGACGTAGCAGTGCTCCTGGGGCAGGCCCGTCGTGAGGGGCTCCCACGCGTCGCCGCCGGTGCGACTGCGGTAGACGCGCAGCTTGCCGTCCATCACGAAGTGGTGCTCGTCGCTGGTGATCGGCACCACGTAGACGGTCTGCGGCTCATGGGCGTGCACGGCGATGGGGAAGCCGAAGTCGGTCGGCAGGTTGCCGCTGACCTCGTGCCAGGAGTCCCCGCCGTCGTCGGAGCGCATGACGTCCCAGTGCTTCTGCATGAACAGCACGTCGGGGTTGGCCGGGTGCAGGTCGATGCGGTGCACGCAGTGGCCGACCTCGCGGTCCTCGTCAGGGATCTCGCCGGAGCGCAGGCCCTTGTTGATCGGCTGCCAGGAGGTGCCGCCGTCGGTGCTGCGGAAGACCCCGGCTGCCGAGATGGCCACGTAGAGCCGATCCGGGTCCGTCGGGTGCTCGAGGATCGTGTGCAGGCACATGCCGCCGGCGCCGGGCTGCCACTGCGGGCCGGTGTCGTGCTGGCGCAGGCCGGACAGCTCGGTCCAGCTCGCGCCGGCGTCGGTGGACTTGAACAGCGCGGCATCCTCCACGCCGGCGTACACCGTGTCCACGTCGTGGATCGAGGGCTCGAGGTGCCAGACCCGCGTGAACGACCACGGCCGCAGCGAGCCGTCGTACCACTGGTGCTCGCCGGGCACGCCGTCGTAGGCGAAGTCGTTGTCGACCGTGCTCCAGGTGCGCCCGCCGTCGTCGGAGCGCTGGATGAGCTGGCCGAACCAGCCGCCGGACTGCGAGGCGTAGATCCGGTCGGGGTCCAGCGGCGAGCCCTTCACGTGGTACAGCTCCCAGCCCGGGAAGTGTGGGCCGTCGACGGTCCAGTCCTGCCGCCGCTCGTCGGAGGTCAGGATGAACGCGCCCTTGCGGGTGCCGACCAGCACTCGTGTCCCAGCCATGCCAAGCCCTCTCGTCACCCCGTCGGCGTGTGCGCCGCGACGCTACCCCGCCCGCGGCCGCTGATCCACGCAGGTGGCT